>NZ_JAGHRL010000004.1:222556-407574 GCF_017743815.1 Ruegeria sp. R8_1 | reverse complement strand
AGACCGTTGCGCCAATCAAATCAGCGCGCCCGCCTAATCAACAACCTCAGATGCCCCCGGTCTCTCCCGAGCGTCTCCGCCGCTACCGCCGCGTCCCAGCACCGCCTCAGCAGCGCCGGTGAAGGGGTATTTACGGATTAGGTCTGGGACCTGCAACCCCCATTTTGAAAAAACTTTACATTTCTCAGAAGAAACTTCCTGATCTTAATAAAAACAATAAGTTACCTTCACAAACAGGATCAAATACCCGACCATGGACGCGTCTTAATCCTGAAGCACGAACGCTTTTTGTGGAATCGTACCCAATGCTTGGTACGCCTGCTGGATCCAGCCAAAAGAAACGCCGCCCGAGTTCCCCCGCGCGGCGTCGTTTTGTGAGTGGTGGTAGTCTAAATTAATTCAGGTCGAACCGGTCCGCATTCATCACCTTGGTCCAAGCGGACACAAAATCGGCGGTGAACTTGGCTTCGGCCCCGGACTGACCATAGACCTCGGCCAGCGCCCGCAGTTGCGAGTTCGAGCCAAAGACCAGATCAACTCGGGTGCCGGTCCACTTGACTTCACCGCTGGCGCGGTCACGGCCTTCATAGACGCCCTTGCCTGCGGGCTTCCATTCGGTGCTCATGTCCAACAGGTTGGTAAAGAAGTCCGTGCTGAGCGTCCCCACACGATCCGTCAGCACACCGTGCTTACTGTCGCCGAAATTGGCACCCATCACACGCAGACCGCCGACCAGTGCGGTCATTTCAGGCGCGGACAGGGTCAGCAGTTGCGCGCGGTCCACCAGCAGCTCTTCGGGTGAAACGGTATAGTCACCTTTCTGGTAGTTGCGGAAGCCATCAGCGATGGGCTCCATCACGGCAAAGCTATCGACATCCGTCTGCTCTTGCGACGCGTCGGTTCGGCCCGGAGTGAAGGGAACCTCAACATCCTGACCGCCAGCTTTGGCCGCCTGTTCGATGCCCACGCCACCGGCCAGAACGATCACATCCGCCAGCGAGACCTTTTTGCCGCCCGACTGCGCATCATTGAACGCGGCCTGAACGCCCTCGAGCGCGGACAGCGCCTTCGACAGTTTCATCGGCTCGTTCACATCCCAGTCTTTCTGGGGAGCAAGACGGATGCGGGCACCGTTCGCGCCTCCACGCTTGTCCGACCCACGGAAGGTCGAGGCTGAGGCCCAAGCGGTCGACACCAACTCGGACACCGACAGGCCGGTGGCTGCGATCTTGGCTTTCAGGTCGGCTACGTCCGCGTCATCCACCAGATCGTGATCCACGGCGGGGACGTTGTCCTGCCAGATCAGTTCTTCGGTCGGAGCCTCCGGGCCGATGTAGTTTGAACGCGGACCCATATCGCGGTGGGTCAGCTTGAACCAGGCGCGGGCAAAGGCATCGGCGAACTGGTCCGGGTTCTCGTGGAAGCGTTTCGAGATCGGGCCATAGATCGGGTCCATGCGCATCGCCATATCGGCGGTGGTCATCATGGTTTTGACCTTTTTCGACGGATCATGGGCCTGCGGGGCCATGTCTTCTTCTTTGACGTTCACCGGCTCCCAGATATAGGCGCCCGAGGGGCTTTTGGTCAGGTTCCAGTCATAGCCGAACAGCAGGTCGAAATAGCCATTGTCCCATTTGATCGGGTTCGCGGTCCATGCGCCTTCGATGCCCGAGGTGGTGGTGTCGTCGCCCTTGCCCGAACCGAATTTGTTGATCCAGCCAAAGCCCATTTCCTCAATCGGGGCGGCCTCGGGTTCGGGGCCAACCAGATCGGGATCGCCTGCACCGTGCGCCTTACCAAAGGTGTGACCCCCGGCGATCAGAGCAACGGTTTCCTCGTCATTCATCGCCATCCGGCCAAAGGTGTCGCGGATGTCGCGGCCCGAGGCCAGCACATTCGGCTCGCCGTCGGGGCCTTCGGGGTTCACATAGATCAGGCCCATCTGCACAGCGGCCAGCGGGTTTTCCAGATCGCGCTCGCCGGAATAACGGCTGTTCGGGTTGTCGGTGGGGGCCAGCCATTCGGTCTCGGTGCCCCAATAGATGTCTTCCTCGGGGGCCCAGATATCCTCGCGGCCACCGGCAAAGCCGAAAGTCTTGCCGCCCATGGATTCGATGGCGCAGTTGCCCGCCAGAATCATCAGGTCGGCCCAGGAAATCTGGTTGCCGTATTTCTGCTTGATCGGCCAGAGCAACCGGCGCGCTTTATCCAGGTTGCCGTTGTCCGGCCAGCTGTTGAGCGGCGCAAACCGCTGGTTCCCGGTCGAAGCTCCTCCACGGCCATCTGCCGTCCGGTAGGTGCCCGCGCTGTGCCACGCCATACGGATAAAGAACCCGCCGTAATGGCCATAGTCTGCTGGCCACCAGTCCTGCGAATCCGTCATCAGCGCATACAGGTCTTCCTTCAGCGCTTTCATGTCCAGCGCCTTGAACGCTTCGGCATAGTCGAAATCCGCATCCATCGGGTTCGAGGCCGGTCCGTGCTGATGCAGGATCGACAGATTCAGCTGGTTCGGCCACCAGTCCCGGTTAGACCGGGTTCCCGCGCCGTGCATGACAGGGCATCCGCCTGCTTTGGGGTTATCACTTCCGTCCATGTCGATCTCCATTCCTGGCAAAATTCCGGCGCTGTGACGCCGCTAAAAACTCGGTCGGTCAAGAACACATATAGATGACACTTTTATCCATCCTACAGGCGCGGCGAAAATTCGCGCAGGCAGCAGGGCGGGCAACAGCGACTCTCGGGTCTTGTCGACGCGACTCCTAGCAAATTCAAGCTATGCTAAAAAGTTTTGTTTTCGGATGATTGTGATAACTAAAAATTATCATAAATAGATCATCCGTCCCGCGTCAACGAGTCCAAGCCAACCCGGTAATCAGGATACAGAAGCTTCACGCCCAGTTCATCCTTGATCCGGTCGTTCCTGACGCGCTTGTTCTCATTGTAGAAGCTACGCGCCATGGGGGTTAGTTCCGCCTCATCAAACGGGACCGCGGGTGGTAAAGGCAGTCCCTGCAATTCCGCCGCATAGGCAATTACGTCTTGCGGAGGGACCGGCTCATCATCGCAGACGTTATATATGGCCCCCGGATTGGGCGTAGACATGGACGCAGCAAGGACCTGCGCAATGTCGGCCACATGAATGCGAGAGAATACCTGTCCCGGCTTGATGATCCGCCGCATGCCAACGCGTTTCAGTTTGGAAAATGGACCGCGTCCGGGACCGTAAATCCCGGCCAACCGAAAGATATGGGTCGGCAGGTTCGGAATACTCAACCATTGCTGCTCGGCTTGAACCCGCCATTTGCCGCGTTGGGCGGTGGGCGTCGCAGGCGTGGATTCATCTACCCACGCACCTTGATGATCACCGTAAACCGCAGTTGTGGACAAGTACCCAACCCACTTGAACTGTGCAGCCCGTGCCGTGATTTCGTCGTGCAGCGTTGCCAGAACCGGATCGCCATCAGCATTGGGTGCCGTTGAGATCAGCAGATGCGTCACCCCGTCCAGATTGACCTGCTGTCCCGGCCAGACAACTGGTTCCGCCCCAGATGCCCGTAAAGCCGGTGATTGCGCCGGATCCCGCGTGGTTCCGGTAGCCCGCCATCCATGGGGCGCCAGCAGTCGCGTCAACTCCTGCGCGGAATAGCCATGACCAAACGAAAATAGAGTACCTGTCATGCCGCCATTGATGATCCGCAAATCCACCGGATGCAAGCGGGGTCGACGGGATACTTGATTCGAATCTCTCAATGCGCCTTTCTTTTAGGCATGAGTGACAAAACCCCCGATCTGCACACGGCTTATGCGCTGGAAACACCCGAAGACAACCGACGGCTATATGCCGAATGGGCCGGGGACTATGACGAAGGCTTTGCCACCCGAGAGGATTACCAGCTGCATATCCGCACCGCCCGTGCGTTTGTCGGCGCAGGGGGTCAGGGTCCGGTGCTGGATGTCGGAGCCGGAACAGGATTGTGCGGAGCCGTTCTTGCAGGTTTGGGTGTCGGACCTATCGACGCCACCGATATCAGCGCCGAGATGCTGGATCAGGCCATGCGCAAGGATATCTACCGCGACGCGATAGAAGCTGACCTGAACGAGGGCATCCCGGTTCCGCGCGAAAACTACTCGGGCGTCGTGTCGTCAGGCACCTTCACCCATGGCCATCTGGGCCCCGAGGCTTTGATACCCTTGCTGCGCGTCGCCCGCCCCGGAGCGCAATTCGCCCTGTCGATCAACGCGCAGCACTATGAAAAACTGGGATTTGCCGAAGCTCTGCACAAACTGGCACAAGGCCAGATCAGGAATCTCGCCCTACCCGAGGTTCGAATCTACGGCGAACTTGCCAACGGCCCAAACAAGGACGATACGGCTTTGATCGCCCTGTTCGAACGAGTTTAGCGCCCCTTCCAGACCGGATCGCGTTTTTCAGCAAAGGCGCGAGCACCTTCCAGATTGTCCTCGGACCCGTACAGAGTATCCACGGTCGGCAACTGCCGCCGTGTGATCCGGTTCATGGCGTCCTGAAACTTGGAGTCTTCGGCCTCGCGCACGATCTCTTTGATCGCTGCATAGACCAGAGGCGGCCCGCTGGCCAGTAAACGCGCCAGTTCCCATGCTCGGTCCATCAGCTGATCGCCGGGCACGATCTCGTTGACCAGACCCCAGTTCTTGGCCTCATCCGGAGTGAACCAGCGTCCGGTCAGCAGCAGTTCCATCGCGATATGATAGGGGATGCGTTTCGGCAGTTTGACGCTGGCCGCATCCGCAACGGTGCCCGACCGAATTTCGGGCAAGGCAAAGCTCGCGTGCTCTGCGGCGATGATCATGTCGGCACTCAGCGCCAGTTCCAGCCCACCGCCGCAGGCGATCCCGTTGACGGCCGCAATCACGGGCTTGTTCATATCGCGCAGCTCTTGCAACCCGCCGAAACCGCCCACGCCATAGTCACCATCCACCGCGTCTCCGTCAGCGGCGGCCTTCAGATCCCAGCCGGGGCAAAAGAATTTGTCCCCTCCGCCGGTGATGATCGCCACGCGCAGGTCCGGGTCATCGCGGAAATCCCGAAACACCTCGCCCATCACCCGGCTGGTGGCCAGATCAATCGCATTGGCTTTGGGGCGGTCCAGAGTGACCAGTAGAATCGCGCCATCGCGCTGGGTTTTGACCGGGTTCATGTGCGTGCCTTTCGGATCAGAGCATCCACCGCCACCGCCCCTTTAGGGCCGCAGATAAGCGGATTGATTTCAACTTCGCTGACATGGGTCGCGTTGGCAATAACATAGGCCTGAACAGCCTCGACCGTGTCCAGAATCGCGCCCATGTCGGCTGCGGGTTTGCCGCGATAGCCAGCCAGCAACGGCGCACAGGTCAGCTCGCCCAGCGCCTTTTCAACCACGTTCCGAGGCGACGGAATCAGCAGGGACACCGAATCCCGCAGGATTTCCGTCAACACCCCGCCCGCACCCAATGTCAGAACATAGCCATGGGCCGGATCGCAGGTGACACCGACCAGCAACTCTGCCACGCCTTCGGGCGCCATTTCTTCGATCAGAACTTCATGGGTGCCAATCCGGGCCGCGACCGCTGGTAGATCGTCCGCGCTGACCCTTAACTGAACCGCCCCGTGATCCGACTTATGGGCCAGTCCTACGCCCTTGACGGCGAAAGGACCGGTCATGTCACACGCACTGGCGGCATCGGCCTGCATCACCCGCCTTTTCGGAGTGGACACACCAAAGGCTGCAAGCTGGTCCTTGGCCTCCGCCTCGGTCAGCGTGACGTCTGGAAGGGCGGTAGTGGGAAGGATCACGGGATCAAAGTCCTGACCTGCAGGGCGCGCTGCCGCTTCGACAGCCGACAGTGCCTCATGCAGCCCGGCGAAGGGAACAACGCCGCCATCCATCAGGCGCTGCGCGACGTCTTCGGGCATCAACTCGGGCAGAGTTGCGGTCACTGCAAAGGGCCGCCCGGTTTGGGCCACACAATTCAGTGCGGCTTGGGTCGCGCAGCTCCAATCCGTCTGATCAGTGTGCGGATAGTCCACAATGGCCATAGTCAGAGCCTTTTCCGGCCCCATCATCGCCGACCAGGCGCGCGTCATCGCCTGCGTGTCACGCCAGATATAGGTGTGGTAGTCCAGCGGGTTCGCCAGCGCCACCATCGGCCCCAATGCCGCGCGCAGATCGGTGCGTTGCCTGTCTGTCAGAGGCGGAAAGTGCAGATCGCGCCCCTCGGCCATGTCCGCGGCCAAACTGGCCTCGCCCCCCGAGCAACTGATCGTACCCAGCCCATTGCTGTCCAGACGCCCGGTCACATGCAACAGCTTGAGGCATTCCAGAAAGCTGGGGATGTCATCCAAGCGGGCAATCCCCAACCGATCCAGAAACGCCTGCGCGCCTGCATCCTGCCCCGCCAGCGAGGCTGTATGCGAGATCGTCGCCGCCTGCGCATGGGCCGAGCGCCCCATTTTAAGCGCGACAATCGGGACATCGCGCTGACGGGCCTTGTGGGCCAGCGCCTCCCATTTGCGAAGATCGCCAAACCCTTCGATGTGCACGCCGATGGCCGTAATGCGGTCGTCATCCAACAACGCCGAGGCAATCTCGGCTTGATGCGTCTGCGCCTGATTCCCACAGGTCAGCATGAAGGCCAACGGCAAAGCGCGGCGCTGCATGGTCATGTTGATGGCAATGTTCGAGCTTTGCGTCAGGATCGCCACTCCGCGATCCACAGGTCGCATGCCGTGCTGATCGGGCCATACGGCCACGCGGTCCAACCCGTTGACGAAACCATAGCAATTCGGCCCCAGAATCGGCATCTCTCCGGCGGCGGCGGTCAGTTGATCCTGCAAGCCTGCGCCTGATTGGTCTTCGGCCTGCGCCTCGGTAAAGCCCGAGGCGAAACAGATCGCACCACCCGCACCCATCGCGGACAGAACCGCAACCGCCTCGACGGTTGCGTGGCGGTTGATCCCGATAAATGCCATGTCAGGTGCAGAGGGTAAGTTTTCGAGCGTTGCGAACGCACGCTCCCCTGCAACTTCGACCGCTTTGGGATGGACCGGCCAAATCTCGCCCTTGAACCCGAATTTGCGCGCCTGTTCGATGACCGCCGCACACCACGCGCCTCCGCCGATCACGGCGATGGTTTTAGGGTTCAGCGCTCGGGCCAGCGCTGTCGTCATGCGCCCAGCGCCCGCAGCAGATCGCGGCTGATGATGTGGCGCTGAATCTCGCTGGTTCCGTCCCAGATGCGTTCGACACGCGCGTCACGCCAGAAACGCTCCAGCGGGTAGTCGTCCATAAGCCCCATGCCGCCATGCACCTGAATGGCCGCATCCGTCACCCGGGCCAGCATTTCAGAAGCGTACAGTTTGGCCGAGGCAATCTCACGGTTGGCGGGCAGCCCTTTGTCCAGTCGATCGGCGGCGGCAAGGGTCAGCAGATCGGCGGCGTCAATCTCGGTGATCATGTCGGCGATCTGGAATGAGACCCCCTGAAACTTGCCGATCTTCTGGCCGAATTGCTCGCGCGTCGCAGCGTAGTCCAGCGCATAGTCGAAAGCCCTCCGCGCGCGCCCGACCGACATGGCAGCAACGGTGATCCGCGTAGCGTAAAGCCAGGTGTTCATGACCTCGAACCCGCCATCGACCTCGCCCAGAACCTGCGCATCCGGCAAGCGGCAATCGTCGAAGTCCAGCACCATGTTCTTATAGCCGCGATGGCTGACCGACTTGTAACCATCCCGGATTGTGAAGCCGGGAGTGCCGCGATCGATCAGAAAGGCAGTGATGCGTTTCTTGGGGCCTTTCGGCGTCTGATCTTCGCCGGTCGCGATGAAGACGATGATGAAATCCGCATGTTCCGCGCCCGAGATGAAGTGCTTGGTGCCATTGACCACCCAATCCCCCCCATCACGTACGGCGGCGCATTTCATCCCCCGCACGTCCGAGCCCGCCCCCGGTTCAGTCATCGCCAGCGCGTCCATCTTTTCACCCCGGACGGCAGGCATCAAATAGCGGTCGATCTGATCCCCCTCGCACGCCATCAGGATATTTTGAGGCCGTCCGAAGAAATGATTCAGCGCCATCGACCCCCGGCCCAGCTCGCGTTCAACAAGCGCAAATTCCAGATGGTTCAGCCCGGCACAGCCGACGCTTTCGGGGAAGTTGCAAGCGTAAAAACCCAACTCGATTGTCTTGCGCTTGATCTCGGCGGCGATCTCGTGCGGGACTTCGCCAGTGCGCTCGACCAGCTCTTCGTGCGGGTAGATTTCGTTTTCGACAAAGCTGCGAACGGTCGCGGCGATCATCTCTTGCTCGTCGGACAGGCCATATTGCATCGGGGGTCTCCACATCTGGGGTTGCCGATATCCTGATGTGGCTTGCCAAGCTAAACGTGCACAAATACACCTTTATCATGCAGGATTGGATCAAATTACCCGCTTCACCGCAGCAAATCGGAGTGCTTCTGTTCGACGGCTTTTCCAACCACTGCCTTGCGAATGCGGTCGAACCCTTGCGGGCGGCGAATTCCATCGCCGGGCGCAAGCTGTATGACTGGCAGTTCCTGTCGCTGGATAGTGCACCCGTCACATCATCTTCGGGGCTGCAGGTTGCACCACACGACATCTTGCAGAATGCACGCGGCGATACACTGCTCATCATGCCCTCTTACGGGTATCGGGCCCATGGCGTGTGGCGGACGCTGGCGGGGTTGCGGTCCGCCGCGGGGCGTTACAGCGTACTGGCCGGGCTGGACACCGGAAGCTGGCTGATGGCGCTGGCCGGATTGCTGGACGGGCACCGTGCGACGATCCACTGGGAAGAATTGGGCAGTTTTGCCGAACGGTTCCCCGAGGTCGACGCCCGTCGCGAACGCTATGTCATCGACGGCAACCGCATCACCTGCTCTGGAGCAATGGCCGCGTTTGATCTGGTGCTGCACCTGATTGGGCGAGACCACGGGCAGGCTTTGGCGCTGGAGGTAGCACAGCTTTTCATGACACGCGATTCCGCAAGGTCTCATTCCGGCGGGGCGGGGGCGACCAGCAGCTATGTGAACAAGGCGCTGGCGCTGATGCAGGAACATCTGGAAATGCCCTTGCCCATCCCCGAGATTGCCCGCCGGGTTGGACGTTCGCAAAAGGCGCTTGCGGCCCGAATGCAGACCGAACTGGGCGCAGGCCCGGCGCAGGTCTATCGCCGCCTGCGCCTGAACCTGGCCCGGAAACTGGTGGCCGAGACCGACCTGACCATTGCCGAGATCGCACTGCGCGCGGGTTATGACGACCCCAGCGCCCTAACCCGAGCCTTTCGGGCCGAGTTTGGGATCACGCCACGCGCGCTGCGGACGAGTTAGGTATACATCTGTTTCTTGTAGGCCCGCGTCCGCGTTGTCGCCTCGGCAGACCCATCGTGATAGGTGCCAAACCACTTGTCGAAGGGGATTTCCGAGGTGCCATAGTTGCACTCGAAATACCGGTGATGAAGCTGGTGGAAAAAGTCCCCCGCGCGGGCTGCTTCAGTTTCTCCGGCTTTCAGCTTTTCGAACCCTGAATGGGACAGAACCGGGCTGATCTGCTGGAAATACGTGTGAAACAGAAGATGCAGAGGGTGGGACGGCACGATCAGGTGGATGAAATAGGTCGTGAAATACAGCAGGTTTTCATACCAATGGTTCGATATCCCTGACCACGGGCCGATATTGACGTTGCGATGATGCACGGCGTGGACGTGTTTATAGAGCTTTGGGTGATGCTCCAGCCGATGCACCCAATAGAAATGCAGGCCAGACCACATCGGGATGAACAACATCCAGACGACAAACCAAATCGGCGCGCTGGCCCAAGTGACTGTCGGCACATACCCATTAGCCATCGCCCAATAGATCACCCATTGATACACGGTCGCCACGGTCATGGCGCTGCCCAGCGTCCACCAGATATTGTCCCAGACCTGATTGCGGAAAGTGAAATTGCCGTTGTTCCGGGTCAGGTCGCGACGGTCGAACTTTTTGTACATGCCCTGCCCCTTGCGCATGTAAAGCCACCAATGCAGCCCGCCCGCCACCAATATCTGAGGCACCATGTTCAACAGCCATATGCGAAACATCCACCCTGCAGCAAAACTCTTCATCGTCTCTAACGCAGGGAAAAACAAGGTATATACAACAATTGCCAACCCCATACACAGGGTCAGTGAGGTAATCTGCAACCACGCCCCACTATACCATTTCAAAACGGAGGCGGGGCGCGGAGGCCACGCGAACAGCGGGTTCAAACCCACCGGACCTTCGGGGTGATAGTGCCACCGGGCGGCTTCGGGGTCTTGGGCAGCGTCTGTCATGGCAATCCCCTTTAGCTGGCGTAATCGGAACCTTCGGCATCCAGCAGAGCTTTGATCTCTCGCAGATGCGCCTCGGCCTGATCGGGGTAGTCGTCCAGTTCCCGCGCGGTCTTTTCCGCAATCTCATCAGACAAGACACGCAGGGGCTGGCCGGTTTGCAGCGCGCGGATATAGGTCTCGGCCGCGCGTTCAAAGTAATAGAGGCGGTTGAACGTATCCGCCGGATCGCTGCCAGTCACCAGCACGCCATGGTTGCCCATGATCATGACCTTTTTCTTCGGGTCCGACAGCATGGCGGCGCAACGCTCCCCTTCGCTTTCGAAGGCCAGCCCGCCGAATTCCTGGTCCACCACATAGCGGTTGTAGAAGGTGGCCGTGTTCTGGTCGATCGGCGGCAGAGTGCTGTCCGCCAACGAGGCCAGAACGGTCGCAAAGATGGAATGCACATGCATTACGCAGCGCGCATGGGGACACTGCCGATGGATTGAGCCATGCAGGCCCCAGGCCGTTGGGTCCGGCGCGCCGGGCTGGGCCATCACACCGGGGTCATTGGCATCCAGCAGCAACAGGTTCGAGGCCGTGATCCGCGCGAAATGCATCTGATTGGCGTTCATCAGGAACTGCGTTCCGTCCTCGTTGACCGCCAAACTGAAGTGGTTAGCCACGGCCTCGTGCATGTTCAGGCGTTCGGTCCAGCGGAAGGTGGCAGCCAGATCGACCCGCTCGGGCCAGTGGTCGATATTGGGACGCAATTCGGTGACGGTCATGGCGGGCTCCTCCATCTGGTTTCTCAAGAAGGTGGCGACGCAAGACGGATTTGACCAACGAAAAAATCGCACCTATTTCATTAGCTGAACTAATGGTGAGGTTATGCCAATGCAGAATTCACTTCCTCCGCTGGGTTGGCTGCGGACGTTCGAGGCCGCCGCGCGACACTTGTCGTTCACCGGTGCGGCGCGTGATCTGAACATGACGCAAAGCGCGGTCAGTCAGCAGATCAAATCGCTTGAGGGCTATCTGGGCCAACCCCTGTTTCTGCGCCGTCCCCGCGCACTGGAACTGACCGAGGCCGGAATCACCTATCTGCCCGTGGTGCGTGAGGCGTTTCGTACGCTGGTGCGTGGCACGCAGGCCGTCACCGGCGCGCAGCAGAACGCGGTGCAGGTTCAGAGCAACATCACCTTTGCGGTGAACTGGCTGGGGCCGCGCCTGCCCCGGTTCCGGGCGGCGCACCCGGATGTGCAGCTGAACATTTTCACCGAACTCTGGGAGCCGCGCGAAATGGCCGAGGGCGCGGCGGTTGAGATCCGATACTCTCTGCGCCCATCCGACACGGTACGCACCGAGTTGCTGCGTACAGATCACTATTATCCCGTCTGCGCGCCGGGCTATGAAGTGCGGCTGGAAGATATTCAGGAACAGCCCCTGTTTGATTGCTCGAACCTGTTGTCGAATTGGCAGAATTGGATCACTGAACAGGGTCTAAATTGGGAAAATTCACCCATTACCTATTCGACAACCTATCTGGTTAGCCTGTCTGTGGCCATGGCCGGGGGTGGGTATTGCCTGACCCATGACACCATCGCCCGCGACCTGATCGAGCGCGGACAACTGGTGGCCCCGTTTGAGTACCGCGCACAGATGCCCGAGGCTTATTACCTGCTGCTGTCGCCTCAGGCCGAGGAAACGCCGGGGGCCGTCCTGTTCGCAGACTGGGTGCGGCAGGAAATTGCCCGCGATCTGGCGGGGTAGACGCTCCCGCCCATCGTCAGGGGCGCTTGCGCGCCCCCTCCTCTGGTTGGGCCGGGCAGCGCTGACGCGCTGCGTGACGGTTTGATGATAGATGCTCAGTGGGGGTTGCACCTTCGGACACATTCAGAAAAGTTGAGCCATGGAATATACGCCTTTCCCAACTTGGCCCGACACCGCCCCCCGATTGATCGCTGTTGCCGCTGGACGTGATCCAGCCGACATGGTCGTGCGCGGCGGGATCTGGGTGAATGTCCACACCCGCGAGGCGCTGCCGGATCACGACATTGCCATCGCCAGCGGGCGCATCGCCTTTGTGGGGCCGGATGCCTCGCATTGCATCGGCCCTAAGACGCTGATCATAGAGGCCAATGGGCGCTATATGCTGCCCGGTCTGTGCGACGCTCATATGCATATCGAATCAGGGATGCTGACCCCGGCCGAATTTGCCCGCGCGGTCATCCCCCATGGCACCACCTCTATGTTCACCGACCCGCATGAGATTGCCAATGTGCTGGGGTTGGACGGCGTGCGCATGATGCATGACGAGGCGCTGATGCAGCCGGTGAACATCTTCACCCAGATGCCCTCTTGCGCGCCATCAGCACCGGGGCTGGAAACAACGGGTTATGAGATCACCCCCGAGGACGTGGCCGAAGCGATGAACTGGCCCGGCATCATCGGGTTGGGTGAGATGATGAACTTCCCCGGCGTGATCAACGGCGACCCCAAGATGCTAGCCGAGATCGCGGCAACTCAGAATGCGGGCAAAACCGTGGGAGGACACTACGCTTCGCCCGATTTAGGGCCTGATTTCGCGGCTTATGTGGCCGGTGGGCCCGCTGACGACCACGAGGGAACTTGCGAAGCCGACGCCATAGCACGGGTACGGCAGGGGATGCGGTCGATGATGCGGCTGGGCTCGGCCTGGTATGACGTGGAAAGCCAGATTACGGCGGTGACCGAAAAGGGGTTGGACCCGCGTGGCTTTATCCTGTGCACCGACGATTGCCACTCGGGCACTTTGGTGAATGACGGGCATATGAACCGCGTGGTGCGTCACGCGATTGCCTGCGGCTGTGACCCGCTGATCGCACTGCAAATGGCGACGATCAACACAGCCACCCATTTCGGGCTGGAACGCGAGATCGGCTCAATCACTCCGGGGCGGCGGGCGGATATCATCCTCAGTTCCGATCTGACAGAGCTGCCGATCGAAGTGGTCATCGCCCGCGGCCAGATCGTCGCCGAAAATGGCGCGATCACCGTGGATTGCCCGCATTTGAACTGGCCGGACAGCGCGCGTAATACGGTGCATCTGGGTCATGCACTGACCGATACGGATTTCGAAATCAAAGCCCCCGAGGGCGCCAACCGCGTGCGGGCCAATGTTATCGGCGTGGTGGAAAATCAGGCCCCGACCAAGGCGCTGAAGGCGGAATTGCCCATCATCGGCGGGCTGGTTGAGGGCGAAGGCGAGGTCTGCCAGATCGCGTTGGTCGAGCGCCACCGCGCGACCGGCGGGGTCACGAACGCCTTTGTCTCGGGCTTTGGGTATCAAGGGCGCATGGCCATGGCCTCGACCGTGGCGCATGACAGCCACCATATGATCGTGGTGGGGACCGACCGCGAACAGATGGCACTGGCGGCAAACCGTCTGGCCGAGGTGGGCGGCGGCATTACCCTGTTCCGCGACGGTGAGGAACTGGCGCTGGTAGAACTGCCCATCGCGGGCCTAATGTCCGATAGCCCCGCCGCAGACGTGGCCGCCAAGGCGGACCGGATGGTTCAGGCGATGCAGGACTGCGGCTGTCAGTTGAACAACGCCTATATGCAGCACTCGCTGCTGGCCCTTGTCGTGATCCCCGAACTGCGGATTTCCGACCTTGGGCTGGTGGATGTGCGGACATTTGAAAAGATCGACCTTTTGGAACTCCTCGCATGACAATAATAAGAACACCCGACGTCCCAAGCCCCGAGAAATTCACCGACCCAGCCGCCGCTGTGGCGCGCCTGGAAGAGCTGTATGAAAAGGCCACAAGTTTCCTGTGCGAAAACTTCGCCAAAGCGATGGAGGCAGGCACTCCGTCCGAGCGATTCAGAGCCTATTACCCAGAGATTCGCATCAAAACGACCTCGTACGCGCATGTGGACAGCCGTCTGAGCTTTGGTCACGTCTCGGAACCCGGCACCCATGCCACCACGGTCACACGGCCTGATCTGTTCCGGGCCTATCTGACCCAACAAATTGCCCTGCTGATCAAAAACCATGACCAACCGGTGACGATTGGCGCCTCGGATACTCCGATCCCGGTGCATTTCGCCGTGGCCAATAACCCTGACCTTGTGGTGCCCCACCAGGGCGCGGCGGGGTTCACCTTGCGCGATGTGTTCGACGTGCCGGATCTGACGACCACCAATGACGATATCGTCAACGGGGTGCATGACCACGAAACCGAGATTGGCCCGCTTGCGCTGTTCACCGCCCAGCGTGTGGATTATTCGCTGGCCCGTCTGGCGCATTACACCGCCACAGATCCCAGCCATTTCCAAAACCATGTGCTGTTCACCAACTACCAGTTCTACGTGTCCGAGTTCGAGAACTACGCCCGCGACCAACTGGCTGACCCGGAAAGCGGCTATACCAGCTTCGTCTCGACCGGGAATGCGCAGATCACATCGGCCGATGGTGTTTTGGAGCAGCCTCTGAAGCTGCCTCAGATGCCGACCTACCACCTGAAACGCGCCGATGGGTCAGGGATCACGCTGGTCAATATCGGGGTAGGGCCATCCAACGCAAAAACCGCGACCGACCATATCGCAGTGCTGCGCCCGCATGCGTGGTTGATGGTCGGCCATTGCGCCGGCTTGCGCAACACGCAGGCGCTGGGGGATTTCGTGCTGGCCCATGCCTATCTGCGCGAAGACAAGGTGCTGGACGATGACCTGCCTGTCTGGGTCCCCATCCCGCCCCTGGCCGAAGTGCAGGTGGCGCTGGAGCGCGCCGTGGCTGAAGTGACAGAACTGGACGGCTACGAGCTGAAGCGCGTCATGCGTACCGGCACTGTCGCCTCGGTCGATAACCGCAACTGGGAACTGCGCGACCAGTCCGGCCCGGTGCAGCGCCTCAGCCAGTCGCGGGCAATCGCGCTGGATATGGAAAGCGCCACGATCGCCGCCAATGGTTATCGATTCCGGGTGCCCTATGGCACTTTGCTCTGTGTCTCGGACAAACCGCTGCACGGGGAATTGAAGCTTCCGGGCATGGCCTCGGACTTCTATACCACGCAGGTCAGCCGCCATTTGGCGATCGGAATTCGCGCGATGGAACACCTGCGAGGCATGCCGCTTGAACGCCTACACAGCCGGAAATTGCGTTCTTTCGACGAAACAGCCTTTCTCTGAAGCAAAAAAGCAACGTTTTCCCCCTATTTTTAGGGTTTTCCGCGCTACTATTCGTTGTGTTCGCCCACAATATCCCGTTACAGTTACGCGGTGAGGCCCAAGACATCGGGCACGTTAAGGAGACCAAGAAATGGCAAAGCCTATGACAAAGACTCAGCTGGTTGCTGCTCTCGCTGAGGAAATGGGGACTGACAAGAAAGCCGCGAATGCCGCGCTGGAGGCCATGACCGGCCTGATCACCCGCGAAGTATCCGCCGGCGGCGCAGTAACCCTGCCCGGCGTTGGCAAAATCTACTGCCGCGAACGCCCCGAGCGCATGGTGCGCAACCCCGCCACCGGCGAGCAGTTCAAGAAAGAGGCCGACAAGGTGGTCAAGATGACCATTGCGAAAGCTCTGAAAGACAGCGTTAACGGCTGATCACAGCCTTTACAGAGATACGATCAAGGGCCGCCGGTTGGGGGCCCTTTTTCTTTGGGATCAGTGCAAACTTAACAGCACTTCCAGATCACGACGGCTGAGCCGGTTCATCAAGGCCCGATCGTCTGCAGACAGTTTCGCTTCCTTACGAATATACGTTTCAAGGTACGTCGCGATCTCACTGGTCGGGCGATAGTACAGATCAGGCGAGGTTTGGCTGAGTTCATCCACAAGCCGAAACAGCAGTTTTTTCTGCCGCTCTGAATCCAGATCTTTTCGCTTCTCTTCCAACATAACAGGGTTCGCCTTCGTTGTGATCATTTATGATCTAGCGTGCCGAAAAGTAACTCCAACTCCGGTCAGATATAAAATATGCGCTGTGCGTGTCGTGCTCCTATTAGGTTCCTAGCTCGTACGGCCAGACGGTACATCTTGCGACCCTTACTGATTTAAGGAACAGTGCGCGAAACCAACAAAGGGGATGGGCGATGGATCTGCGCGCCATGGCCATGGGGTTGACATTTGCACTGATCTGGTCGTCGGCCTTTACTTCGGCGCGGATCATCGTGATGGACGCATCACCGCTGTTTTCGCTGGCGTTGCGGTTTTTGGTATCGGGGCTGATCGGCGTAGCCATTGCGCGCGCAATGGGGCAGAGCTGGCGGCTGACGCCGCAACAATGGTACGCAACCATCCTGTTCGGAATCTGCCAAAATGCCCTGTATTTGGGTCTGAATTTCTACGCAATGCAAACGGTCGAAGCCTCGGTTGCGGCTATCATCGCCTCGACCATGCCATTGCTGGTGGCGCTGGCAAGTTGGCTGTTTCTGGGTGATCGTCTGCGGCCCATGGGCGTGATCGGCCTGCTGGCAGGGTTTGCAGGCGTCGCCCTGATCATGAGCAGCCGCATCAGCGCGGGCGTTGATATGTTCGGCGTGATGCTCTGCGGTGTTGGAGCCTTGGCGCTGACCTTCGCCACCTTGGCGGTGCGCGGGGCGACCTCGGGCGGGAATTTCATGATGGTTGTGGGGTTGCAGATGCTGGTTGGTTCAGCCGTTCTGTTCATCGCCGCACCGGTATTCGAGACGATCTATATCCACCCCACCGTTCCGCTGGCGCTGGCTTTCACCTACACAACCCTATTCCCCGGCTTGCTGGCCACATTGATCTGGTTCTTGCTGCTGGACCGGATCGGAGCGACCCGCGCAGCCACCTTCCACTTCCTCAACCCTGTTTTCGGTGTGACGATTGCTGCGTTGCTTCTGGGGGAGAAACTCGGCCCACTGGATGCCGTTGGTGTCCTGATCACCACCGCCGGCATTCTGGCCGTGCAGCTATCACGCCAACCTGCTCAGGGCAGCAAAGCCTCGACCTGAGAAAGTACCTGCCGGGAATCGGGGCGCGTAGATGATCCATAGGTGGCAACCACCGTGCCATCACCGTCCAGCAGGATTTTGTTGAAGTTCCAGCGCGGCTCAAACCCGGTCTGCTCCGCCACCGACTTGTAGAACGGATGTGCTTCGGCCCCTTTGACCGGAGTAATATCGGTCATCGGCAGGGTCAGGTTGTAGTTGAAGTCACAGAACTCTTTGACTTCTTCCGCCGATCCCAACTCTTGGTTGAAGGAATCCGACGGCACCGCCAACACGACCAGACCACGCGGGCCATAAGCCTCATGCACCTGCTGTAGCGCGCTGTATTGCCCGGTAAAGCCACAATGCGAGGCCGTGTTCACCACCAAAACCGGCTGCCCGCGCCAATCCGCAATCGACAAGGTGCCGCCGTCGATCGACGGAAACTCTCCGCTCAACGGCGCAGCCTGCACTGTGCGTCCGGTCAGAATCAAAGCGGTCAACAGCAAGATACGGAACATGGTGAACCCTCCTCTGCCCCAGTATACGCGCCAAATCGCCCGCCGGATCAACGCACGAGGGCGCGAGGTGCAAGAATCAGGCTTTGATTTCTGCGCCCCAGCCCCCAAATATTAGTGCAAGTCAACCGACCGGAGGATCCATGACCCAATACACCAAATCCCCCGAGGCCATCGCCGCCCTCTCGCCCGAAGAGTACCATGTCACGCAGAACAGCGGGACCGAGCGACCGGGCACCGGCAAGCTGCTGAACAACAAGGAACCGGGGATCTATGTGGATATCGTCTCGGGCGAGCCGCTGTTCGCCTCGACCCATAAATACGAATCCGGCTGCGGCTGGCCCAGTTTCACCAAACCCATCGTGCACGAGTATGTGGAAGAGTTCCGCGACACCACCCATGGTATGATCCGCACCGAAGTGCGTTCAAAACACGGCGACAGCCATCTGGGCCACGTCTTCCCCGACGGGCCGCGCGAACATGGCGGGCTGCGCTATTGCATCAACTCGGCCTCCTTGCGGTTTGTCCACCGCGATGACATGGAGGCCGAAGGCTATGCCGACTATCTGATCCATGTGGAGGAAATCCAATGACCGAAGAACGCGCTGTCCTGGCCGGAGGTTGTTTCTGGGGAATGCAGGACCTGATCCGCAAGCTGCCGGGCGTGTCCCGCACCAGCGTCGGCTATACCGGCGGCGATGTCCCCAACGCCACCTATCGCAACCACGGCACCCATGCCGAAGGGATCGAGATTTTCTTTGACCCGGCGCAGATCAGCTATCGTGACCTGCTGGAGTTCTTCTTCCAGATCCACGATCCGACCACGGTAAACCGTCAGGGCAATGACCGCGGGATGAGCTATCGTTCGGCCATCTACTATGTCGATGACGCACAGAAACAGGTGGCCTTGGACACGATTGCGGATGTGAACGCCAGCGGTTTGTGGCCCGGCAAGGTCGTGACAGAACTGGAGCCTGTCGGTGATTTCTGGGACGCCGAGCCCGAGCATCAGGACTATCTGGAGCGTATCCCCAACGGCTATACCTGCCATTTCCCGCGCCCCGACTGGGTTCTGCCCAAACGCGACGCGGCAGAATAAGCGATCAGCCGGCGGCAACCCTTGGGCGGCCGCTGGCTTCAACCGTGATCATGGCTTCGACAAACACCTCCTGCGCCTCGACGCGGGCAGTGCGGATGTCGCGGTCAACGATCACGCGGATATCTTCGGCCCCGGCATCGCGTACCGCGCCCTCAGCCTCGCTTCGCAGCACGGATTCCAGCAGCGACAACGCCGCCTCGGAGTCGTTGAAATCCTGCGGTCCGTCCTCAAGATGCACCCGGAACTTGCCCTCAGACGGTGAGGTGACAGTTCCCGCCCGGCGCAAGGTCAAGCGACCAACGACCGCGCCAATGGCATTGGCCACGCCGGTATGTTCGGGCAAGATCATCTTGCAATGCAAACGCTCCCCGACCGCCGGATAATAGCTGGGGGCCGAGGCACCCAACCCGATCACATCCACGTTCAGCGCAGCATCCAACGCCAGCAGGCCCCGATGCCCGGCCAACCCCTTACGGGTCAGAACATGCCGCGCCAGATCGGCGGGGGGGAAGCCGAAATCCTCAGCCTCTTCGGCAAAAGCAGTCTCTAACAAAGTCAAAGAGGTCTGTTCCGTCAATTGATCGACGATCATCTGCGCCAAAGCCTCTGGGTTTTTCGCCAGCACATCGCCTGACCCAACCCGTTTGCGCGACACCAGTTCCAGCGCTTTGCGCGCAGCCTCGGCATCCCATGCGTCCAGCCGTCCCAAGACATGACTGGCATCCGACGGCGTCACGCCCGAGACCTGAACGATCCCGCGATCCACCAACCGCGTCAGAGCGCCATTCTCCATCCGTGTGCGCAACAGATCGCTCAGCGGCAGAACCTGATCACAAAGACGGTCCAACAGCGCCTCTTCCCGCGCGCCCAGCCCTTCGGCGTGGATACCGGGCACACGACGCGCGAACCGCGTGTCATGTTCCCCTACGGTGGTCGCGCGCAGTTGTTTGTCCAACTCAGCATGCACCACATCCGGGGCCTCGGCTGCGATCAGCGACACTGGCAAAACCCGGCGCGGCCCAAGGACAACGCCGCCGCCCAAGCCTTCGGTCACCACATGCACCTGACTGTCGCCGCCCAGCCCATGGGTGCGCATCGCCACCGCCTCGACCATAGTGCGGAAACCGCCGACCTGTGCACCATTGGGGTCAATCGCTGGCTTGCCGTCGCAGATCACGGCGATGTCCGTGGTCGTCCCACCAATATCCGACACAAGGGCATTCTCGGCCCCCGTCAACCAGCTGGCTCCCACGATCGAGGCCGCAGGCCCGCTGAGGATCGTTTCGATCGGGCGTTCCCGCGCCTGCTCGGCGCTCATCAACGCGCCATCGCCACGCACCACCATCATCGGCGCGGTGATACCCAGCGCCAGCAACAGATCCTGCGCCCGTCCGATCAGCCGGTCGATCATCCCGATCAGCCGCGCGTTCAATACAGCCGTCACCGCCCGTTTCGGGCCGTTCAGCTTGGCCGACAGGTGATGCGAGCAGGTGACCGGAGCCCCCGTCCGCTCGGTAATAATCCGCGCCGCTTCCAACTCATGCGCGGGGTTGCGCGTGGCAAATTGCGCGGCCACAGCAAAGCCGGAAATGCCTTTATGAGTGTCTAAAAAGGCCTCCAACGCGGCCACATCCAACGGCGTGGCTTCGCCCCCCGCATGACTGTGACCCCCAGCAATAACCAAGGCCGGATCATCCTTCAACGCGTCGCGTAACCCGTGCCGATCCAAATCGCCTTCCTTGAACCCGATATAGACCAGCGCCACACGCCCGCCCTGCCCCTCGACCAGAGCATTGGTGGCCAATGTGGTCGACAAAGATGCCATCGAAATCTGCTCAGGACCAACCGCCGCCTGCTCCAACACAGCGGAAATCGCCTTGCCCACACCGATTGCCAAGTCTGCCCGCGTGGTCAGCGACTTGGCCGACGCGATCACCTCAGCCTCATCCCGGATCAGTACCGCATCCGTATAGGTTCCGCCCGTATCCACCCCCAAAGCCAGCGCCATCGGGTTCTCCTTCCTGTTCGCTGAATTGGGTGTAGCGGTTTGGACCGACACGTCCAGCCTGTTTGCGGCACTTATGACAGTTGTTGCACCGCCCAGCGCGCGGCGTCAGCCACGGATGCATCCGGATCGTCCACTAACCCCCGCGCCACCGGCCTCAGGGCGGGCAATCCGGAATTACCAATCGCATACAGCACATTGCGCACAAACCGATCCCGTCCGATGCGTTTGATCGGTGATCCGGAAAATTTCGCCCGGAACGCCGCGTCATCCAGCGCCGCCAGGTCCGCCAGGGCGGGGGCCTTCAGATCCTCGCGCGCGGCATAGCGAATGTCACTGGCCGCTACGGCAAACTTGTTCCACGGACAGGCCGCCAGGCAATCGTCGCAACCATAAATCCGGTTGCCAAGTTTGGCGCGCAATTCCTCATCCACCGGGCCTTTATGCTCGATGGTCAGATAGGAAATACAACGCGTCGCATCCAGCTTGTAAGGGGCAGGGAACGCATCTGTCGGACAGGCGTTCAGGCAAGCACGACACGAGCCGCAATGATCCACCTCGGCCCTGTCCGACGGCAGCTCCAGAGTGGTAAAAACAGACCCTATAAAAGCCCAATTCCCCCAATCCCGGCTGACCAGATTGGTGTGCTTCCCCTGCCATCCCAACCCGGCCGCTTGGCCCAGCGCTTTCTCAGGCACCGGCGCGGTGTCGACAAACACCTTAACCTCGCCGCCAGCCTCGGCAATCAACCAGCGCGCCAGACGTTTCAGGCGCTTTTTGACCAGATCATGGTAATCCTTGTTCTGGGCATAAACCGAAATGGCCGCGCGATCCGGATAGGCCAAAACCTCCGTCGGATCATGTTCAGGCGCATAGCTTTCGGACAGCATGATCACCGACCGCGCCTCGGGCCACAAAGCCGACGGATCGCCCCGCCAATGGGTCCGCTCGGCCATCCAACCCATCTGCCCGTGATACCCGGCATCCAAAAACGCCTGTAACCGCGCAGGCACTTCCGGCACATCCCAGGGCCGACACACACGACAGGACACAAACCCCTCGCTCAATGCCCGAGCGACCACCTTGTCCTTTAAATCCGATCCGCTCTTCATCTGGCTAAAAATACCTTCGGGGGGAATCGCGCCCCGGCGCGATGGGGGGCAGACGGCCCCCATGCCACCCTATCAGAAATCCAGATCGGCGTAATGCGGCGGAGGCCGGAACCCCGGCACCTGATCCGCCAGTATCGACCGGAACGCAGGCCGGGACTTGATCTTGGCATACCAATCCTTCACCGCCGCCGACCGGTTCCAATCCACATCCGAGATATAGTCCAACGCCGACAAATGCGAAGCCGCCGCGAAATCCGCCAGCGTCATCTGATCGCCAGCCAACCAACGCCGGTGATCCAGCAACCATGCCATATAATCCAGATGATATTTAATGGCCTTGGCACCCTCTTTCACGTTCTTGCTGTCCGGGTATCCCTGACCGGTCATCTTCTTGTTGACCCGCTCATACAACAGTTTCGATGTCACCTCGTGATGAAACTTGTCGTCGAACCAACCCACCAAACGCCGCACCTCATACCGAGCTTCGGGGGTTTTCGGCATCAAAGATGGCTCGGGGCGCGTTTCCTCAATGTATTCACAAATCGCTGCGCTTTCCGCCATCACCTGACCGTCCAACCGCAGAACGGGAACTTTACCCGCCGGATTGCGACGCAGGAAATCCGGATCTTGCTCCCAATACTTCTCTTCGACCAGCTCAACTTCGATCTTCTTTTCCGCTAGCGAAAGACGGACCTTGCGGCAATACGGGGACAGGGGAACGTGAAACAGACGCGCCATGAGCTTCCAATCGAACCAGTGAATACAATCCAGCTTTAGCGCCGAGAGGGTTAGTATTTCAATCCTCGAAACAATCTGCGCGACCATCTGCGCGGATGGTGGCCGCCCCATCCAGGATCGAGGCCGCCCGCCTACGTGTGCGCACTGATGGATCAGTGACTGATCTGTTTCGGGGGGAGGGCAGGATCGCAGCGATCCGCGCGGCCTGAACCGGCGACAGCTTGGAGGCGGGTACATTGAAGTTACGCTGAGCCGCTGCTTCGACTCCAAAAACGCCATTCCCGGTCTCGGCCACGTTCAGATACACCTCAAGGATACGTTGTTTGCTCCAGAAGATTTCAACAACCGGAGTGATCGAGGTTTCAAGCGCTTTGCGTACCCAGCTGCGTCCTTGCCACAGGAACACATTCTTCACCACCTGCTGTGTAATCGTTGACGCACCCCTTGACCCACCGTCCTCAAGTGCATCGCGAATGGCTTCGACATCAAAGCCCCAGTGCAGACAGAAATTGGCGTCTTCCGCCGCCACAGCCGAGCGCGCCATGACCGGAGAAATCTGTTCTATCGGAACCCAATCCCGTTCGACTTTGCCTAGGCGCCGCCACTCGGACCAGATCGTGTGGGTCACCGGCGGATTCACCACCGAATACAAAACCACCAGCCCAACAACACATGCGATCACCACCAAAAACCCACGCCCTACCCAGCGGCGGATTCTCGGAATAATCGGTGTTTTTCTTTTAGCGGCCTTGCGTTTCTTGCTGCTCGATTTGCGCGCTGCTTTTTTTGCCATGCTGTTGCTATACGACGCCGAAGACGGGTATGGAACGGGTTAAATCGCAATTACGCGGGCTTCGCGCGGGCGTACTACCGGACGGGCGGTATCCGGCAAAACAGGGTTCTCGCGACCAAGCTCGGGAAACAAGGTCAAAATCTCGGCCTGCGTTTGGCTGTCGGCCATTGATACGGCATGACCCGGATAAAAACTTTCGCTTTTTGCGCCATTTGCCGTCACGATTTCATGTCGTGTAAACAGCAGATGCAGATATTCGACCTCGCCCCCTTCGACGCGCGTGACCGTTTTGCCGTTCACAAGACAATGCGCCGCAATCAGAACTTCGGAATGCCCAAATAGATAGGGCGCGCGCCAGTCCTCGATCAGAATACGGTGTTGCGGAGAGACGATCAGCGGTTTGTTCGTCCCCAAAACACCGGCTTCAAAGCGTACCGGGGCAAGTTTCCCCTGGGCTTTCACCGTTGTTCTGCCGACCCAAAGCAAAGGCTGTGCCCCGTTGTCAGAGGTCAGAACCAGATCACCCGGACGCAAGTCCTCGACCCGGCGAGGGCCGGATGCCGTCTCGATCATTGTGCCGGGCGTGAAACACGGTGGGCCCAGATCGCCGGCTCCGATATCGACCGAACCAAATGAACCTCCGGTGTCGCTGAAATCAGTCACAGATGAGCTGACGAACGTCCCGCTTTCCAAAACTTGTCCGTCGGTGGGTGTGAACACCTCGCGCCCATCGGCAAGATAGAAGGTCACACCCGTGTAGGTGATCTGAGTGCCGTCATCCAATTCAATGGTCACCATGTCATTGAAATAGGACGCCGTAATGTCTGATCCGTCGACCGAGTCGTTGTTCAGCCGGTTGATCAGGCCGTTGTCGTTCTGGTCGACGATGTCGAATTTCTGAACCGTCAGGGTCGAGCCAGGTGTCGTACCGTTCGCTCCGGGATTGGCCGGGTCGATGACAAAAAACTGATCCGTGTAGGTTGTTGGCATATGCCTGCTCCCTGCGACGCGTTAAATGGGCTGGCGACCAGAGCGCCGAGATAACGTTTTCGTTAGCTAGGCGTGAAACGATTAAAAACGCAAGAAAACCGTCAAAAATGCCAAAAAATAGAAAAACCCGCGTGTTTCAGGAGACACGCGGGTTTCTCGATTAACGATCAGACGGGGTCTTACTCCGCAGGAACAGCTTCAACTTCGTTTGTCAGAGGATGGCTGAGCTTGTTCAGCATCTCCTTTGGGCAGACCTGAAGGAAGTTTGCCTTTTCCACATCCCAATGCTGCAGGATATCTGCAGCTTTGCGACTGTTGGTTTCCAAAGCATGGCGTTCAATCAGCGTTTTCATCTGATCCATCCAGTGATCCACCGTCACCGGGCAGGTCACCAGTGTTTCCATGTTCATCAGCGCCTGCGCCTTGCCTTCCGGATCGTACAGGTACGCCATGCCGCCGGTCATGCCCGCGCCAAAGTTGGCACCAATGTCGCCCAGAATCACCGCGACACCGCCGGTCATGTATTCGCACCCGTTCGAGCCGCAGCCCTCGATCACCACTTTGGCACCCGAGTTCCGAACCGCGAACCGCTCACCGGCGCGACCAGCCGCAAACAGGTGTCCATCGGTAGCCCCGTACAGAACGGTATTGCCGATAATCGTGTTGTCGTCTGCCTTCAGCGGGCTGACCTGCGGCGGGCGCACGACGATCATGCCGCCCGACAGGCCTTTGCCGACATAGTCATTGGCGTCGCCAGACACTTCTAGCTTCAGACCCGGAGCCGCAAACGCCCCCAGCGACTGACCGGCCGAGCCCTGCAGTTTCACATGCAGATGGTCGTCCTGGAACGTGTTCCGCATACCGAAATTCTGCACAATATGGCTGGAGACGCGGGTGCCCACGGTCCGGTGCGTGTTCTGGATCGCGTAGGACAGCTGCATCTTCTCGCCGTCCTTCAGGAACCGCGCCGCATCGCGCACGATCTCGGCGTCCAGCGTATCGGGCACCGCGTTGCGGTCCTTGTCGCGGTTATAGACGATGTCATGTGCGCCATCGACGGTGATCAGCAGCGGGTTCAGGTCCAGATCGTCCAGATGGGCCGAACCCCGGCTGACCTGCGCCAGCAGATCGGCCCGGCCGATGATCTCATCAATCGAACGCGCACCAAGGCTGGCCAGCAGCTCGCGCACTTCCTGCGCATAGAAGGTGATCAGATTGACGACCTTATCCGCATTGCCGGTGAATTTGGCGCGCAGGGATTCGTCCTGCGTACAGACGCCGACCGGGCAGGTGTTCGACTGACACTGACGTACCATGATACAGCCCATCGCGATCAGGGCAGCGGTACCGATGCCGTATTCCTCGGCTCCCATCATTGCAGCCATGACGATGTCGCGCCCGGTGCGCAGCCCGCCATCGGTGCGCAAGGTCACACGATCCCGCAGGTTGTTCATCGCCAGAACCTGATGCGCCTCGGTCAGGCCCATCTCCCACGGCAGACCGGCGTATTTGATCGACGTCGCGGGAGACGCGCCGGTACCGCCATTGTGACCCGAAATAAGGATAATATCCGCTTTCGCCTTGGCCACACCGGCTGCAATCGTGCCCACGCCCGAGGATGCAACCAGCTTAACCGTCACTTTACAGCGCGGGTTGATCTGCTTCAGATCATAGATCAGCTGCGCCAGATCCTCGATCGAGTAGATATCGTGATGCGGCGGCGGCGAGATCAGCGTCACACCCTTGGTCGAATGCCGCAGGCGCGCGATCAGGTCGGTCACTTTCATGCCCGGCAGCTGGCCACCCTCACCGGGTTTCGCACCTTGGGCGACCTTGATCTCAAGCTCTTCGCACTGGTTCAAGTACTCGGCAGTCACGCCAAACCGGCCCGAAGCCACCTGTTTGATCTTGGCCGAAGGGTTGTCGCCATTCGGCTCGGGCACGAAATGCGCCGGATCTTCGCCGCCTTCACCCGAGTCGGACTTTGCACCAATCCGGTTCATCGCCACGTTCAGCGTCTTATGCGCCTCGGGCGACAGAGCGCCTAGCGACATGCCCGGCGTCACGAACCGTTTGCGGATCGAGGTGATGGATTCCACCTCTTCAATCGGCACCGGTTTACCCAACGGTTTGAAGTCCATCAGATCGCGCAGGTGAATCGGCGGATTCGACTGCATCTTGGCCGAATATTGCTTCCACAGCTCATAGGATGCGCGATTGCAAGCCATCTGCATCATATGCATCGAGGTCGCTTCCCACGCGTGGGTCTCACCCGATTTGCGCGATTTGTAGAAACCACCGATGGGCAACACGTCCAGACCGCTGTCCCAGCCTTTGGCGTGGATTTCTTCGGCCTTGGCCTGAATACCGGTGACGCCGATACCGGAAATCCGGCTGGTCATCCCGGGGAAGTATTCGGCAACCATGGCGCGGCTGAGGCCAACAGCCTCGAAGTTCAGACCACCGCGGTATGAGGAAATCACTGAAATCCCCATCTTGGCCATGATCTTCAGCAGACCCTGATCGATGGCCTCGCGATAGCGTGCGACGTTCTCGGTCAGCGTGCCTTCCAACAGACCACGGTCAATCCGATCGGCCAGCGAATCCTCGGCCAGATAGGCGTTCACCACGGTGGCACCGCAGCCGATCAGAACCGCAAAGTAATGCGGATCGACACATTCGGCGGACCGCACGTTCAGAGAGCAGAAGGTCCGAAGCCCTTGCCGCGTCAGATGCGAATGCACAGCGCTGGTCGCCAGGATCATCGGCATCGCCACACGGCCCTCGCCCGAGTTCATATCGGACAGTACCAGATGCCCCGCGCCCGAGCGCACGGCCTCTTCTGCTTCGGCTCTAACACGAGCCAAAGCGGCGCTCAGCGCGCCCCGTCCGGGTTCAAAGCTACAATCAATTTCCGCCAACGGAGAACCGAGATTTTCAACCAACTTGTCCCACTGGGCGTTGCCGACAAAGGGGCTGTCCAGCGTGATGATCTCGGTCTGGCTGCTGTCTTCGTCCAGCACGTTTTTCAGGTTCCCGAACCGGGTTTTCAGCGACATGACGCGGTATTCGCGCAGGCTGTCGATCGGGGGGTTGGTCACCTGGCTAAAGTTCTGACGGAAGAAATGGCTGAGAGGGCGGTATTGCTTGGACAGAACCGCCGACGGGGTGTCATCGCCCATCGAGGCGAGTGATTCCTTGCCATCTTCGGCCATGGGGGCAAGGATTTGCTCAAGCTCTTCAACAGAATAACCGGCTGCGATCTGGCGCTTGCGCAGTTCTTCGCCGCTGAACTTTGCGGTCTCGGCTACGCCTGACAGGCTTTCATTCAAGTCGTTGATCTTACCGACCCACTCACCAAACGGCAGGGCGCGGGCCAGCTTGTCCTTGATCTGCTTGTCGCGGTACAGCTTGCCGCGCTTCATATCCACGGCCAGCATCTGCCCCGGACCCAGCGCGCCTTTTTCCGTCACCGATGCCTCATCAATCGGAACCATCCCCGCCTCAGAGCCCGCGATGACCAGACCATCACCCGTCACCACATAGCGCATCGGACGCAGGCCATTCCGGTCGAGCCCGGCGCAAACCCAGCGACCATCGGTCATGGCCAAGGCGGCGGGGCCGTCCCATGGCTCCATCACCGAGTTGCAGTAGGAATACATGTCGCGCCACGCCTGCGGCAGTTCCACGGCCTGCTTGGACCAGCTTTCCGGCACCAGCATGGTTTTCGCCATCGGGGCAGACCGGCCTGCACGCACCAGAACCTCGAAAACCGAGTCTAATGCGGCGGAATCCGACGATCCGCCCGCGATGATCGGTTTGATGTCCTCGGCGTAGTCCCCAAAGGTCGAGGATGCCATGCGGATCTCATGGCTTTTCATCCAGTTGACGTTGCCTTTCAGCGTGTTGATCTCGCCGTTATGGGCCAACATGCGGAAGGGCTGCGCCAGCCACCATTGCGGGAAGGTATTGGTCGAATAGCGCTGGTGATAGATCGCAAAGGCCGACTCGAACCGCTCATCCATCAGGTCGGGGTAGAAGACAGCGACCTGTTCGGCCAGCATCATGCCCTTGTAGATGATCGAGCGGCACGATAGCGACGCCAGATACATCCCCGAAATCCCTGCGGCGGCCGCCGCTTTTTCGATCCGGCGACGGATCACATACAGCTCACGCTCAAAGGTTTCTTCGTCCACGCCTTTGGAGTTCGAGATCAGGATCTGCTCAATCTCGGGACGGGTCGCGTTGGCCTTTTCACCCAGACAGGTCACATCGACCGGCACGTGGCGCCAGCCATAGATGTAGTAACCCATGCGCAGAACTTCGGTTTCAACAATTGTCCGGCAGCTTTCTTGCGCACCGAAATCGGTCCGGGGCAGGAAGACCTGACCAACGGCGATCAGCTCGTCCAGATTGGGCTCGTGACCGGTGCGGCGGATCTGATCATAGAAGAAGGGGACCGGAATCTGCACATGGATGCCTGCGCCGTCGCCGGTCTTGCCGTCGGCATCCACAGCGCCGCGGTGCCAGATCGCCTTGAGCGCATCAATCCCGGCATCTACCACCTTGCGCGACGGCTTGCCGTCAACAGACACAACAAGGCCCACACCACAGGAAGAATGCTCTTCCTCCTCGGAATAGAGACTGTTTTCTGCCATCCATTGACGTTTGGCTTCTTCGGCGCGCACCCAATCGGCATCATATTTGGTCATTGGCTGTCTCCTTCTTCCGAGGGGGCG
Organism: Ruegeria sp. R8_1; assembly: GCF_017743815.1. Taxonomy (NCBI): domain Bacteria; kingdom Pseudomonadati; phylum Pseudomonadota; class Alphaproteobacteria; order Rhodobacterales; family Roseobacteraceae; genus Ruegeria; species Ruegeria sp. R8_1. The sequence continues at coordinate 378,305 of NZ_JAGHRL010000004.1, read as the reverse complement.
AACATGGCCTCAACCTCGGCTTTGGTCATTTGCTGGCGCTCACCTGCGAACGCATAACCCTGGGGTTTTTTGTCGATAAAAAGTTCATGTGTCAGGCCGTGCCCGGTATCCGGGAACAACCCTGCGGCCATAAGCGTCTGGCCATGCATCTCACCTTCTGTGGTGATCCGGTACCATAGCACCGAGCCACATTCGGCGCAGAAGGCGCGCTCGGCCCAATCGGACGAGGTGAAGGTTTTCACAGGGCCTAACGCGGCATAGCCCTCTTCTGCCTCAAACGTCACAAGCATCGAGCTGGTCCAGCGGCGGCACTGGTCGCAATGACACGCGCCCAGCGCATTTTGCGCCGGGGTGGCGGTCACGGTGACCGCGCCACACATGCATTGGCCTTGCAACTCGGGCATTCCGGCGCTCCTGATTGCTGGGTTATTCGGCTGCAACCGCCGCCTTGGCGTTTAAACGGTCGATGATCGCATCGGCACAGTCGCGCCCGTCGCGGATCGCCCACACGACCAGAGAGGCCCCGCGAACGATATCACCGATGGCGTAAACACCGTCCATCTCGGTCTCGCCGGTCTGGAAGGCGGCCTTGACGGTGCCCCAGCGGGTTACGGGAAGGTCGGGCTGGCCGAACAGGGTGGGCAGGTCTTCGGGCTCAAACCCCAGCGCCTTGATCACCAGATCGGCGTCTTCGACATAATCCGCGCCTTCGATCACCTCGGGGGCCTGACGGCCAGTGGCATCGGGCTGACCCAGGCGCATTTTCTGCACCATGACGCCCTGCACTTTGTCGTCGCCGGTAAAGCCCTTGGGGGCGCTGAGCCATTCAAATACCACGCCTTCTTCTTCGGCGTTCTGAGTCTCGCGCTGCGAGCCGGGCATATTCGCACGGTCGCGGCGATACAGGCATTTGACCGAAGTCGCGCCCTGACGGATCGAGGTCCGCACGCAGTCCATCGCGGTATCCCCACCGCCGATCACGACAACCTTTTTGCCAGCCGCGTTCAGGCGACCATTGTCAAAGTCTTCGACCGCATCGCCAAAGCTTTTGCGGTTCGAGGCGGTCAGGAAGTCAATCGCCTTCTCGATCCCGGCCAGACCACTGCCCGGCATGGACAGGTCACGCGATTTGTATACGCCAGTGGCAATGATTACCGCGTCATGCTTGCCACGAATGTCTTCGAATTTCGTGGCGTCGACATCGCAATTCAACTCGAATGTCACGCCGCCATCGGCCAGCAGGTCGTTGCGGCGCTGCACGATGTCCTTTTCCAGTTTAAAGCCCGGAATACCGTACATCAACAGGCCACCCGCGCGATCATAGCGGTCATAGACCGTGACCTGAATACCCGCGCGGCGCAACATGTCCGCCGCCGCCAGCCCACCAGGGCCCGCACCGATGATACCAACGCTTTCGCTGCGCTCGGCTGTGGGGACGGTGGGTTTGACCCAGCCTTTGTCCCACGCGGTATCGGTAATGTATTTCTCGATCGTGCCGATGGTTACTGTCCCGTGACCGGACTGTTCAATCACGCAATTACCTTCGCACAGGCGATCTTGCGGGCAGATGCGGCCACAGATTTCGGGGAATGTATTGGTCGCCTGGCTGGTCTGATAGGCCTCTTCCAGACGGCCAGTGGCGGTCAGGTGCAACCAGTCGGGGATATTGTTGTGCAACGGGCAATGTGACTGACAATAGGGCACACCACATTGGCTGCAGCGGCTGGCTTGCTCTTCTGCTTTGGCCGAGGCGTATTCGGCATAGATCTCGTCAAAGTCTTCCTTGCGCGTGTCAGCGGCACGCTTTTCAGGCATGGCGCGATCGACTTGCACAAATTTCAGCATCGGTTGCTTGGCCACGGGTCAGACTCCATGAATTGGCTTGGTCGAGCTTCTTTAAGTGATGCAAGATCGGATGAAAAGTCAATTATGCTGACCTAATTGGTGAATTTGCGATCAAAAATCCTAGGGTCACATGAAAAAAGCAAAAATTTAGATCCGAATCGGACCTATATGCGTTCTTTCCTTTTCTTCATCACGCTTATACCCATGAATCGCAAAGAACACGTGACGATGGCACGGGCAGGTTAATGAGTCTATTTCAACTGATTCTTGCGGCGATCATTCAGGGTATCACCGAATTTCTGCCGATTTCGTCATCCGGGCACCTGATTCTGCTGCCCAACTTAACTGGTCTGGCGGATCAAGGCCTTGCCATTGATGTGGCGGTTCATGTGGGCACCCTAGGCGCGGTGGTTCTTTATTTTTGGTCTGACGTCAAATCAGCCGCAGCAGGTTTGCCAGACGCGCTGCGAGGTCAAACAGACACGCCACAGGCGCGGCTTGCGCTTGGTCTGATCATTGCGACGATTCCAACGGTTATCGTTGGGGCCATTCTTTATCAAACCGGGCTCAGCCAGTCTTTGCGATCGATGGCGGTGATTGGATGGACCATGTTGGGATTTGGTCTTCTGCTCTATTGGATGGACCAGAAAGGACAGCAAAGAAAAAAGGCAAATGACTGGGGTCTGAAAGATGCGGCCATTATGGGTTTGTGGCAAATGCTGGCGCTGATCCCCGGCACATCCCGGTCCGGCATCACGATTACAGGCGCCCGGCACTTGGGGTACACCAGAGAAGACGGCGCGCGGATCGCAATGTTGATGTCGATCCCGACTATCTTGGCGTCGGGCATATTGCTTTCAGTCGATGTGATCAAAGAAGCCGACGCTCAACTGGCTATTGACGGAGCAATCGCCGCGCTTTTTGCCTTTGCTGCGGCCCTTCTGGCGCTGTCCTTCATGATGCGCTTGCTGCGCAGCGTCAGCTTTACGCCATACGTAATTTATCGCGTTGTTCTTGGCATAGTTCTGCTGGCCATTGCCTACAGTTGATCAGGTCCGCAGGTTGTCAGCGGATCTTTGAATCTCGTCATACTGGCCCGAGGGGCGGAACTTCCAAAGATAGTCCGGCAGAACCGACTCCAGCGTGGCCGGCTCGATCCCAAGATCGGCGAAGCTTTTCGCCCCATCCGACACGACGTTGTCGCGGCGCAGGTTTTTCAGCTGATCCCGCGTCAGAATGCTATTCGGGAACAGTTGGAAACTGACGTATTTAACGATGTCCAGAACCCCGGCCATGATCCGCGCGGCAAAAAACGGCATCCCGACAATCACGCGGCGTCGGTGGATCACGTCAAGCATCTGCTGCATGAGCGCGCGGAATGTCTTTACCTCGGGACCGCCCAGTTCATACGTGCCGGCCGCAGCTTGCCCCAGAACGCCCTGAACAGCAGCTTTAGCCACATCATCGACATAGACCGGCTGAAACTTCGTTTCGGCCCCGACCAGCGGCAGGAACGGCCCCATCCGGGTCATCCCGGCAAAGCGGTTGAAGAATTGATCCTCGGTCCCGAAAATAACCGAGGGGCGCAGGATCACGGCGTTGGGCATATGAGCAAGCACTCCGGCCTCACCCTGCGCCTTGGTTTGCGAATACTCACTGTCCGAATCCGCGTCTGCACCGATTGCCGACACATGAACCATCGTAGTGATCCCTTGTTCGGCTGCGATCCGTGCGATCCGCTCGGCCCCGTCGGCCTGTACGGCGTCAAACGCGTTCTTGCCCAGCTCGTTCAGCACACCCACGCAGTTCACCACCGCATCCGCGCCCTGCATCGCCGCCGCAACCGACGCATCGTCGCGAATGTTGCACAGGATGGGTTCAACCTGTCCAACCACGCCGTAAGGTTTGACGAACATCGCTTCATTCGGGCGCCTGACAGCGACCCGAACACGCCACCCTTCGTTCGCCATACGCCTTGCGACGTACCTGCCGACAAATCCGGATCCGCCATAAATCGTGACCAGTTTTGACATAGAAGGGCTCCTGCTTTTGGCTCCTGATCCGATCTACCGCTCAAAGAGGCGCGGAACAAGGCGCAATAACGCCGCGCGCAGGTGAAAAACCCTGCCTTTTTCGGGTGCGTTTTGGATGGGGTCAAAAAACTTTCAAAAAACTTCCCGAATCCGGTTGACCCTCCTCTCCAGTGGGCTTAAACGCCCCTCCACGACACCTGCCCAGGTGGCGGAATTGGTAGACGCGCTAGCTTCAGGTGCTAGTGTCCGTATGGACGTGGAGGTTCGAGTCCTCTCCTGGGCACCATATCCCCGACATCATTAGAATAGCTCGGAACGCCGGATTTCGCGGTTGTTTGCTGCTGTGTTGCGAGCGCACCTTGTCTTTGCAGACAGGTTTTCATCAGCGGTAGGGTAAGGTGCATCTGTGGATCAAAGAATCCCAACAGGGCAGCGGACTAAACCCCAACCGTCATCGAGTCCGGCGGCTTTCATGGCTGAGACGAGACGTTCGGAGAGGAAAAGAATTCGGGGTGTCTTTTGATCAATCCAGAGGTCAGGGCCGTCTAGTGCTTCGGGGACAACGACCAATTTATGCTCCCACCCCGACCTTGGACTGAAAATCTTGCCGGCAAGATTGTTCAATGGAGCTGCAAAATCGCCCTCGGGTCCCAAGGCTTCATAATTCCCAATAGACCGTTTGTTGCATACATTCAGGATGTAATAGGGCTCGTCCGTGCTCGCATGGCCAGCCGGGGTCTGCAATCTGATCGAGTGGAAATAGGTGTCACCCAGATCGAACTGTTCCAAAACCGTTTTGGCAGAGTCTGACAGCACCGGCAGACCGCCTCCGTTCATGAAACTCGGCGCCGGATTGCCGTCCTGAGAGCCATAGTACCAGACATCGCCGATTTCTTCCGCCGTCAGCACCTCGCCCATAGGAACTTTCTATAAGTTCGTTGGAGCAATTCACTGTATTTTTGACCGATTTCTTTGGGCTGACCCGCGCGCCAATGCCGCTCATATTCCCTCCGCGTCATCGGAGTTACGCCAACCGCATCGTTCCAGGTCGTAGAAATCCAGACATGAGAATCCCACCCCGAAGGGTCATTTTCATCAATCATTTTCACCGCTTAACTCTGTGCTAAAAATATCAATATATTCTAACGACTTGCACCAAGCGCACAAAGATCAAAGCTTTTCGCACGGGATAAATTCACACAGCAAAATTCGGGCCAGTCCGGAAACCGGCCCAAAAAAATGATCAGGACACAGCCTGTTCCGCCACGATCTCACCAAAGCGGGTGAAGAACTTGCCCGACAGCTTTTTGGCCGTACCCGCAATCAGACGGCTGCCCAGCTGGGCGATCTTGCCTCCCACGTCAACCTTGGCGGTGTAGGCCAGAATTGTCTCGGCTCCATCCTCGGTCAGTGTGACCTCGGCACCGCCTTTGGCAAACCCGGCTGCACCGCCTTTGCCTTCACCGGTCAGGGAAAACCCGCCGGGGGCATTGGAATTGTCCAGCGTCACTTGCCCGGCAAATTTCGCTTTGACCGGACCGATTTTCAGGACCACCTTGGCCTCAAGATCCTCGGGCGAGTTCTGGATCAGCTCTTCACAACCCGGAATGCATTCCTGCAGAATCTCGGGCGTATTCAGCGCCTTGTAGACCACGTCGCGCGGGGCGGCGATGCGGATTTCGTCACTCAGTTCCATTCATGTTTCCTTTGTTCAACAGCATTTCGGAAAGACCAAAAGCGCGGTTTCCGTCGCCTGTTCCGGTGTTTGTTTCGGACGCGCCGGCCATAGGCGCTTAAGCAAGTTTTTCATCCTGAGAGACCTCCGTCGATTTGTCTGTGTTTCGCCACATCACGATCTCGGCCAGGATCGACAGGGCGATTTCGTGCGGATCAATGGCATGAATGTCCAGCCCGGCTGGGGATTTCAGACGCGCCGCGCGGGCCGGGTCCAGACCCTGTCCAATCAGCTTTTCCATGAGTGTTTCGGCTTTGCGGCGGCTGGCCACCATCGACACCCGCGCGGCTTGCGTCCTCAGCGCGGCCCCAAGGGCTGCGCCATCCCCCTGCCCTTGTGAGGCGACGACAACAAAGTCGCGCGCCTCGATATCCAAATCTCCGACCGTCTCGGGCGTGCTGGATGTCACCCGAAACCCGGCAAGCGTCCCGTGTTCGCCCAGCGCCTTGGCGATCAACGAGGTGCCAAAGATCACCAATCTTGGCGCGTGCTGATACGGTTCAACCAGCAAATCCACCGTCCCGCCCGAGGGACAGCCGCTTTTAAAGGTTTGCACGCCATCCGGGTCCGTCATGTCGACCACCTTGTCCGAGGGTTTCACGCGGATCATCTGCGGCGCACCGCTGGCCAGCGCTTGTGTCGCTGAACTGCGCACCGCGCGCTGCACACAGGCACCGCCCAGATGACCCAATATCCGCCCGTCGCGCGCAATCGCCGCCTTTCCCCCGGCCTTGGCCGAGGTCGCATCCGCTGTGCGCAGAACCGTGGCGACGCAGAACGGCTCACCGGTTTGGCGCAGGGTTTCGATCGTGTCAAATATGTCGAAATTTGCCATATCAGACTCCTTTCACAACTTGCGAAACTGCGGCTCAAGCGCTGCCAGCGCCTCGAGTGTGTTGGCAGGCAAGTGCGCGTCCAAATGGGGTTCGGCCGCCTGCATCGCCGCTGCGATGGGTTGGTAGTCTTTCCATCCCTTCAACGGGTTCAACCAGACGATGCGCCGTGACTTGCGCCGGATGCGCGCCAGAACTGCGCCCAGCGCTTGCGGGTCGGAACTGCAATAGCCGTCGGACAGGATCAGCACGATGGTCCGCCCGTTCAAAGCGCGCGCGCCATAGCCGTTCAGAAAGCTCTCTAGGCTGCCCGAAATGTCGGTGCCGCCACCGAACCCTTCGGCCATCAAGGACAACCGCCCAGCCGCACGGATCGAGTCGTGATCGCGGAGGGCGTCCGTCACCCGCATCAGGCGCGTGTGAAACAGATAAGCATCCGCTTCGGTCCCGCTACCGATCAGACCTTTGAGAAAGGCCAGAAACACCCGCGAATACACAGTCATCGAGCCGCTGACATCGCACAGCGCCACGATCCGCATAGGACGCGGCGGTTTCGCCCGTCGGTACAGATCCATCGGCTCACCCCCGCGCGCCAGACTTGCGCGCTGGATTCGTCGCATGTCCAGTGCAGGCCCCCGCAATGCCCGTTTCCGCCGACGCGAGCGTCGATCCCGAATGGCACGTGCCAACATCAAAGCCGCCTTTTCCGCCTGCCTTAGAGCCTCGTCATCCATCAACTCGCGCAGGTCCCTGCGTGACAGGTTGACTGTGCGTGTCGCAATCAACTTGCCATCAGTCCCCTCGGCCTCGCCTTCGCCCTGATCGGCAGAACCCTCTTGCTCTGCGCTTTCGGCACCCTGTTCGTCGGAATGTGCGGCATCCTGCCAAATCATGGGTTTGGCAGATTGCACCCTCACGTGGTTCGTTTGCGCGACCCCTTCGCGCTGCTTTCCAACGTTGAACCAATAGGCATCGAACAGATCATCAAAACGTCGCCAATCCTCGGCGTCACTCGCCAGCAACACACATAGCGCCCGACGGGCCTGATCCGCATCCGTCGCTGTGATCTGAGACAATGCAGACAACGCATCCGCGGTCTCACCCGGACCAACCCGCAGCCCGTTCGACCGCAAATGCGCGATGAACCCAGACATCCGATCTGCCAACCCATCAGCCCGAGAAGGAAACCGCGTGACCTGCATCACGCCACCTTGCCGATCAGCCGGTCCATCACCTCGGGCGGAGCCGCGTCATAGTCCGCAGCCGTCTTCAACAAACATACAAGCGTTGCCTGCACAGCGTCGCGCGATTGCGCCATGTCGTTGACGCCCAAACCTGACAGGGCTGCAGCCCAATCCAACATCTCTGCAATGCCCGGCGTCTTTTCCAATTCCTCTTGGCGCAACGCCTGTACGACCCCAATGATCTGCCGCGCCAGCACGCCTTCAACCTCGGGCATCCGCGCCCGAAGGATCGCCATTTCAACCTCTTTCGAGGGGTAATCAAGGAAACTGTAAAGACACCGCCGACGCAAAGCATCCGACAAATCACGCGTCCCATTGGCGGTCAGGATCACAATGGGCCGAGTCGTCGCCTCGACCGTCCCAAGCTCGGGGATGGTGATCTGAAAGTCGGACAGGATTTCCAGCAAATAAGCTTCGAATTCCTCATCCGCCCGATCAATCTCATCAATCAACAAAACCGGAGGCTCGTCCTGCGAAATAGCCTCTAATAAAGGGCGTTTCAGCAAATACGCATCGGAAAACAACTGCGCCTCGCCAACCCCTCCCTGCGCCTCCGACGCCCGGATCGCCAGCAGTTGCCGCTGATAGTTCCACTCATAAATCGCGTGGCTGGCATCCAGCCCTTCATAGCACTGCAACCGGATCAATCTGGCATCCCGCCAAGCCGCCACCGCTTTGGCGACCTCGGTCTTACCCACCCCGGCCGGGCCTTCCAACAACAATGGCCGCCCCAAAGCCTGCGCCAGATGCAGTGCCATCGCCAACCGATCATCAGCAACATAGCCTTGCGCGGCCAATCCGTTCTGCACATCACTCAAAGTCAAAACCGGGATCCATTCTTCATCTGGCAAAAAATACCTCGGGGGAGGTTCGGAGGGGGCTGGCCCCCTCCGTTTAGTCGGATCGGGCAAGCCGATCCGAACCCAATCACCCATGCATCCCCAGCCCATTGGCAATCTTCCAGATGCGCCAGTGGTCATGCGGCATATGGCTCTGCACCAACCCAAAGGGCCGGAATGCATCATGCACCGCGTTCGAGAAACAGGGAACGCCCCCAACATTCGGGCTCTCACCCACACCCTTCGCACCAATCGGATGATGCGGGGACGGTGTCACCGTATAGTCGGTGATATAGTTCGGCGTCTCCCACGCAGTCGGCAGGAAGAAGTCCATCAGCGTGCCGGTCTTCACATTGCCCATCTCATCATAGGCAATCTCCTGCCCCATCGCGATGGCCAGCGCCTCGGTCACGCCGCCATGAACCTGCCCGTCGATGATCATCGGGTTGATCCGCGTGCCGCAATCGTCCAGCGCATAGAACTTGCGAACATCCCATTCGCCAGTATCCACGTCGATCTCCATGACACAGATATAGGCTCCGAACGGATAGGTCATGTTCGGCGGGTCGTAGTAGCTGACCGCCTCAAGACCGGGCTCCAAGCCAGGGATCGCCTGATTATAGGCAGCAAAGGCGATTTCCTTCATCGTCTTGAACCGCTCAGGCGCGCCCTTGACGGCGAACCGATCCACATCCCATTCGACATCGTCATCATGGACCTCCAGCAGATAGGCCGCAATCATCTGCGCCTTGGCGCGGATCTTACGCGCGGCCATTGCCGTTGCCGCACCGGCCACAGGCGTGGACCGAGACCCGTAAGTCCCCAGACCATAGGGCGCGGTGTCGGTGTCGCCTTCCTCCAACGTGATGTCATCGGCAGGCAACCCGATCTCACTGGCAATGATCTGCGCAAAGGTCGTGGCATGACCTTGACCCTGAGAGATCGTCCCCAGCCGTGCGATAGCCGACCCGGTCGGGTGGATGCGGATTTCGCACGAGTCAAACATACCCAGCCCAAGGATATCGCAGTTCTTGACTGGCCCGGCCCCGACGATTTCAGTGAAATGCGTCAGACCAATGCCCAGCAATTTGCGGGTTTTACCAGCCTTGAAATCCTCGACCCGCTGTGCCTGTTCCGCCCGCAAGCCGTCATAATCCACAGCCTTCAGCGCCTTGTCCCAGGCGGTGTGATAGTCGCCCGAGTCATACTCCCAGCCCAGCGCGGACTGATAGGGGAACTGATCGGCCTTGATGAAGTTGATCCGGCGCAGTTCGGCCGCGTCCATGTTCAGCTTGATGGCCAGAACCTCGATCATGCGCTCTATGAAATAGGCGGCCTCGGTCACACGGAAAGAACAGCGATAGGCCACCCCGCCCGGAGCCTTGTTGGTATAGACACCATCCACGGCCAGATAGGCGGTCGGGATGTCATAGGACCCGGTGCAGATATTCATGAACCCGGCAGGAAACTTTGTCGGGTCCGCACAGGCGTCAAAGCCACCGTGGTCCGCCGTGGTGTGACACCAGAGCCCAGTGATCTTGCCGTCCTTGGTAGCCGCGATCTTGCCCTGCATCCAGTAGTCGCGGGCAAAGGCGGTGGACATCAGGTTCTCCATCCGGTCCTCGACCCATTTCACTGGCTTGCCGGTCACGATGGACGCCACGACCGAACAGACATAGCCCGCATAGGCCCCGACCTTGTTGCCAAAGCCACCACCGATGTCGGGGCTGATGACGCGGATATTGTGCTCGGCAATGCCCGAGATCAGCGACACAACCGTGCGGATCGCGTGCGGGGCCTGAAACGTACCGTAGAGCGTCAGCTTGCCGGTCACCTTGTCCATGCTCGCGACCGACCCGCAGGTCTCCAGCGGGCAAGGATGGGTGCGGTGGTAATAGACCATCTCTTCAGCCACCACATCGGCCTCGGCCAGAATAGCCTCGGTCGCGTCTTTGTCGCCCTGTTCCCAGGTGAAGATGTGGTTGTGATGCTTGCGCGGCCCGTGCGCACCTTCGGTCTGACCCTCAAGGTCTTCACGCAGGACCACATCGGATTTCAGCGCCTCGAACGGGTCGGTCAGAACGGGCAGTTCTTCGTATTCAACCTCGACCAGTTCCGCAGCATCCGCCGCGATATAGCGATCCTCGGCCACAACGAAAGCGACTTCCTGACCTTGGAACAGCACTTTGCCATCGGCCAGCACCATCTGCTTGTCACCCGCCAGTGTCGGCATCCAATGCAGGCCCAGCGGCGACAAGTCTTCAGCAGTCAGAACAGCGATCACGCCGGGCAGCGCCAGCGCGGCCTCTTTGTTGACGCTGACAACGCGGGCATGTGCGTAGGGGGAGCGCACAAAGTCGCCGAACAGCATCCCGTCCAGCTTGATGTCATCGACATAATTGCCCTTGCCTTGGGTAAAGCGCACATCCTCGACGCGTTTGCGCGAGCTGCCCATCCCTTTGAGGTTGGCGGCGCGTTCTTCGGGGGTCAAAGTTTGATCGTTCATTCCGCGGCCTCCTTCTGAGCGTTCAGCATGTCAGCCGAAGCCGAGATCGCCTTGACGATGTTCTGGTAGCCGGTGCAGCGGCACAGGTTCCCAGCCATACCGAAACGGATTTCTTCTTCGGTTGGGTTCGGGTTCTCCTGCAGCAGGCGATGCGCGCGGGTGATCATGCCCGGCGTGCAGAAACCGCATTGCAGGCCATGATGTTCGCGGAACATTTCCTGCAGTACGCCAAGGCTGCCATCGTCGTTGGTAAGCCCTTCGACCGTTGTGATGTCGGCACCGTTCACCTGCGCCACGAAGGTGGTGCAGGATTTGACGGACTTGCCATCGATATCAACGGTGCAAGCGCCGCAATGGCTGGTTTCGCATCCGATATGGGGTCCAGTGATTTTCAGATCTTCCCGCAGGAAGTGGATCAGCAACGTGCGCGGCTCGGCCAGACCTTCGACCTCGCGCCCGTTCACGGTGAGTTTGACGTGCATTTTTGACATGGGTTCTCCTCCCCTCAACCCGCGCGGCTTTGGGCGCGGTCGATGGCGCGGCGCAGCATGACGCCTGCCACATGTTTCTTGAACTCGACGGGGCCGCGATTGTCGGCAACCGGATCAATCGCATCCAGCATCGCCGCGACGCAGCCATTCACATCGCCATCGGCCAGCGCCGCACTGGCACCTTCGGACCAGATCGGCGTGTCGGCCAGGTTGGTCATCGCGACCGAGGCCGTTCCGTTGCCCACCATCACAGCCGCCGCAGCCGTGGCATAGTCGCCGATCTTGCGCTTTTGCTTTTCATAGGCCTGACCGACTCCCGCGCTGGGCACCGGGATCGAGATACGGGTCAGGATTTCCTCATCCTCACGCGCGGTGAAATACGCGGCCTCGTAAAACTCACGCGCGGCGACGCTGCGATTGCCATCGGGGCCGGACAGATCAAACGTGGCGTTCAGGCACTGCATCAACCCCGGCATGTCATTGCCCGGATCGCCATTGGCGACGTTACCGCCGACAGTACCCACATAGCGCACCTGCGGATCAGCGATCTGCAACGCCGCCTCGCGGATCAGTGGAATGGCAGCGGCCAGACCGTCATGCGTGATCAATTCGTGCTGCGTGACCATCGCGCCCAAGGTCACGGTGTCGGAGCCGACCTCGATGCCCTTTAGTTCGTCGATGGCCTGCAAATCGACCAGATGGCCCATCTCGGCCATGCGCAGCTTCATCATCGGAATCAGGCTGTGCCCGCCCGCGATCACGCGCGCCTCGTCTCCGTGTTCCTGTAAAATGCCGATGGCCGAGGCGATATCGCCTGGCCGGTGATACTCAAAACCGGCTGGTATCATGTTTTTCCTCCCTGGGTCCGAGCAATATGCCTTGGGGGACCTAGGGTCAGGAAAGAACGCCCGTGTCAGCCGTTCCAGTCAACGGGAACGGGGCGCGCAGCTTGTTTCACGAAATGCGAATAGGCTGCACGAGTTGCGATCAAAGGCCCAGCGCTTCGCGAATGTCAGACAGGCGTGACCGGCTGACAGGCACCTTGGTCAACGCATCCACACCGTCGAAATAACAGGTGCCATTGTCCTTGTGACGCTCAAAACTGGAGACATGTTTGGGGTTCACCAGATAGCTGCGATGGGCACGCAAAAAGCCATCGGGGGTCAGGCGGGTTTCAGCCTCGGTGATGGACCAGGGACAGAACAGTTTCTCGGCCCCAATATAGAGCACGGTATAATGCCCCTCGGCCCGGATGGCGGCGATCTCGGACGGGGCGGCGAAAAAGGTCTGGCCTTCGCGCTCAAAGGGAATCCCTGCCCGCAAGGTTGCGGGTTCGGGGCTGGGCGAAGCAGGCGCCGCAACTGCGGCAGGTTCAAGGAAGCTAACGCCAGTCAACAGGAACGCTCCACAGATCAGGAACACAGCCACGGTGACACCCATCGCCAGCACCTGATTGTTCAGTGCCGGACCGGCCCCGCCGGTGCTGTCGCTGACGGTGAAATCGGTCAGACCGGTGGCTACGAAATGCATGGTAAACACCGCCAATCCGAAACAGGCCGTTCCCAGCAAGATGTTACGCTGCGTGCGGTTGTCGTAGGCCACCCAGATCGCCACAACCGACAGCACGACCGAGGCCAGCGTTGACAACACTACGTCCCACACGTTGTAGACCGGGCGGCACAGTTCCATCCCGGCCATACCGATATAGTGCATCACAACGATACCAAGACCCACGATCACGCCCGCCCCCACTATGGTCTGCACCGAACGTGGTCGGAAATGCAGCAACAGCAGCGCCAGACCTACCATCAGGATCGCCACAAGGGCCGAAATCAGAGTGATCAGCGCGTCATAGTAGAACAGGATCGGAAGTTGCAGGCCCAGCATGGCGACGAAATGCATCGACCAGATGCCGCCGCCCAGAACCACCGCAGCCAGCGCCACGATGATCTTACGGCGCTGGTCGTCCAGCTTCGATGCACCATGCGTAAGATAAAGGCCGGTAAAGCCTGCCATCAGCGCCACAGCTAACGAGGCTGCCACAAGCCAAGCGTTATGCGAATAGTCCAGCATTTTTGGTTTAGGCGCCCTCCCCGACGCGTGGATGACGTTAGCAAACGGATTTGATTGGGACAATTGGCTCTCGAACACGAATACGGTGCTCGCCTCGGCCGTAACCTTTTTTCGTTTGCGACTAAGAAATTCAGCACGTTACAAGTTCGCGCTCAGATCTACTTGATGGTCTCCGCTGCCTATTGAATCACCGCATTTTCCCATGCGGAAAGAAACTTTTTACGCTTAAGGTCATCCAAAAAAGTCAGCAAAGCCGGGTTCAATCCAATCGTTTCTCTGTCAGTCACCCCTCCCGGAGACGTCAGCGGCGGGAGGGAGGACTGCGTTTCCTGCACGGCAGATTTTTCGGCAACGAGATGGCGGATGAAAGCTTCTGCTGCGTCTGGTTCCTGAGTTGCATTTGAAACCAAAGCAGTACGCATCATAATCGTTTGAAAATCAGTCGGAAAAATAACTTCAAGCGCATCTTTACCTTCGGCTCGGACAGCGGCGTAGCTGCCCAACACGTTATATGCGACCAGAATCGTGCCATCGGCCAGATCATTGATCATTTCGCCCGAGCAACAATACAGCCGCACATCAAGCCCGCCCATAACTTCCATCAAGCGCCAATAGGTTTCCGAAGCTCGCGCATCCTGCGTTGCAAAGAGGTAACCCAAACCGGACTGGCGAACATCATAAGTGCCTACCTTGCCACGGAATTCTTCCGGACGTTTCCGTAAAGCTTCGATCAACATTTGGCGCGTTACGGGAACTTGCTGGCCTTCAAATGCCGCCCTGTTGATCACAATGGCCGCCGGCTCAGTGGTGAACGAGAAAAGGCTATTGTGCCATTGTGCCCAGTGCGGTGTATCGATGTCGTCGATTGGTAGGGCATACCCATCATTGGCCAGTTTGAGTTGCAGATCCATCGCACTGGACACAACCACGTCAAATGCATCAGCAGCGGCTCGGACCCGCATGTTGATATCGGCCGTGCCCGAGACCAGATATTCGACACTAATTAAGGGGTTCTTCGCCACAAACTCCTCAATCAGTGGCGCAAATAGAACTGTGTCCGTGCTAGAGATTACCCGCAGCCTGGGACCCTCTGCACCTTCGTTGAAAATCAACTGATCTTCCCAGTCTTCTGCCCATCCAGCGCCGGGCAGAAAAGCCAGCATCAAAGCGATAATGTAACGCATGCGCCCCCCTTGGGCCGGTTCGATAGAACCAGCATTCCCCCATGTGCAGTTGCCACATCCTTTGCAATGGTTAGTCCCAGTCCAGAGCCAATGGTTCCTACAGCGTTTTCCCCACGCTCAAATCGCCGGGTCAGTCTGTCAACTTCGCTGGGAAGAAAGCCGGGCCCGGTGTCGCTGACCTTAACCTCGGGTTTCGCTGTGACCTCTATATCTACGATGCTGTCTGCGGGGGCATATTTCAACGCATTGTCGATCATGTTTCTGACAGCGTTTTGAATAAGAATAGGATCTCCAGAATACGGAACCGATTTATCGCCCGTCAGACAGAGCGACAGTTCCTTCATTTCAGCGATGGGCGTCAAACGCTGAACCAGTTCTTGGATCAACTCGACAAGGTCAACATTCTCGCGCTCTAGCCGGTCCGCGCGAGACGTAATCATGGCGTGATCCAAAAGTTGACCTGCTGCGCGCGAGCTTTCGTCAATCGCGCGAACCATAGCACGCAGCGCCTCGCGGTTTTCTTTTCTTTCCACACGGTGGAGCGTGGCTTCGGCATATGATCTGACAGTCGCCAAAGGTGTCCTGACGCGATGGGCTGCTTCGGCGATAAAGTCCTCGGATTGGCTAAGCGACTGATCCAACCGGCCCATCAAGGAATTCAAGGACATGACAAGCGGCGCCATTTCTCGTGGAACTGGTTTTTTGAAAGGACTCAGATCCTGCGGCCCCCTTCGGGTTACCGAAGTCGTCAACTTGTTGAGCTGACCAATGGTTGTCGACGTGATCCAGAAAGATAAAGCTGCGGTGAGTAGAAAGAACCCCAACCCAAGAAAAGCAGCATTGCGCGAAATCTGATCAAGAGTTTCGGAAAGTGCATCCTGAGTTTGACCCAGTACGACTTCGACCTCGGTTTGTCGGTCAAGTCCAACAAGAGTCCGGCTGGCGCTGACCTGTCGGATAAGTTCTTCGCGAACTTCGCCGGTTTTGAACGACCAATCGCTTTCTCCGAGCCCACCAGCAAACCGAAGGTCTTCGTAGCCTGATAGGAACTCACCGTCCTGAAAGATCGCATAGAACACTCGGTCATCTGAAGGTGTACTCAGCATTGAAAATGCTGCGTACGGGATATCTACCTCGAGTGCACCATCTCTGAGCGCCGCAGCATCCAGTATCGATGTGACTGAAGCTTCAAGTATGTTGTCCTGACCTTGTTGTGCCACCTGCGCCGCATAGTTGCGAACTGTGAAGAACAGAAGAATTGCAAGAACAGCCGCACCGCCAATCAACGCGAGCACCAGCCTGTTTCGCAATGACCCTGAAACGGTCGGGTTAGTTGTCATGATCCAGCCTATACCCCAGACCGCGCAGGGTAGTTATTTTGAGGTCCGATTTTTCAAGATGCCTGCGCAATCGGCCCACATAGACCTCGATGGCGTTGTCTGAAATGTTGTCATCGTAGGAAAACAGCCGATCTGCCAGCTTCTGTTTCGAGAACACATGACCGGGTGCGTTGATGAACAGCTCCATCATACGCAATTCACGATTCCGCAAAGAAACGATGTCCCCGGCGACGGTCAAATGCCCCGCGACCGGATCGAAGACAATGCCGCCCATCTCGATCGTCGTTTTTGTGATGCCTGACTTGCGACGCAAAACGGCACGGCATCGAGCCTCGAGTTCAGCGTGATCAAATGGCTTTGTGACGTAATCGTCGGCCCCAAGATCCAAAGAACCGATTCGATCAGAAACCTGACTGCGCGCGGTCAATACAATCACGGGAGTGTCCAGTCGACTTGCCCGATGCCGTTTCAGAAAGTCTCGGCCATCCCCATCTGGGAGCATGATATCCAACAGAATCAGGTCATATTCCTCGGTTTCGACAAAGGCGGTTGCGTCCTCCAAATTCGCTGCGTGATCAATGACATGACCGTCCAGACGCATGCGCGAACTGACCGCGTTCGCGAGGTCCAAATTGTCTTCGACAAGTAGAAATTTCATCAGGCTTTTTCAGTATTTTGCCGCGTGACAGGTTGATGTCAGGTTGGTGTGTTTTTGTTCCATCCAATCTGAGCCGCCATGCGGCCGGTTGTCAAACGGGAGGAAATCATGACAACGATTAAACTGGGCCGTCGCGCCCTAATCGCAGCTGTGGCCGCAATCGGCCTGACCGGCCCGACATTGGCCGGAGATCAAGTCGTGGACAGCATCCACTTTCTGATCCCCGGTGGTGCCGGTGGCGGTTGGGACGGAACTGCCCGCGGCACGGGTGAAGCCCTTACGAATGCGGGTCTTGTTGGCACTGCATCCTATGAAAACATGTCCGGTGGCGGCGGCGGTAAGGCCATCGGCTTTCTGATTGAAAACGCTGACAGCAATCACGGCACATTGATGGTGAACTCAACCCCCATCGTGATCCGTTCGCTGACCGGTGTTTTCCCGCATAACTTCCGCGACCTGACTCTGGTTTCAGGCACCATCGGTGACTATGCGGCGATCGTCGTAGGCAAAGACAGCCCGATCAACTCGATGGACGATCTGTTGGCAGCTTTTGACGCTGATCCTTCGGCCACAGCAATTGGTGGTGGCTCGGTACCGGGCGGCATGGATCACTTGGTTGCAGCCATGGTCATGGAAGCCGCTGGTAAAGACGCTCTGGGCGTGAAGTACATTCCGTATGACGCAGGCGGCAAAGCCATGGCGGCGCTTCTATCCGGTGAAATCGCGGCACTGTCGACCGGTTTCTCGGAAGCTGTTGACCTGTCGAACGCGGGCGAAGTCAAAATCATCGGTGTCACATCGGAAGAACGCGTTGACGCTGCTCCTGATGCGATGACCATGAAGGAACAGGGTATCGATACCACCTTCGTCAACTGGCGCGGATTCTTCGCAGCACCTGGCCTGCCGGAAGACAAGCTGGCGGCATATCAAGATGCAATCGCCAAGATGTACGACACTCCTGAATGGGAAGAAGTTCGGGCGCGCAACGGTTGGGTCAACATCCACAACTCGGGCGCTGACTTCCAGACGTTCCTTGAGCAGCAGGAACAACAGATCGGTGATCTGATGAAGAAGCTGGGCTTTCTCTAACTGAAAATCGGCAGAGCGGACCGCCGCTCTGCCTTCCCCAAAGACAACAAAAAAGGAGGGGGCATCATGGCGTTGGATCGCTGGATCGCGCTCGTTCTGCTGGGTGTATGTTTAACATATGGCTACGCCGCCTGGTTCACGATGGACGGTAGCCTTCCCCCCTTCATGCAAAGAAATCCCATCTGGCCAAGCACCTTCCCCAAAGTGCTGTCCATTCTGGGGATCATCACCACAACGATCATCCTGCTGGGCTTTGAAAAGTCCGAGATCAAGGAAGCCGACATCGATTATCGCCGGTTGGGTGAATACCATCTGGATCAGGCGCTGATGCTGCTGGCTTTGATGGTGATCTACGCTTTGTGCCTGCGTCCTGTCGGTTTCCTGATTTCGACGTCGGCATTCCTGATCCTTGGCTCTTTCATTCTGGGTGAGCGCAAGTGGCACATCATGCTGCCTGTTGCCTTCATCGCCACGGGGGCCGTCTGGTATCTGGTTCAGGAAGTTCTTGGCATTTACATGCGCCCGCTGCCGGGCATTTTCGGAGGCTGACATGCTTGAAGGACTTCTGATCGGCCTGCAAACGGCATTCTCAATCCAAAACCTACTGATGGTCATCGCTGGGTGTCTGATCGGCACATTCATCGGGATGTTGCCCGGTCTTGGACCGATGTCGATCATCGCCATCATGATCCCGGTTGCGATCTCGATGGGCGACCCATCCGCCGCACTGATCCTTTTGGCTGGGGTGTATTACGGAGCGATCTTCGGAGGATCGACATCCTCGATTTTGCTGAACGCGCCGGGTGTCGCAGGCACGGTAGCTTCAAGTTTCGATGGCTATCCGATGGCACGACAAGGCAAAGCAGGCAAGGCGCTGACAATCGCTGCGATCGCCAGTTTTGCCGGCGGCACGCTGGGTGCTGTGCTTCTAATGGTGTTTGCCCCTGCCCTGTCATCAGTCGCGCTGTTGTTCCATTCGGCCGAGTATTTCGCGCTTATGGTTGTCGGTCTTTCAGCCATCGCAGCCTTTGCTGGAAGCGGGCAAGTCGCCAAGGCCGTCATCATGACAGTCCTTGGGCTGATCATGGCAACTGTCGGCGAAGGCGCGTTGTTTAACCTGCCTCGGTTCACCATGGGAATCATGGACCTGCAATCGGGCTTTGGCTTCATCACGCTTGCCATGGCCATGTTTGCCCTGCCCGAAGCGCTGTTTCTGGTCCTGAAGCCAAAAGATCTGAAAGGTGATGATGGCGAGATCAAGGACCTGCGCATCACCAAGGAAGAAGCCAAGGCAATTGCGCCCGTTGTGGGACGGCAATCCGTACAAGGTTTCTTTATCGGCGTTCTTCCCGGCGCCGGTGCGACGATCGCCAGTTTCCTCGGCTACGCCGTTGAACGCAACATCGCTCCGAAAGAGGAACAGGAAGAATTTGGCAAAGGCTCGATCAAGGGTCTGGCAGCCCCGGAAACAGCGAACAACGCGGCCTGCACAGGATCATTCGTTCCACTGCTGACTTTGGGCATTCCAGGTTCCGGCACCACGGCAATCCTGCTGGGCGCGCTCATCGCTCTGAACGTGACACCCGGTCCGCGACTGATGCTGGATGAGCCTCAGATCTTCTGGGCTGTGATCATGTCCATGTTTATCGGAAACCTTGTCCTGTTGATCCTGAACCTGCCGCTGATCCCCTACATCGCAAAGGTACTATCCGTTCCGCGCAACTATCTGATACCGTTCATTTTGTTCTTTACGTTGATGGGCGCTTATATTGGGCAGAACAATGCAACGGAGCTGTTGATCCTTGTTGGGTTCGGCGTCTGCGCCACGGCCTTGAAATTTGCCGATTATCCGCTGGCCCCGCTTCTGATCGGGTTCATCCTTGGCGGAATGATGGAAGACAACTTTGCAAGGTCCATGCAGCTCTATGACGGAATCGGGTTTATCTGGGAACGCCCCATGACGCTGGGGCTGCTGGTTATCGCCGCGCTGCTGGTGCTGCTGCCCAGCTATCGCGCGCGTCGCGCACGGGCACGGGCTGCCGGTATCGCCGATGGCGACTGAGCCTCTGGCAGGAATACGGGTTCTTGACCTGACGAATGTTCTGGCGGGCCCGTATTGCTGCTATCAGCTTGCCCTGATGGGGGCCGAAGTGATCAAGGTCGAACGGCCAGAGGGCGGCGACCTTGCTCGGGTGTTGGGCGCTGACCCAGACCGCAACAAGACCGGGATGGGCATCAGTTTTCTCGCCCAGAACGCGGATAAGAAATCCGTCACGCTGGATATGAAGCCAGCAAAGGGCAAAGACTTGCTGAAGAAGCTGGTTCAAACCGCCGACGTGCTGGTCGAAAATTTCCGGCCCGGCGTAATGGACCGGCTTGGCCTTGGCTATGACGTTCTGCGCGCGGAAAATGCCAACCTGGTCTATTGCGCAATCAGCGGTTTTGGGCAGGACGGTCCTCGCAAAAAAGACCCGGCCTACGACCAAATCGTTCAGGGTATCAGCGGTGTCATGTCGATCACCGGAGCAGCCGATACAGCGCCCTATCGCGTCGGTTATCCGCTGGCCGATACCGTCGGGGGGCTAACGGCCGCTTTTGCGATCAGTGCGGCCCTGAACGCCAGACCACGCGGCACGTTTCTGGATATCGCAATGTCCGAGGCGGTGATCTCCACCATGGGCTGGGTGGTGTCGAACTACCTGATCGGGGATGTCACACCGGCAGCGCATGGCAACGAAAACACCACATCCGCCCCGTCAGGAACCTTTGCCACTGCGGATAACCCGATCAACATCGCGGCCAATCGTGACGAACAATGGCAGGCGCTTGCTCGACACCTTGGACGGGAAGATTTGCTGGGCAACCCTGACTATGCCTCGCGTGAAGATCGCAAGAGGAATCGCCATACCCTAAGGGACGATCTTGAAGCCACGCTGCAATCCCGACCCTCGCGGGAATGGGTTCGCGAGTTGAACGCGATTGGCGTTCCGACCGGGCAGGTGATGACCGTGCCCGAAGCGCTGGCCGACGAACAGCTTACAGGCCGCGGATTGATTGGATCTTTGCCGTCCCACAGCGAGGAGTTGAAACTAACCGGCAGCCCTGTTGTGATGGATGGTCAACGCAGAATGCCCCGGACCGCCCCACCGGACTTGGGGGCAGATAATTCTGTGATCTGGTCTGAGCTTGGTCTGAGCCGTGACGAAATAAAAGCGTTGACGAAGGAGGGGATCATATGAGCGATGTCGCTGACTGGTGGTCAACATCCATCATCGACATGGAACCCGGACGAATAGACCTGCGGGGCACACCTATTCGGGACCTGATCGGCAACCTTGGTTTTGCGGAAATGATCTGGTTCATGGTGCGCGGAGACAGGCCATCCGCCGCACAGTTGAAATTGTTCGAGACCGCCCTGGTTGCTGCCGTGGATCACGGGCCACAAGCCCCTTCTATCGCTACAGCACGCATGGCAGTGACGTGCGGACTGCCGCTCAACAATGCCATAGCAAGCGCGGTGAACATGCTGGGGGACATCCACGGCGGTGCTGGCGAGCAAGCGGTGACCCTGTATCAGTTCGTCAACGCTCACCCATCCGCCGTTGGCCCGGCGGTGGATGACTGGATTGCCGCGCAAGGGAAAATTCTGCCCGGGTTCGGCCACCGCTTTCACACCCCAACGGATCCACGCGCACCGCGTTTAATGAGCCTAGTGGAGGAAGCGATTGAGGCAGGTGCCTGTGATGGGCGCTACAAATCTGTCGCGATCGACATCGAAGGCGAATTGGCGCAGCGCAAAGGCAAACCCGTTCCGATGAATATCGACGGAGCCACAGCGGTGATCTATGCCGAGCTTGGTTTTGACGCGCCATTGGCGCGTGGCCTGTTTTGCCTGTCCCGGTCTGTCGGCATTCTTGCACATGCGTGGGAACAATCTCAGCAAGGTGGCCGAAACAAAGGCCCTACCCCGCCAAAATATCGCTGGACGTACTTGCCCAGCGACAGGTGAACGGCGTCCTCAGACCTTTTCTTCGACCGCAGGCTCGACATCGGGGCGCACCGGGTCGGCCTTCATTTCGATAACGTCAGACGCAATTTCTTCTTCCGGCTCTTCAACCTCCGGCTCGGCCTTTTCCTCAAGCGCACCTACGATCAGGGGCAGCATGTGAACACCGGTCGCCGAGGCGATCTCGGGCGTTTGCGGGGTTTGCCAGCTTAGCGTGTCAAAGCTGCCGCAGTTCTGGCAGACCGGAGCCCATTCGGGCTGGATATCATGGCAGTTGTCGCAAACCCATTGCGGCCCGCGCGGCGCGTTCAGCGCTTTGGCCAGCCATCCCTGCACCACTGCATCCGATGACCCCTCGCCACGTTCAATCGCTGCCATCAGCGTATAGGCGCGGGCATCGGCCTGTTTTTCCACCACATCGCCCAGCGCACGGCGAGCTTCGGGGAAATCCTCGGCCACGATGTTCAACTCGGCCAGGATCAGGCGCGTTTCAGGGTTTTCCGGGTGGATGCGGGTCAGGGCGGTGAACCGCTTGATCCGCGCATCCGGCGTTTCATCCGGCGCGATTTCGGCAAAGGCATGGGCCAGATCGGGATGCGGCTGTACTTCCCACGCTTTTTTCAGGATCTTGGTCGCAGCGCGCGGCTTACCCTTTTCGATATAGGCTCGCGCGGCCATCGCAGCGGCAGGAACCAGATCAGGCGATAGGCGGTTGGCCTCGATCGCGTGTTCTTGCTGTTCGACTGTCGCGCTTTCGTCCAGAATGCCCTTGGCCTCGGACAGGGCCAGCACCGCATCGCGGCGCTTGAACACGTCACGCGGTAGGTGACCGGCCTTCAGCTTGGCTGTCAGTGTCGAACGCGCGCCGGTCCAATCCTGCGACTTGGTTTGCAACCCCAACAGAATGTCTTGTGTTTCGGCGTGGCGCGGTTTGATCGCCAGCGCCTTTTCGGCCAGCTTCCTGGCGGTATCGTCATCACCCTCGGCCAGTTTCTGCTTCAAGATACCACGCACGCCCACAAACCGGGTGGCGTTGTTCGTCACCAGTTTCTTATAGGTGTCCGAGGCTTTCTTGGTGTCACCATTCATCTCGGCCGCCTGCGCCACCAGCAGGTTGGTCAATTCCGGCTTGTTCAGCAGTTTTTCGGCCTTGGTGGCCTTGGACATGGCAATGCGCCCCTCGCCCGAAGCCAGTGCCATTAGCCCATCAGCCAGCGCCTGATAGCCGCGCTGTTCACGGCTGCGGTCGAAATAGCGCGACAGAGCGGTTTCATCGCCATTTAGGAATTTCAGCGTGGCGATCAGCAGGGTCAGCAGTTTGAAGAACACCCAGATCGCAAAGACCAACACGCCCAGCGCAATAACCGATTGCAAAGGCCCCAGAGTGTATTCCGTGCCACCCGCCGTGATCTGAATACCGCCGCTGGTTTCCATCAGGAACCCGGCACCAATAGCCAGAAGGCCAACAATGGCAACAAATACAAGGATTTTTATCAGTGACCACAGCATGGCAGGTCCTTCAGTTCGAGTTCGCGCCAGAAGCAAGCGCATCTGCGGCATCCAAGGCAGATACCCGTGTCTGCGCCGCTTGTTCCCATTCAGCCAGCGCAGCACGGGCCGCCTCGGGCAGAGATTTCAGTTCGTTCAAAGCCCCGGCTACATCGCCGGTGGACAGCGCCGCTTGCGCACGAGACAAGATCGCATCCGGGTCATCACCCTCTTGTGGTGTTACCGAACGCGCACCCGTCTGGCGCTGGAGGAACGCGACGATCCCTGTGCCTTTCTCCGCCTCTCGGGCGTCGGCAAGAGCAGCGCGGGCGGCTGGCGCAAAATCCTCACGCAGGGCCGAAACCGTCGCGACTCCATTGTCGGCCGCCGCGGACAGCGCACTCGGGATTTCGACCCCGCCAGCTGACAGCTCGGAAAGAAGGTCGGAATAGGGTTGCCCAGCATCCAACTGCCCGTGGAGCTTAGACAGTATCGCTGCATTGGTCGCGGCCAAAGCCTCATCCGAAGCTTTTGCTTCCAGAGCCTGAGCTTCCGCAACCATCTTTTCAACCTCGGCGCGTTGGGCAGCCAGCGAGTCCTGCAGTTTTTTCAGCTCGGCTTCAAATGCGGCTGTGGTTTCGGGGGTGGCTCCTTGAGTCAGCGCGCCGCTTTCCAGTGCGGTCAAGCGATCAGCCAGAGGCTGGATCTGTTCTGACAAACCATCAAGGCCGGATTGGACGGCGTCCAGATCCGAAGTGACCGGAGCCAACTGTTCTGTCAAAGCAGCAATCTTGCTTTCCAAGTCCGAGCCATCGGACAGAGATTTCGAGAGCGCATCGATTTGGTTGGCTTGATCGGTCAGCTTTGTCTCGAGCGTGGTCAACGCGTCCGAGCTGCCGGAGTCAAACAAACCAGCGCTGCCCGCCGCGAACCCGATTGCGGCTGCAATCGCACCGCCGATCAAGGCCGGAACAAAGCCACCTTTCTTTTCCGACTGACGTTCGGACAGGTTCTCCTTGAAACGTTCAAGATTGGCTTCGGCTTCGGCTTCGGCTTCGGCTTCGGCTTCGGCTTCGGCTTCGGCTTCGGCTTCGGCTTCGGCTTCGGCTTCGGCTTCGGCTTCGGCTTCGGCTTCGGCTTCGGCTTCGGCTTCGGCTTCGGAAAGGGCCTCTTCTAACGCTTCGGCGTCGTCAACAGTGGATTCGTCAGATGCGGAAACAGCTTCAACCGCCTCATCTGTCTTGGGATCATCCACCGGTTTTTGATCGGAGTTCTTCTTATCAGCCACCGCAATATTCCCCTTATCGAATCCGAAATGCTTGGAACAACAGACCCGGCTAAGTTAGTCGGTGGCCACGTCGCCCTCAACCCGCAACGCATGTTTCACGAGTTTTTTAACGGCCTTACGCATTTTCTGGGGCGTCGGCTCTTTGGCGACTTTCAATCGCGCATAGGGCAAAGAATAAAGGGGTTCGGCCGTGGCCTGGCTGATGGCAGCCACCCAAAGCGGAGCAGAACCGCGCCAGATGTCGGCAAAATGTCGCGCCGTTCTGGGTGAAAATATTGGAACCAAAACAGCGGATTTGCCGCTTGCGGCGGCAGTCGCTTCGGGTGTCAGCGGTAACAGGTTTTGCTGGTAAACGGGCTGTTCGCGCACGGTCAGGCCGGATTCGGTCAACCGCTCGGCAATATTGCCCCGGCTGTGCTCGCCTCGCAGGTGCAGTAGCGGACTGAGCGGTCGGGTTTGCAAAAGGGCTGCGATTAACTCCTCGGCGGTCTGGCCCATCATTTGCGCGTCCCACCCAGCACCTTTTGCCGTACCTGTTGTTGCAGGACCCACGCAGAAAGCAGGCAGAGACCGCTCAACCCCAGCCGAGGCCGCCGCGTTCACCGCATTGGCCGAGGTGAAAATCAGCCCACGCGTATCAATCGTATCCACATGAACCGGCAGGGGTTTGATTTCCAGAATCGGCGAATAGATGACCTGCACCCGAGACCTGACGCGGGTCGGAAGTTGCGCGACGAACCTTTCAGAGGCCGCGCGCGGGCGGGTCATCAACAAATACAACGGTCGGCGCCTTGGGCCTTGGGATTGTTTGCATCCGCACAGGGTGATACCCCGCTTGGCAACCAAGATGTAACGGATCAGGCCAATGGTGCAAACACTTACTGTCCTCGGGTTGGAAAGCAGCTGTGACGACACAGCCGCCGCCGTTGTGCGCCATGGGGAAAACACGGCCGAGGTTTTGTCCTCGATCGTTCATGGCCAAAACGACCTGCACAGTGCTTTTGGCGGCGTTGTCCCCGAGATTGCTGCCCGCGCTCATGCCGAGAAACTGGACATTTGCGTCATGCAGGCGCTTGAAGAGGCCGGTTTGGCTCTGTCCGACATGGACGCCATCGCCGTGACTGCGGGACCGGGTTTGATCGGCGGCGTCATGTCCGGCGTGATGTGCGCCAAAGGGATCAGTGCCGCGACCGGGTTGCCTTTGATCGGGGTGAACCACTTGGCAGGCCACGCGCTGACCCCGCGCCTGACTGACGGGATCGCGTTTCCGTATCTGATGCTGCTGGTTTCGGGCGGACATTGCCAATACCTGATCGCCCACGGGCCGGACCACTTTACCCGTCTGGGCGGCACCATCGACGACGCGCCCGGTGAGGCATTCGACAAAACCGCTCGTCTACTGGGCCTGCCGCAACCCGGCGGCCCTTCGGTTGAGACCGAGGCCCGCGCAGGCGACCCCAAACGGTTCCGCTTTCCCCGGCCTTTGCTGGACCGGCCCGGATGTGATCTGTCCTTTTCGGGGTTGAAAACGGCGCTGATGCGGATGCGCGATCAGGTTGTGGCCGAGAAAGGCGGGCTGACCCGCCAGGACCGCTCCGATCTGTGCGCCGGGTTCCAACAGGCCGTTGTCGATACACTGGCCGAGAAAACCCGCCGAGCGATAGATCTGTATCTGAATGAAAACCCCTCGGAGCCGGTGATTGCCGTGGCCGGAGGCGTTGCGGCAAATTCGGCCATTCGTTCAGCATTAGAGACTGTTTGCAGTGAGAAAGGCGCGCGTTTCATCGCGCCGCCCCTCGCCCTTTGCACCGACAACGCGGCCATGATCGCCTATGCCGGGATCGAGCGATTCCGCACCGGCGCGCGCGACGGGCTGGACTTGACCGCCCGCCCCCGCTGGCCTTTGGACCAGACCAGCCCCGCAATGCTTGGCAGTGGCAAGAAAGGGGCCAAAGCATGAGCGTCTCAGTACTGGGCTCGGGCGCATTCGGGACCGCGCTGGCAATTTCGCTGGCCGGAAACGGACCGGTGACGCTGTGGGCGCGAGACGCGGAACAGGCGCGGGTGGTGCACAGCACGCGTGAAAACGCGGCGCGGCTGCCCGGCGTGGCTTTGCCCGACATCATCACCGTGACGGCTGACATTGCGCAGGCGACACAAAGCGAAACGCTGCTTGTCTCGGTCCCGATGCAAAAACTGCGCGGGGCACTGACGGACCACGCCGGCGTATTGGCCGGGAAAACACTGGTGGCCTGCTGCAAAGGGATCGAGCTGTCGACAGGGCTGGGTCCGATCTCGGTCATCCGCCAGACCATCCCCGACGCGCGCCCTGCCCTGCTGACCGGCCCGAGCTTTGCAGATGATATCGCGCGCGGGCTTCCCACCGCGCTGACGCTGGCCTGCGCCGAGGATGCTCATGGGTTGCAACATGATCTGACCACCGCGAACCTGCGCCTCTATCGCACCCCCGATCTGATCGGGGCGGAACTGGGCGGCGCGTTGAAAAACGTCATGGCCATCGCCTGCGGAGCAGCGATCGGAGCCGGTTTGGGCGACAGCGCCCGCGCCGCGTTAATGACGCGCGGATTTGCAGAGATGCAGCGCTTTGCCCTGATGCGTGGCGCGCAGCCCGAAACCCTGATGGGCCTGTCGGGGCTGGGTGATCTGGTGCTGACCTGTTCGTCCGAATTGTCCAGAAACTATCGTTTCGGCCTGTGTTTGGGTCGAAATCAGCCCTTTGACACCACCACCACGGTCGAGGGCGTCGCAACCGCGCGTGCCATGTCCGACATTGCCCGGGCCGAGGGGCTGGACATGCCGATCAGCGCTACTGTCGCCGACCTGAGCCAAGGCACATATAGTGTGGCGCAGGCCATTGATACTCTGCTCAACAGACCCCTGAAGGAGGAATAATATGCTCATCGCTCTGATCGCCCGTGACAAGGACGGCGCGTTGCAAACCCGGCTGGACAACCGCGCCGACCACCTGGCTTACATCGAAGAAACCGGTGTCGTTGCACAGGCCGGACCCCTGTTGGATGGCGACGCAATGATCGGATCGCTGATCATCCTTGAGGTCGAGGATATGGCCGCCGCCCAAAACTGGGCTGACAATGATCCCTATGCCAAGGCGGGGCTGTTTCAATCGGTCGATCTGATCGCGTGGAAAAAGGTCATCGGCTGATGGCATATTGGCTGTTCAAATCCGAACCCTCGACCTGGAGCTGGGACCAGCAGGTTGCCAAAGGGGAGGCAGGCGAGGAATGGGACGGCGTGCGCAACTATCAGGCGCGCAATTTCATGCGTCAGATGGCGGTGGGCGACCGGGGGTTCTTTTATCACTCGCAAAAGGACAAGGCGATTGTCGGCATCGTCGAGGTCTGCGCCACCGCCCATCCCGACAGCACCACCGATGACGACCGGTGGGAGTGTGTGGACATCAAGGCGGTGCGGCCCTTCACAACGCCAGTCACGCTGGACCAGATCAAGGCCGACGAACGGCTGGGCGACATGGTGCTGGTGAAAAACTCGCGCCTGTCGGTGCAGCCAGTTACCGCAGCCGAATGGCAGGTGATCTGCGATCTGGGGCAGACGCAGGCAGATTAAAAAAGGGAAGGTTCCGACGGACGCAGAACCTTCCCTACCCCGCGTGCTCCCGACTCACCACACGCGTATAGAAATTCTTCGGTTCTGACCGTCCTGGCCACAAGATAACACTAGCCGAAACAGCGGCGCCGATACAAACACCAAGTACTTAAAATTGGAAACGACTGCCGCTGCGACGGGCGCTATTGGATCAGCCGTAGACCGATTCCTTGCCGAAGTGTTTGGTCAGCATGTAATAGACCACAGCGCGGTATTTATTGCGCTCTGACATGCCATAAGTGTCAAGCACCGATTGGATCGCCTCATCTAACGCAGGACCATCGGACAGGCCCAGTTTCTTGATCAGGAAATTGTTTTTGACGGTCTCAATCTCGCCCTCTTGCGAGGCCGCAACGGTCGACGCGTCGGCGTCGTAGATCGCCGGACCGCAACCGATCGTGACCTTGGTCAGCAGGTCCATATCGGGATCCATCCCGCATTTGTTCTTCAGATCTTCCGCGTATTTTGCAATCAGGTCGTCGCGTTTTCCCATGACTGGCTCTCCCGTAAAGCAGCGTCTTGCTGCGATGTCACAAAAGGTTGAAACAAGTGCGGGAAATCTATTCAGCTGAGGGTAGGTCACAACGGGAAAAACTGGTTTATTTCCCCCCAAGGAAATACGTAAAACTCACTGAAAGGCGCGATTGGCCAAATCCGAGAAAGCGCGCACCTTTCGCCCAGGGGTTGCGTTCCCTGCATGCACGAATGAGATCGGAGCGTCAGGTGACCGCAAAACACCAGGCATGACCTCAACCAGTGCCCCGCTTTCCAACTCGCGCTGAACAGCTAAGCGGGATTTGACCGCTAGCCCCAACCCCTGTACCGCCGCTTCGGTCAACATATCCGAGTTCGATACTGCAATCCCGCGCGGGATCGAAAACTGCGCAGCACCGTGCCCATCCATGATGTCGAGCCGAGTTTGCCACGGCAGACAGGCCCAGCGCATTAGGCGTAAGTCTTCAGCCGTGGTCGGCAGTCCATATGTTTCGCAAAACACCGGTGAAGCACAAATGATCCTGTCATTATCGCTTAGTTTACGGGCCTTTAGTGTGCTGTCGGCCATCTGTCCCACCCGGATCGCGCAGTCGATACCCTCATCCACCAACGCGACATAGCGATCAACGGCCAGAAACTCGACCGTCAGGTCCGGGTGCTCGGCCTGAAACGTGCTCATGACCGGCATGATGAAACGCGACAAGATCCAGGGTGACAGCGTCACGCGCAAATGTCCGCGCAATGCGCCACTGCCACTGCCGGCCTCAAGCTCGGCGTCGCGCAAATCAGCCAACAAAGGTTCGATCCGGTCCAGAAAGATCAGACCTTCTTCGGTCAGTTGCACCTTGCGGCTGTTGCGGTGGAAGAGTTTGAGGTTCAAAACCTCCTCAAGCTTCGTGACGCGATGGCTGACCGTCGCCGCTGAGATCCCCTGCGCCTTGGCCGCGGAGCCGACGCCGCCTGTTTTTGCGACCGAGACGAAGGTCAACAGGTCATTCACGTGATACATTCGAAAATTCCTAACGCTGGTTTCAGGATTGAGCCAGTTATCGCAGAAAAATTCAAATGGTATCTGCTCTGCCATCACCCAGAGGAGGACCCAATGAAATCTCTTTACGCAGCCACATGCGCGCTTGCGCTGGCCCTGCCCGCCGCGGCGGCCGAGTTGGAAACCTATCTTGAGTTCGAAAAATCCATGCCCCCGGGCAATCTGGCCATTGGCCCCGATGGGCGCATGTTCATGTCGGTGCATGAATTCTATGGCCCCGAACTGCGCGTGGTCGAGGTGATGCCGGACGGGTCCACCAAACCCTACCCGACTGAAGACTGGGCGCGCGCACCGAATGATGATGCCGATGGGCTGAACGGTGTTCTGGGTTTGCGGGCCGACCGCGATGGCATCCTGTGGATGCTGGACGGTCAGGGCGAGAACCAGACCGGGCGCGTCGTCGCCTGGGACACCAAGACCGAAACGCTGCATGAGATCCACTATATCGGCGCACCTGTTGCGCGCCCGACCTCATTCCTGAACGATCTGGCTGTGGATCGCGATCATGGGGCCATCTACATCTCGGATACCGGCGACGGGCAGAACTCGGCCATCATCGTGGTTGATCTGGACACTGGACGCGCGCGGCGGGTTCTGGAAGGCTCTAAATATACGATCCCCGAGGACACACCGATGGTGATCGACGGGCGCGAGATCACATTGGGCGGCAATCCGGCCAAGATCGGCATCAACCCGATCACCGTCGATCCGACCAATACATGGGTCTATTTCGCCCCAATGACGGCAAGCGCGATGTACCGCATCCCCACCGCCGCGCTGCTGGATGAAAGCTTGTCAGATGCCGATCTTGAGGCCAAGGTCGAACGCTATGGCGACAAGCCGATCTCGGATGGCTCGACCGTAGATACCGGCGGCAATGTCTATATCACCGCGATGACGGACAATGCGCTGGGCGTCACCAAACCGGATGGCAGCTATGAAGTGCTGTTCCAGTCGGATGATGAATTGCCGTGGCCAGACGGGTTCTCGATCGGTGCGGATGGGTATGTCTACGCCACGATTAACGAGTTGCACCGCTCGCCCGTTCTGAACAATGGCGAAGATGCCTCTAAGGGTATCTACAAGATCGTCCGCTTCAAATCGCTGGCCGACGCGGTCAGCGGACGCTAAGCCAAGCTCCGGCCCCGGTTCTCGGGGCCGGATTATCTGCAATAGCCCCAGCCAGGCCCCTGCAAATGAAAGTGGTCCGCGTGCAGCTTGTTGAAATTGGGGCCAAGCACTACGCGGAACCAATCACAGGCGCCCTGCCCGATCTGGCGTAGGAATTCGGATTCGGGTCCTTCAGTCGGCCAGTCCCGCAACAGGTTCAGCGTGCGGCCATCGGCCAGATCAACCCCTATGATATCAATGGAATCCGCGGTTGCATGACTGCTCCACCGGCTGTCCTGCCCCTGCGCGGTGCGCATCCGGCGGCAGTTATAGCTGCCCAGATGCCGCAGCGCGCGCGCGTCAGAACCCAAGATGTCCCGCGCAGCAGGCTGAACCACGTGATGTTCCCACATGGCCAGACGCAGGGCGGTGGTACAGCGCGTTTCGACCCCTGGGACATCTGCGGTAACAAGGCGCGACAGAAGGCCCCGTCCGCTGATCCCGCAATTCTGATCGACGACCAAATCCTCCATCTCAGCAAACGCCACCCCATCCGCAGACAGTACCGCCCTGCATTGTGCCTCATCCGCCAGAGCTCGGTTCAACTGAAACCGCGTGACCAGAGTGACCGGGGCCGTAACCGACAGATCGCGCAGGGGGTTCCAATTGTCAGGCAAGGGTGACTTCGGGTGTGTCACCAGAAGGAATCCGGCAGAGCCAACAAGAAATAGAAATACGATGATGGAAAAGAAAGACGCCGCCAGTTGCATGAACCGGCGGCGTCCCGTGCGTTTCGTCATTCCCGATCCGCGATCAGTAGCGGTAATGCTCGGGCTTATAGGGACCTTCGGGTTTCACGCCGATATAGGCAGCTTGTTCCGAGTCCATCTTGGTCAGCTTCACGCCGATGCGGTCCAGATGCAGGCGGGCGACTTTTTCATCCAGATGTTTGGGCAGGATGTAGACGTCGTTTTTGTACTCATCACCTTTGGTGAACAGTTCGATCTGCGCCAGAACCTGGTTGGTGAAGGACGCCGACATCACGAAGGACGGGTGCCCGGTGGCGTTGCCGAGGTTCAGCAAGCGGCCTTCGGACAGCAGGATGATGCGGTTGCCCGAGGGCATCTCGATCATGTCCACCTGTTCCTTGATGTTGGTCCATTTGTGGTTCTTCAGGCTGGCTACCTGAATTTCATTGTCGAAGTGACCGATGTTGCCGACGATGGCCATGTCCTTCATCTCGCGCATATGCTCGATACGGATCACGTCCTTGTTGCCGGTGGTGGTGATGAACACATCAGCGCTGGCAACTTCGTCTTCCAGCAGAGTGACCTCGAACCCGTCCATTGCGGCTTGCAGCGCGCAGATCGGGTCAACCTCGGTCACTTTCACACGGGCACCGGCACCGGCCAGCGACGCGGCCGAGCCTTTGCCCACATCGCCATAGCCGCAGACCACGGCAACTTTACCGGCCAGCATCGTGTCGGTGGCGCGGCGGATGCCGTCGACCAGCGATTCCTTACAGCCGTATTTGTTGTCGAATTTCGACTTGGTGACGCTGTCATTCACGTTGATCGCGGGGAAGGGCAGGTGGCCTTCTTTCACCAACTGATACAGACGGTTCACACCGGTGGTGGTTTCCTCGGACACGCCTTTGATCTGGTCGCGCATCTTGGTGAACCAGCCGGGGGATGCGGCCATCCGCTTGGCGATCTGCTTCTTGATCACCTCTTCCTCTTCCGAGCCCGGAACAGGGATGATGTCTTCGCCCGCTTCGGCACGTGCACCCAAAAGGATGTACAGCGTCGCGTCGCCGCCATCGTCCAGGATCATGTTGGGGCCGTCTTCGAACAGGAAGGACTTGTCCAGGTAATCCCAATGCTCTTCCAGCGTCTGGCCTTTGATGGCGAAGACGGGAATGCCAGCTTCGGCGATTGCCGCTGCCGCGTGGTCTTGAGTCGAGAAGATGTTGCACGATGCCCAGCGTACATCTGCACCCAACGCAACCAGCGTTTCGATCAGAACGGCTGTTTGGATGGTCATGTGCAGAGAGCCAACGATGCGCGCACCGCTCAGGGGCTTACTGTCGCCATATTCCGCGCGCAGGGACATCAGGCCCGGCATCTCGGTTTCGGCAATATCCAGCTCTTTGCGGCCGAACCCGGCCAATGAAATGTCTTTGACGATATAGTCCCCGGCCATCAGGTACTCCATTCCGGTAAATACTGTTCCGGGTTGCCCCTAACATCCCTTTATGGGCGTGGCAACGCAGATGGCCGGAAACGGGATTTTTGTCGCTAAAATCAGCTTGGCGTGCCGTCTACCTTGATCTTGGGGATCGCCTCGAAAAAATCGGTACCAACGGCGACGATACAACTCAGGCCGTTCGCATGGGTCACCAAAACGGTATAGCTTCCCGTTTCCTCAGAGGTCCAAACCTCCATCACCGATTGCCCGCCGCGCGATTTCTGCAATCCGCCAAAGGCCAGCTGTTCCGAATAGCTGTCCTGTAGCTTGGCGATTACGTGATCACGCTGCGCACAAGTGTTCTGTTGAGCAAAAGCCGGAGGCGCAGTCGCAGCCATTCCAAAAGCCAGGGCAATTCCAAATAAACGCTTGAACATAACAAGCTCCTTTCGATTCTGGTTTCAATCGAGAGGGGCACACCGGGAGAAGCATGCGCCCCCCTCGGTACTTGATGTCGGTATCACCGCGCACTTGTTCAAAGCACGAATGCTCAAGAAAAAGTTGGCAGCTGGTGATCTTGACAGGTAAACCATACCATAAAATTGAGGCGCAATCGCGGCTGTTCGGACAAGGCATGGTATAATGGCAACACAACCCCGCGCGTGGCAGAGGATGCTGTCTGGCCGCAGGCTGGATTTGTTGGACCCGACCCCGGTGGATATCGAGATCGAAGATATCGCGCACGGGCTGGCCTTTGTGGCGCGCTGGAACGGTCAAACCAAAGGGGATTTCGCTTATTCCGTAGCCGAACATTCCCTGCTGGTAGAAGAACTGTTTGGCCGCATCGCACCCAAAGCACCGATCAAATGGCGGTTGGCTGCTTTGTTACATGACGCCCCCGAATACGTGATCGGAGATATGATTTCTCCGGTCAAATCCGCTGTCGGTCCCGACTATGGCGCGCTGGATGACCGTCTGGCCGCGGCAATCCACATCCGGTTCGGCCTGCCCGCCGCAGTTCCGAAAACCGTGAAACGTCAGATCAAGAAGGCTGACAAGATCAGCGCCTGGATGGAGGCCACGCAGATCGCAGGCTTTTCCGAAACCGAGGCATCCAAGTTCTTTGGTCGCCCGGATAAGACCGTAATGGAGGGGCTGAACATCGTCCTGCGCCCTCCGGTCGAGGTGCGGCGCGCCTATACTGACCGGCACGCCACCCTGTTGGCACAGCTTTAGCCGAAGACGTAGAAACAGATCTTGTTGTTGTCCGCGTCACGGACATAGGCCCCGTAGAACATGTCGGGCACACGCTGGCCGGGCTCGCCTTCGTCAGTGGCGCCAAGGCTGATCGCTTTGTCATACATCGCCTGCGCGTGTTCTTTCGAATCCGCTGCAAAAGCCACCATGGTGCCGTTGCCCGGCGCACAATCACCACCGTCATAGGGTTCGCACACAGCCAGCATCGGCGCACCGGGCTGATTGCCGATAAAGGCGATGCGTCCCACATCCAGCGTCACCTTGGCACCGCGATCCGAGAGCAGCTCGGTATAGAATTTCTTTGCGCGCTCCATGTCTGACACGCCGATGGTCACATAACCGATCATTTGAGAGGTTCCTGTCTTGTTAAGTGTTTTCCCGAGGCGAACACTTGGTCTCAGGGCATAGAGGTGCAAGTCACGAAGTCGTGACAAAGGTAATCAAAAGAATGTTCTTGTTCGGAGCAGGTTTCGTGTCCCTTGCTATTGCGCAAAAACTGGCGTTGTCGGGACTAACACGATGTGATCGTACTGTTCGAAAACCTCTCCCCCGATGACAGATAGGTCGAGAAATTCATGGCTCCGCCGATCTCGAAGAAACGACGAGTATTGGGATCACTACAAAGGTTCTTTTTCGCAGAAATCGTCAATTCTTCTGATGGTGTTCGACCACCCGTCGTCGGAACGTTTTTTATGCGGTCAGGTACATAGAATGCTAAATCGACAATTTTTCCATCGGTCTCAGCGCTCTTTACGGATATACCTTGTCCAAGAGATTTACCCACTAACTTGCCATATTCTTCAGCAATCAAAGTTGCAAAAGAACAAAGCTCATTTCCATCGCATCCTTCAATGGTACTCCAGATCTCATCCCTGCTGGGTCCTTTAGACGCGCATGCACCAACTGTGGCCAACAATGAAAGTGTGGCTATTGCTCGAACAATCATCAAATTTCTCGTGAATTTCCGCATGGTCTTTAGTCTAATCCATACGCACAACTTCTAGTTACTCAATTTATAATCCGCAAGCATCCGCAAGCGTTTGACCAAACTATAACTATTACCGCGGGCTGCGCTTCGCCAAAATCCGCTGCAACGTCCGACGGTGCATGTTCAGGCGGCGCGCAGTCTCGGACACATTCCGGTCGCACAGCTCATAGACCCGCTGAATATGTTCCCAACGCACGCGATCCGCGCTCATGGGATTTTCCGGGGGTGGCGGTAACTCGTCACCCTTTGCCAGCAGCGCGTTGGTGATGTCGGTGGCGTCGGCGGGTTTCGACAGGTAGTCGGTCGCACCGATCTTTACGGCGGCCACGGCAGTGGCGATGGCACCATATCCGGTCAATACCACGACCCGGCTGTCAGGGCGCTTTTCACGCAGCACTTCGACCACGTCCAGACCGTTGCCGTCCTCAAGCCGCAAATCGACAACCGCGTAGGCAGGTGGGCGGGCGGTGGAAATAGCCCGTCCTGCGGCGACCGAGCCTGCGGTCTCGACCTCGAAGCCGCGCTTTTCCATGGCTTTGGCCAGACGTCTCAGAAAAGGCTCATCATCATCTACCAGAAGCAGGGATTTGTCCGGGCCGATATCCAGATCAGAGCTGTCTGCCATATTCTATTCTTTCCGCTATTTCACGCCGTTGGCTTAGCTATGAGTAATAGCAGCGCCATTGCAAAGGTCAAACGGATCACAGTTTGTCCAGAAAACACCCGACCTTGTCAGCCATCTGTTCAGCCGAGTCATTGCGGTTGAAGAATTCAAGGAATCCGGTTTCCGGCGTCATCAGATAGGTAAAAGTGGAATGGTCGACCAGATAGTATTCGTCGCTTTTGTCATGGGCCTTGTAATAGGTCTTGTAAGCCTGGCTGGCGGCTTTGACCTGCTCGGCCGAACCGGTCAGCGCGATGGTTTTACCACCCATGTTAAAGGCATAGTCCGCCACCACTTCGGGCGTGTCCCGGTCTGGATCGATTGAGATGAACAGAGGCGTCACCGACTGGCCACGCTCGGCCAGTATATCCACAGCCTCGGCATTGCGCGACATGTCGAACGGGCAGACATCAGGACAGAACGTATAGCCGAAATAAACCAGGGTCGGCTCGGTGATAACGTCAGCGTCGGTGACAGTCTGACCCTCTCCGTTGATCAATTCGAATGGGCCGCCAATGGCTGCGGTGCCGCCGGCGATTTGGCTGGACCGGCATTGTGCGAACTGATCATCCGATCCGGCACCTCGGGTCAGCAGCCACATGGCCCCCAGACCAATGGCAAGAACAACAGTGGCAAGAACGGCATAAAGACGGACCATGACTTCAATCCTAATGATCAGAGGGGTTGTTGATCGTTTCGGCCCGGACACCTATCAAGATGATCAGCCGATGCAACAGGACATAGTGAACCCATGGCCAATTCCAACATCACATTATGGCGTGGACAGGAACGCAGCAGCTGGATCAGGCTGCGCACGCTGATCCTGCTGCGCTGGGTTGCCATCATCGGCCAGATCACAGCCATCACCGTCGCCCAACAGACCTATCACGTCGAGCTGGATGTGATGCTGTGCTACCTGGCCATCGGGGTCTCGATCCTGGGCAACCTGACTGCGATCCTGATCTTCCCTAGAAACAAGCGCTTGTCAGAGTTCGAGAACTTCCTGATGGTTCTGTTCGACCTGCTGCAATTGACCGTTCTGCTGTACCTGACCGGAGGGCTGAACAATCCGTTTGCCTTGCTGCTTGTGGGGCCAGTAACGATCTCGGCCAATGTCATGAGCACCCGGTCGACGTTGATCGTCGGCGTGGTTGCAATTGTTCTGACCACTCTGCTGGCCGAATTCCATGTGCCCTTGCGCACGGATGTCGGAATGGATCTTGAAATCCCGGATATCCTGTTGTTCGGAAACTGGGCCGCGATCGTTATCGCGATCGTCTTTTTGGGTGCTTATTCACATCGTGTCAGTTCCGAAGTTCAATCCATGTCCGAGGCTCTGGCCGCCACGCATATGGCCCTGGCGAGAGAACAGAAGCTGACTGACCTGGGTGGGGTTGTTGCTGCGGCCGCGCATGAACTGGGCACGCCGCTGGCCACAATCAAATTGACCAGCTCGGAGTTGATCGAAGAACTGGATGACCGGCCCGAACTGAAAGAGGATGCCGCGCTGATCCGGGAACAGGCCAACCGGTGCCGGGACATATTGCGCGACATGGGCAGGGCCGGCAAGGATGATCTGCATCTGCGACAGGCCCCTCTTTCAACCGTGGTGAACGAGGCTGCAGAACCACACATTCACCGGGGCAAAACCGTCCATTTTACCGAAGGCCCCGCGGATGACGGGGATGTTCAGCAACCCTCAATCCTGCGCAAACCCGAAATCATTCACGGGTTGCGGAACCTGATCCAGAATGCGGTGGATTTTGCCCGCGCGAACGTTTGGGTCGAGGCGGAATGGAGCTCTGATCAGATCATTGTCAGCATCATGGATGACGGGCGCGGATATCCGTCTCAGATGATCGGGCGGATTGGCGATCCGTTCATGCGCCGCCGTCGCGCCGAAACCGATCAGCGCGCACGCCCGGAATACGAAGGCATGGGTTTGGGCCTGTTCATCGCCAAAACCCTGCTGGAGCGCAGCGGAGCGGAACTGGATTTTGCCAACGGTTCAGACCCCTATCAGACCTTATCCGAG
Organism: Ruegeria sp. R8_1; assembly: GCF_017743815.1. Taxonomy (NCBI): domain Bacteria; kingdom Pseudomonadati; phylum Pseudomonadota; class Alphaproteobacteria; order Rhodobacterales; family Roseobacteraceae; genus Ruegeria; species Ruegeria sp. R8_1. The sequence goes on along the minus strand of NZ_JAGHRL010000004.1, from coordinate 340,224 downwards.
AACCCCGAACGTCGGGGAGCTATCGTAAAGGTCACTTGGCCGAGAAATCTGGTTGATGCGCAACAAGGAGACACCCCGGTCCCGTCTGGCGCGAACCAACGGATTCAGGTCTGAGTTAAGACCCCGTTAACCATTGGTAACCATAATCCGGTTTCGTAATTTCTATTGCGGGGCGTTCATGGTCGACTGGTTCATTCTGGCTGTCATCAGCTTGGTCTCTGCCGGCCTTGCGGTGCAATGGCTGCTGCCGCGCCGTCGGCACAGGGGTGACAATTTCGGACTATCCTCGCCCACGTCCTTGTTTGACGCAGTGTTTTTGTTCGACGATCAACGTCTGATCAGCCACTCGGATATCGCGCTAGAAGGGTTCGAAGAAGTCCGGTCGTGGCACGACCTGCGCCGTTTACTGCAGCGTGACTTTCCCACGTTTCCCGAAACTCCGGACTGCATCCGGCAGGAGGGTAATCTGATCATCCCCGCCATAGACTGCACGGTCGAGCGTGACGTCATGTGCGAATGGATCGACGGCATAGTCAGGGTTCAGTTGCGTGAAAACAGCATCTGCCCTGCCACCATCCACCGCGAGGCGAACGACCCAATCCGCCTGGCAATGGAACGCGCGCCGTATCCCGTCTGGTTACTGGATGAACACGAAACAGTTCGTTGGTGCAACGCAGCCTATATTTCGTTGGTGCGCAAGGTCCGGGGTCAGGATACGGATCTGACCGCGCCGTTGTTTCCCGGATCCGAAGAAGATGCCCGACTGGGTGGAAAGACGCGGGTTTCAATTTCGTCGGACGGCAGCGAAATCAAGCTTTGGTTCGATCTGACGCGAGTCCATCATCCAGAGGGGCACTTATGTTACGCCGTCGACATCAACGCGATTGTCGACGCCGAAACCGCCCAGCGTAAATTCGTTCAGACGATGACCAAGACCTTTGCCCAACTGTCAATTGGGTTGGCGATTTTCGACCGCAACCGACAACTGGCCCTGTTCAACCCGGCCCTAATTGACCTGACCACCCTGCCCCCGGACTTCCTCAGCTGCCGGCCAAGCCTGTCCAGTTTCTTCGATCGGCTACGGGATCAACACATGATGCCCGAACCCAAGAACTACCGAAGCTGGCGCAGTCAGATGAATGACCTGCTTGAGGCTGCCGAGGACGGGAATTATCAGGAAACGTGGTCGCTGCCCTCTGGGTCGGTTTATTCGGTTAGCGGTCGCCCCCATCCCGACGGTGCCGTCGCCTTTTTGTTCGAAGACATCACGGCCGAGATCACCCTGACCCGGCGGTTCCGTTCAGAAATGGACCTTATGCAATCAGTTCTGGACAAACTGGCGGATGCGGTCGCCGTTTTTGGCGATGACGGAACCCTGGCCTTTACCAACTACGCCTATCAAAATCTGTGGGGCGATAGCGGAGACTCGGGGTTTGATGCCGATTCAGTTCTGGATGTCACACGCAATTGGCAGGAACTTTGTACTGCATCCCCTGTTTTCGGTGAGATTCGAGAGTTTGTAGGGATGCGCGACAACCGGGCAGAATGGTCGGCCGAGTTGCGTATGCGCAATGGTGTTTCGCTTGAATGCACAATCTGCCCGATGCAAAACGGAGCGACGATTATCCGGTTTGCAACCGAAGATAAAACAGTTCTTCAACCTAAGTTACACCAGATCAGCGCCTGAACCGGGTTGCAGGCAAACCGGTGCGACGTCATTGTGGCGCCATGACGACCGCGCCCTTTGCAATCACCTTCAACTCGCCTTGTGAGACGGCAGATTTTGCCGCTCGGTTGGGCCGGATTCTACGTCCGGGCGATACTCTCTTGCTCGAAGGCGAAATTGGCAGCGGAAAAACCCACTTCTCCCGCAGTCTTATTCAATCGGTGATGAACATCCCCGAAGACGTTCCTTCGCCAACATTCACGTTGGTTCAGGTTTATGACACCGAAATCGGAGAAATCTGGCACTGTGATCTTTACCGCCTCGGTGCAGTGGATGAGGTCGATGAGCTTGGCCTGACCGAAGCATTTGAAACAGCGATTTGCCTTGTGGAATGGCCTGACAAACTCGGGCCGATGCAACCTGAAAATGCCTTGACGCTTTCGTTTGAAACAGACCCTAACACTGTCGAAAAACGCCTTGTGACCCTATCGTGGGTAAATACCGAATGGGCCAGCAGACTGGAGGCCGCGCAATGACAAACCGAGCTGTGCTGGCCGAAGCGCTGATCGCTCAGACCCCCTGGGCAAATGCGCAGCGTGCGCCTTTGGCCGGAGACGCCTCGAACCGCCGTTATGAGCGTCTGACGGACCCGGATACCGGCAAGACAGCGGTTTTGATGGACTCGCCACCGGGTCAAGCTGAGCCCGTTGAAGCATTTGTCCGAATGGCAAACCATTTGCGATCCATCGGCCTTAGCGCGCCCGAAATTTATGCCGAAGATACCGAATATGGCTTTTTGTTGCTTGAGGATTTGGGCGACGATCTATTCGCGCGCGTGCTGCGGCGATCTCCGGCGATGGAACGTGAATTCTATGAGGCAGCCACAGACGTTTTGATCACCCTGCATAAGGCACCGACGCTTTCACTGCCATCCTATGGCCCATCCTTGATGACGGAACTGGCCGCACTGTCGTTCACCAAATACGCCCAGTCGATTCAAGGGTCGCACGACGAGGACGCACGGGATCGGTTCGAACATCGGTTTGCAGATATCCTGCACCGGGAAACTGCGGGAACAAAAGTTGTTGTCCAAAGAGATTATCACGCTGAAAACCTGATTTGGTTGCCTGAACGCGACGGCGTTGCCCGCGTTGGGTTGCTGGACTTTCAGACGGCCATGCTGGGCCATCCCGCTTATGATCTGGTCTCGCTTTTGCAAGATGTGCGCCGGGATGTAGCACCTGGGACCGAAATGCGGATGGTTAACAGGTATATTCAGACAACCGGAGTGAACGACCACGATTTCCGCACCGCATATGCCGTTCTGGGAGCGCAACGAAACCTGCGTATTCTCGGTGTATTTGCCCGATTGGCGACGGAATATGGAAAACCGCAATATGTCGACCTGATCCCCGCGACATGGACGCATTTGATGCGCGATCTGGAACATCCCGCGTTGGTCACTGTGTCCGATCTGTTGCGTGACGGGCTGCCTGCACCGACGCCTGAAAACCTTGCAAAGCTCAGACAGTCATGACTGAAACGCCTGATGCCATCATGCTGTTTGCTGCCGGGTTCGGAACTCGTATGGGTGCGCTGACCAAGAATCGGCCGAAACCTCTGGTGGAATGCGCAGGCCGCCCGCTGATTGACCACGCGCTTGATCTGGTCAACGACCTTGATCCAATTCGTAAGGTCGCCAACCTGCATTACCTGCCAGATCAGCTTGAGGCTCATCTTGCCCCCAAGGGTGTTTTGCTGTCCCATGAACAACCCGAAATTCTTGAAACAGGGGGAGGATTGCGCGCAGCATTACCTTTGTTAGGGTCTAGTACTGTATTCACACTGAATTCAGATGCGATCTGGTCGGGGCCAAATCCACTTAGGATGCTGCGGGATGCTTGGGATCCCCAAAAGATGGATGCGCTATTGATGTGCATACCCACAGACCAAGCCGTCGGACATGCGGGTCAGGGTGATTTCACCGCAGACTACGACGGTCGCATAACGCGCGGCCCGGGGCTGATTTATGGTGGCGCGCAGATCATGAAGACCGATGGATTGGCCGCTATCCCGGACACAGCGTTTTCGTTGAATGTTTTGTGGGACCGAATGCATCAGAACGGTCGGTTGTTTGGCCTGACATATCCCGGGCGCTGGTGCGATGTGGGCCGTCCCGAAGGGATCGCTCTGGCTGAAAGGATGTTGGCGGATGTTTGACCCCAGCGGTCTACCCCGTGTATTTGCCGTTCCCCCCGGCACGGATTTTCCGGCCGCTTTGGTGAAAGGGTTGCGCGACCGCAGCAAGGACTATCCGCCCGAGGAATTGGCCAAGGTGCAGCTGGTGGTAAACACAAGGCGAATGGCCCGACGTGTGCGTGAGTTGTTCGACCAAGGGCCAGCCTGCCTTCTGCCGCGTTTGTCCTTAGTCACGGACTTGGGCGAAAGCGTTGACCTGGCTAGCGTTCCGCCAGCTATTCCGGCGCTACGCAGGCGGTTGGAGCTGACACAGCTGGTCTCAAAACTGCTGGACCAACAACCTGATCTGGCGGCGCGATCTTCGCTGTTCGATTTGTCCGACAGTCTGGCCGCATTGATCGACGAAATGCAGGGCGAGGGTGTGTCGCCCGAGGCAATCGGACAGCTGGATGTCAGCGACTTGTCTGGCCATTGGGCACGCGCGCAGGCCTTTATTGGGATCGCAGATCAATTCATCGACGCAGGGCCCGATGCGCTGGACGCGCAGGCCCGGCAGCGCATCGTCGTCGAAAACCTTATTGCGCAGTGGCGGGGCGCACCTCCGCGACATCCGGTCATTCTGGCAGGGTCGACCGGATCACGCGGCACCACACTGATGCTGATGGAGGCGGTGGCGCGCCTTCCACAGGGTGCTTTGATCCTGCCGGGGTACGACTTCGATCAGCCTGATCACGTCTGGCGGGGGTTGGACGATGCCCTGACTTCGGAAGATCACCCGCAATACCGATTTCACAAATTGATAACTCAGCTTGATCTCAGGCCCGATCAAGTCACGCCGTGGACACCTGATACTCCTCCGTCACCCGCGCGTAACCGGTTGGTTTCCCTAGCATTACGCCCAGCACCGATCACGGATGCCTGGATGTCCGAAGGGCCCAAGCTGACGGATTTGGACGGCGCGACGAAAGACCTGACCCTGGTTGAGGCACAATCGCCGCGGGACGAGGCGCTGGCCATTGCCCTACGCTTGCGGCAAGCGGCCGAGACAGGTCAGACCGCTGCTCTGATCACGCCAGATCGGATGCTGACCCGTCAGGTCTCGGCCGCGCTGGATCGTTGGAACATTCTGCCAGACGACAGCGCAGGTCTGCCGCTGCAGCTTTCACCACCGGGGCGATTCCTGCGCCATGTGGCCGGATTGTTTGCGCGACGGCTGGATGGCGAGGCCCTGCTGACACTGCTAAAACATCCCCTTTGCCACGATGGTGGCGATCGCGGTACGCATCTGCTGCACACACGCGATCTGGAGCTTGACCTGCGGCGGCATGGGCCTCCGTTCCCGGACAGCCGCAGCCTGACCGCGTTTGCGATCCGCAAAGAGGTGCCGGATGATTGGGTGCGTTGGGTGTCGCATCACTTTTGCGACCAACAGGTGACAACAGATCTGCCACTATCGGACTGGGTCATCCGGTTGCGCGATCTGGCCGAAGCGATTTCAGCCGGAAATACCGGGGGTCCCGGTACGCTTTGGGACAAGAACGCAGGGCAAAAGGCTTTGTCGGTTCTGACAGCACTTACAGAAGAAGCTGGTCATGGTGGTCCGATGACGGCGCATGACTTTGCGGATTTGCTGGGTGCATTGCTGTCAGGCGAAGAGGTCCGGGACCGCGACGCACCGCATCCCCATATCATGATTTGGGGAACACTCGAGGCACGAGTACAGGGCGCAGATCTACTTATCCTTGGTGGCTTGAACGAAGGCAGTTGGCCCGAGGCCCCAAGCCCTGATCCCTGGCTGAACCGCCAGATGCGCGCCAAGGCCGGGTTGTTGTTACCCGAACGGCGGATTGGTCTGTCGGCGCATGATTTCCAACAGGCCATCGGCGCGCCCGAGGTCTGGCTGACCCGTGCCACCCGATCCGATGATGCCGAAACCGTACCGTCGCGCTGGTTGAACCGCATGACGAACCTGTTGCAGGGCTTACCAGAGCAGGGGGGTCGCGCCGCCCTTTCCGCCATGCGCGGGCGCGGGCAGAAATGGCTGAACTGGTCGGAACAACTTGAAATCGCGCCCGAAATTCCGGCGGCATCGCGCCCGTCTCCGCGCCCTCCGGTCACGTCGCGCCCGCGTCGCCTGAGCGTGACCGAGATCAAGCGCCTGATACGGGACCCTTATGCGATTTACGCCAAACATGTGCTGCGGCTGCGGCCTCTGGACCCGTTGGTGCAGGCCCCCGATGCGTTATTGCGTGGCATCGTGATCCACGAGATTCTGGAACATTTCGTCAAGGACAGCGTACTGGACACCGCACTGCTGACCCGCGAAACCTTTCTGAAACGCGCCGAAACCCTGCTGGGTCAACATGTGGCTTGGCCCACCGCCCGCAAATTGTGGCTGGCTCGGCTGGAGCGGATCGCCGATGATTTCTTACGCGCCGAAACCGCCCGGCGCAGCGATGGCGGGCCCGTGGCGTTTGAGGCCGCTATGAAGCTGGTGCTAGAGCCGCTGAATTTCACCATCGCAGGCCGCGCCGACCGGATCGACCTGAACAGCCGGGGCGCGCTGCGGCTGGTGGATTACAAAACCGGGATGCCTCCGACCGAAAGCCAGCAGTCCAAGTTTGACAAGCAATTGCTGATCGAAGCCGCCATGGCCGAGCAGGGCGGGATCGAAGGGTTTGACCCGCTGCCCGTGGCCGAAGCCGTGTTTATCGGCATGGGCGGCAGCTATAAAGAAGTGCCCGCGCCCTTGGCCAAGGAACCGACCGACAAGGTGTTGGCCGAGTTAAAAGAGCTGATTTCTGCTTATTTAGAGCCTGACCAGGGCTTCTCATCCCGCCGGATGCTGCACAAGGACACCGACATTGGCGATTACGATCACCTGGCCCGGTTCGGCGAATGGGACCGCACCGCAGACACCAAGCCCGAGGATCTGACATGAGCGCCCGCAACGACGCGACCGAGCGGCAGGTACAGGCTGCGCGGCCCGATGCCTCGACCTGGCTGGCGGCAAATGCGGGCTCGGGCAAAACGCGGGTTCTGACCGACAGGGTGGCGCGGTTACTGCTGGACGGGGTGCAGCCGCAGCACATCCTGTGCCTGACCTACACCAAGGCCGCCGCCAGTGAAATGCAGAACCGGCTGTTCAAACGGCTGGGCGAATGGGCGATGCTGGGTGACGCTGCGCTGCTGGCGCAACTGACCGATCTGGGCGTCCCCGGCCGGATTGATCCCGACCGTCTGGCGCAAGCCCGCACGCTGTTTGCCCGCGCGATTGAAACGCCGGGCGGGCTGAAAATCCAGACGATCCACTCCTTCTGCGCGTCGCTGCTGCGGCGATTCCCGCTTGAGGCCGGGGTCAGCCCGCAATTCGCTGAGATGGAAGACCGCGCCGCCGCCCTGCTGCGCGAGGAGATTGTCGAGGATTTTGCTGAAGGCCCGCAGGCCGCTCTGATCGAGGATGTGGCCCGGTTCGTCACCGATACCGGGTTCGACAATCTGACCGCCGCGATCACCCACAAGCGCAACCTGTTTGCGCAGCCTTTGGGCTGGGCTGATCTGCTGGACCGGTTCGACCTGCCCGATGGGTTCGACGAAGACGCCCTGACTGCGCGCGTGTTTCTGGGCGGTGAGGTCGACCTGATCCGCGCGATCCTGCCTGCGCTAACGGAAAGCGGCGGCAACAACGCCAAAGCGGCGACAAAACTGGCCGCGTTCACCGACCCGCGGATCAGCAGCCTGCCCATCTTGGAAAGCGTGTTTCTGACCGGAAAGGCCGCCAAAGAACCCTTTGCCGCCAAGATCAACGCGTTCCCGACCAAAGCCCTGCGCGAAGGCGCATTGGCCGGGCAGATGCCACAGCTTGAGGCGCTGATGCTGCGCATTGAGGCCGCGCGGGAACAGCGGCTGGCACTGGTGGCCGCGCGCAAGACCCATGTGCTGCACCGGTTCGCCTCTGCCTTTCTGCCGGAATATGAGCGCCGCAAGCAGCTGCGCGGCTGGCTGGATTTCGACGACCTGATCCTGCGCGCACGGCAAGTGCTGAACGACCCGGCGGTTGCCGAATGGGTGCTTTACCGGCTGGATGGCGGCATCGACCACATTCTGGTGGACGAGGCGCAGGACACCAGCCCCGACCAATGGGACGTGGTCGAGAAACTGGCGCAGGAATTCACCAGCGGCGAGGGGGCAAGGTCCGGGGTCGAGCGCACGATCTTCGTGGTCGGCGACAAGAAACAGTCGATCTATTCCTTCCAGGGCGCAGACCCCGCCGCCTTTGACCAGATGCAGCAGGAATTCGGGCGGCGGTTGATCAATTCAGGCTCTAAACTTGAGAGTTTGGAGCTGGAATATTCCTTCCGCTCATCCAGCGCGATCCTGTCTTTGGTCAATATCCTGTTTGAAGGCCATGCCGAGGCCGGGTTTCAGGACAAGGCCCTGCACCGCGCGTTCAAGACCAGCCTGCCGGGGCGGGTCGATCTGTGGCCGGTGGTTGAAAAGGTCGAGGACGAAGAAGACGGCGACTGGACCGATCCTGTTGATCGCCCCGGCGCGCGGCATCACACGGTCATTCTGGCGGAAAAGGTGGCGCACTCGATCAAGGAGATGATCGACCGGGGCGAAACGATCCCCGAGGATGGCGACACCCCCGGCGCATTCGTGCGGCGTAAGGTGCAACCGGGCGATTTCCTGATCCTTGTGCAGCGCCGATCCGACCTGTTTGCCGAGATCATCCGCGCCTGTAAGGCCGCCAATCTGCCCATCGCCGGGGCTGACCGGCTGAAGGTCGGGGCGGAACTGGCGGTGAAAGATCTGGCCGCGCTGCTCAGCTTTCTGGCCACGCCCGAAGACAGCCTGTCGCTGGCCACTGTGCTGAAATCACCGTTATTCGGGTGGAGCGAGCAGCAGCTATTCGATCTGGCACACCGGCGGTCCGAGCAGTTCCTATGGGCGGCGCTGCGCCATAGGGCCGAGGAATTTCCCGAAACGCTTGAGATTCTGAATGACCTGCGCGGCCAAATCGACTTTCTGCGCCCCTATGACCTGATCGAACGCATCCTGACCCGCCATGACGGACGGCGCAAATTGCTGGGTCGTCTGGGGGCCGAGGCCGAGGATGGCATCAATGCGCTGCTGTCGCAGGCGCTGGCTTATGAGCGCACGGATATTCCCAGCCTGACCGGCTTTCTGGTCTGGATGCAAACCGACGATCTGGAGATCAAACGGCAGATGAGCGGCGTCGGCAACATGATCCGGGTGATGACGGTGCATGGGTCCAAGGGGCTTGAGGCTCCGATCGTGATCCTGCCCGATACCGGCAAACGTCAGGCCCCCCGCGATGCCGAGATCATGGTGGGCGAGGGGGTACCGCTTTGGAAAGTACCTGCCGATGCCTCACCGTCTTTGATCGCACAGGCCCGGTCTGAGGCCCGCGCGCGCGAAGAGAATGAACGACTGCGGTTGCTTTATGTGGCTCTGACACGGGCAGAAAAGTGGCTGATCGTCGGGGCTGCGGGCGATGTCGGCAAGGATGGCACCAGCTGGTATCAGATGGTCGCGGCGGCAATGGCGCGGGCAGGGGCCACGCAACTGCCGGGCGCGGAAACTCTGCGCCTGTCGCATGGGAATTGGGACGCGCTGCCGCTTGTCGAAGAGGAACAGGCCGAAACCACGCAGACTGATCTGCCCGCAATGTTTGAATCCCCCGCCGCGCCGCCTTTGCCGCAGTCCGAGACGCTCAGCCCTTCTAATCTGGGTGGAGCCAAGGCGCTGCCCGGTGATGCGGGGCAGGATGAAGAGGCCGCCAAACTCAGGGGCACCCGCCTGCATCTGTTGCTGGAACACCTGCCCAGCGCACCACATCAGGACTGGCCGCAGCTTTGCGCCAGAGTACTTCCCGATATGCAAGACATCGAACGCAACGATCTGCTGGCGGAGGCAAAGGCTGTTCTGACCTCGGACCACTTGCAGCCTGTCTTTGCGGAAAACACGCTGGCCGAAGTTCCTGTTAGCGCAGATCTGGGCGGTCAACGAATGCATGGGGTGATTGACCGGCTGATCGTAACCGAAACTGAGGTACAGGTGATTGATTTTAAATCAAACGCTACCGTTCCAGAAGCCCCGACTGCTTGCCCCGAGGGTCTTTTGCGGCAGATGGGAGCTTATGCGCAAGCGATGGCTCAAATCTATCCCGACCGACAAGTGAAAACCGCCATCCTATGGACCCGTACCGCGCAGTTGATGTGGTTGCCACACGAACTTGTGACCCAAGCACTGACCCGCGCCCAGATACCTTGACCTCGGGATACCCCGTGCCTAGGTTCTGAAGCCAAGCATTCCCCATTCAGGAGACAGAATATGTCGACCGTAGCCGTAACCGACGATACCTTTGACGCCGAAGTCAAGAATTCCGACATCCCTGTTGTTGTCGACTTCTGGGCCGAATGGTGTGGCCCCTGTAAGCAAATCGGCCCCGCTCTGGAAGAGCTGGCAGCCGAATATGGCGGCAAGGTGAAAATCGCCAAAGTGGACGTGGACAGCAACCCGAACTCGGCCGCCGCCATGGGCGTGCGCGGCATCCCGGCGCTGTTCATCTTCAAGGACGGTCAGGTTGTATCGAACCGTGCAGGCGCGGCCCCCAAAGCAGCCCTGCAAAGCTGGATCGACGAAGCCATCTGATCCGGCCGGAGTGACGAATGACAAAGGCGTCCCGGTTTTGGGGCGCCTTTTTTGTTGAAGTGCATCGATTGGCAATTCGTCCAAAAACTATTTGACAGACAACTAAACATGGAGTCTAAAAGTAATTGCAAATCCTGATTCGCAATGCGTTTCAGAAAAAGAGCGTCACGTCAATGTTTGATGTGGCGCTTTTTTGGTTTGATAAATGTGTGTCAAATATCACCGTTTTTTCTAGCCAATTCCACAACATGTAGTGGTTTAATCAAAATGTCTGTTGACTCGCGGAATATGGCACAATTATGTTCGTGTTGCCTACATGCACTGTAGGTGGAGACGTGTTGCGAATCAGGATTTGCACCCTTGCCACGCGTCTCCTCACTTAAAATAAGGAGACTGGTCATGAACTATCAGACCACAAAAAAACCTATTGGAACAACTGCGCGTACAGGAGAGAGGTGCCCAGAAAGCGGGGTATGGAAATCGATGGACTCACCATCGACCACCGCACCTATCGCGAAGGGCAACGTGATGCCTCCGCACAATCGTAAGGCAGTTACCTGGAAACTTATCCAACACGCGTAAATAACTCCAAAAGGAAAAGGTGTCCGCTTGCGGGCGCCTTTTTTTGTCAACGTAATACCAAAAAGAAAAAGCCGCCCAGGTTTGAGCGGCTTGTCCAAAACGGTTGCGGTGCGGATCAGAATTTTTCGATATCCGCACGGCACAAACCGACATCGTCCAGCTGGGTGTCGGAGAGTTCCCACAACAGCTTGCGTGTCTTGCGGGATTCATTCCACGCCAGTGCCTTTTCATAGGTTCCGAAGAACGCGTCCACTACATGCAGGATGGTAGCTGCTCCGAGCGGCGCATGGATATTTGCGGTGGTTGCCATTTGCGCATTCCTTGTAACTGAAACAGCCGACCCTTCGTCGGTTGTGAGGCTCATGTAGGATCAAAGCCCGAGTCTCACAATTGCTAGTCCGGTAACCCCGAATTGCATTGGTTGCATATCTTTTGGGCAGTTTGTGAACTGTTGCGCTGCGGGCGGGTCCGGCCCATATAGGGTGCCAGCGAATTACGGAGGCCCCAATGGCAGACAGCGATTTTCCCGGTTGGCACGGCACGACAATTATTGGCGTCAAGAAAGGCGGCCAAGTGGTGATTGCCGGGGATGGGCAGGTCAGTCTGGGCCAGACCGTGATCAAAGGCACCGCCCGCAAGGTGCGCCGCCTGTCCCCCGGTGGGTTCGAGGTTGTGGCTGGTTTCGCCGGATCAACAGCCGATGCATTCACTCTGCTGGAACGTCTGGAAGCCAAGCTTGAGGCAACGCCGGGCCAACTGGCCCGCGCCTCGGTCGAGCTGGCGAAAGACTGGCGCACCGACAAATACCTTCAAAAGCTTGAGGCGATGCTGATCGTCACCGACGGCAAAGACCTTTTGGTGATCACCGGGGCAGGGGACGTGCTAGAGCCCGAACACAACGTCGCCGCCATCGGGTCGGGTGGCAATTTCGCATTGGCCGCCGCCCGCGCGATGATGGACAGTGACAAAAACGCCGAAACCGTGGCGCGCGAGGCGATGGCCATTGCCGCCGATATCTGCGTCTACACCAACGGCAATCTGACGGTCGAGGAAATCTAAGACGTTCTGCGTTTAGCTCAAAAAATGCATCTAAATGCGCGTTCGACCGTAGGGAGAGGCAGCGTATTTCGATTCAAATCAAACGCAAAACTGTCTCAGGCCAATAGCGCCTTGATCTCTTTCCCTTTCCAGCGGCGGTGCATGCCGATCAGGCCCAGTATCGCCGCGACGATGACGATATAGTAGGGCACGCGGATATCGATGCTCATCAATCCGCCGCCGATCAGAGACATGATCCCTCCGGCCAGGCAGAAGACGGCTGTCGTCACGCCCATGACCCAGCCCTGATCGGTTTCGCTGACACTTGCTGAAAATAAGCCCAGTAAAGTCGGATAAGATACTCCGAAGAAGAAATAGAAAAAGAACACCGGCACGTAACTGAGAACACCGCTGGGGCTAAAGGCGAAACCAAAGCCACAGATCACCATTGTGATCAGCGAGACATAAATGATCTGATGCTTGCTGAACCTTTGTTGTGCTGGTTTCACCAGAAAGGTGCTGGAAAAGGCCAGGGCAAAGCCGATGACGACCATGGCCATGCTCCCTCCGATGACGCCATAGCCAAAGCGACTGGTCAGATAATTGTCGACGAACACATAGAAGGTGACGTTGGCGATCATGAAGAAGGAATAGACTGGCAGGATCTTCAGGACCATCGGATGCCCGCGCACCGCAATCAGGCTGTCGGTAATATCGCGGGGGCGAAACACGAAAGCAGTCCGCTCGGTCCTTGTGTCTTTGAAAAAGGTCATCACCATAAAGATGGCGATCAACACCAGAACAAACGCACCGTAGAACGGCATCTTGAGCGTGGCATAGCTGCCCAGCAGCGTGGCGTCGGATAGAACGGCGCCGATGATAGGCCCACCGACCAGACCAAAGCTGACGCCGGTGACGATGTACCCCATGTTGCGGTCCCGGTCGGCGGCGTCCGTGCTGCCATCAATCATCGCCGCCTGTGCGATGGGTTGGTTTCCGGCCGTGAACCCAGTGATTGACCGCCCGATGATCAGCAACAGCAGGCTGTTCAAATAAAGCGAGGCGATCGTCAGCGCATACCCCACAAGCGCCCCACCCAGACAAACCAGTAGCGCGTTCTTGCGTCCGATCGAGTCCGAGACCTTGGACACATAAACCACCCCCAGAAACCACGACAGAAAGAAGCACCCGATCACCAGACCGTAGTAGAAATGCCGCCGTCCCATCGGTGTACTTTCGGGCAGAAAACTGGACGAAGTCTCCATGATCAGCGAGTTGATGATCGGAAAGACCAGACCCTGACCCAGCAAGTCCACAAACACCACAAACAGCAGGGTGATCTTGGCAATTTTCGTCATTTTCAAGCTCCTGACCTTCAGGCCACCGTAACAGAATGGGCGCGTTTCACCTATGGAAAGCAATTGCAAACACGATAGGGCGTTGCTAACCAACGCTGCCGCTGTTGTTTTCACCTGTGCGGTGACTACGTAAGCCAAACCGCTGATCGAAAGGACTGCACCCGTGACCGACCTGACCCCGCGCGAGATTGTCTCGGAACTGGACCGTTTCATTATCGGTCAGAAGGATGCCAAACGCGCGGTCGCTGTGGCGCTGCGCAACCGCTGGCGGCGCAAGCAGCTGGCCGATGACATCCGGGACGAGGTTTATCCCAAGAACATCCTGATGATCGGACCCACCGGAGTCGGCAAGACCGAGATCAGCCGCCGTCTGGCGAAACTGGCCCGCGCACCCTTTATCAAGGTCGAGGCCACCAAGTTTACCGAGGTCGGTTACGTCGGCCGCGACGTCGAACAGATCATCCGCGATCTGGCCGATGCGGCGATCATCCAGACACGCGAGTATATGCGCGAGGATGTGAAAGCGCGCGCCTATCAAGCCGCCGAAGACCGTGTGATCGAAGCCATCGCTGGGGAAGACGCCCGCGAAGGCACGCGCGAGATGTTCCGCAAAAAACTTAAAGCCGGAGAGCTGGATGACACGGTGATCGAACTGGAGCTGGCCGACAGTTCAAACCCGATGCCGATGTTTGACCTGCCCGGTCAGCCCGGCAGCCAGATGGGGATGATGAATCTGGGTGATATCTTCGGCAAGGCGTTCGGCGGGCGCACCGTCAAAAAACGCATGACCGTGGCCGAAAGCTATGACGCGCTGATCGGGGAAGAGGCCGACAAGCTGCTGGACGATGAAACCGTCAACCGCGTGGCGTTGGAGTCAGTCGAACAGAACGGCATCGTCTTTCTGGATGAGATCGATAAGGTTTGCGCCCGCTCGGATGCGCGCGGCGGCGATGTCAGCCGCGAGGGGGTGCAGCGCGACCTGCTGCCGCTGATCGAGGGCACCACCGTATCCACCAAACATGGCCCGGTGAAAACTGACCACATTCTGTTCATCGCGTCTGGCGCGTTCCATATCGCCAAACCGTCGGATCTGTTGCCCGAATTGCAGGGGCGTCTGCCGATCCGTGTGGAACTGCGCGCGCTCACCGAAGAGGATTTTGTCCGCATCCTGACCGAGACCGACAACGCCCTGACCCGCCAATACACCGCGCTGATGGGCACCGAAAAGGTGACGGTCAGTTTCACCGATGACGGCATCGCCGCTTTGGCCAAGATCGCGGCGGATGTGAACCAAAGCGTCGAAAATATCGGCGCGCGTCGGCTTTATACGGTGATGGAACGCGTGTTCGAGGAACTCTCGTTCACAGCACCCGATCAGGCCGGAGTGGAAATCACTGTGAATGCGCAATTTGTCGACGACAATCTGGGCGAATTGACCAAATCCACCGATCTCAGCCGTTACGTTCTGTAACGCACCCGGCTGATTTTTGCCGCCTGTGCCAACCTGCCTCGCTGGACGTGGGGCGGGAATGCGTTAGCCTAGGGCCAAACCTCTAAAGGGCCGTTCCCCGTGCTGCGTTACCTTCTGATTATTCTGACCGCGACGTCTCTGACCGCCTGCGTGGATCGCACCGTGTCCAAAACTGTGCCATCTGCGCTGAGCGTCGGCACGGCCGAGACCATTTTTGCCACCACCACCCGCGCGCGCGAAGTGGATGGATCATATGGGTTCAAACGCGGTGAGACACTGCAATTTCTGGAAATGACGGTCTCTATCCCGCCCAACCACACGCCGGGAACGCTGGATTTTTCTTACGCCAATCCAAACCCTGAAAAACAGTTTGTCATGGCCGGGGTCGAGGAATTGCAGGGGCCCAAAGACATGAAATCACGCCTCAAAGGCGCAGATGAGGTGTCGATATTTATTCATGGGTACAACACCACCCAGGCAGAAACGGCCTTTCGTGCCGCTCAGCTTAGTCACGATCTGAACATCCCCGGCGCGACAATGGTCTATTCCTGGCCCAGTCAGGCCACGGGATATGGCTATGCCTATGATCTGGACAGTATGCTGTTTGCCCGCGACGGGCTGGAAAAAACCGTCCGCCACCTGAAATCCATGGGTGTCAAACGCGTGGTTTTGGTGGCGCATTCCATGGGCACCGCCCTGACGATGGAGATGATGCGACAGGCCGAGCTGCGCGAGCCCGGATGGTCCAAGCGCAACATTGAGGGGGTTGTTCTGATCGCGCCAGATCTGGATGTAGATCTGTTCCGGTCCCAGATGGACGTCATCAAGACCCCGCCTGACCCCTTCATCGTCATCGTTTCACAAAAAGACAAGCTACTGAGCATCTCGGCCCGGCTGCGCGGCACCACAAAGGGCGAACGGCTGGGCAATATCAGCTCGACCGACGCGCTGGCCGAATACAAGATCAGCATTCTGGACACGACGGCCTTTAATGACGACGCAGAATCCTCGCATTTCGTGGCTGCAACCTCGCCTGCATTGCTTGCGATTATCGGGTCGGCCCGCCGGGTCAGCAATACATTTGGCACCGAACAGCGGGGCATCGACGTGATTGCCCCAGCAAGCGTCCGCAACCCGACCGGCGCAACCGAGATCGTTCTGACCGAAACAGGACAAGCGCAGGTCAGCTCTCCGTGACGCAGTTTCAGGCTGCCCGGTTTCTACGTGACAACGGGGCGTGGTTGGGTGCGGGCGTGGTTCTGACATTCCTGTCCAGTTTCGGTCAGACCTTTTTCATTTCGGTTTTTTCGGGTGAGATTCGTACCGCCTATGGGTTGAGCCATGGGGCGTGGGGTGGGTTGTATTCGCTGGGCACCACAGTTTCCGCCGTCGTCATGATCTGGGCCGGGGGTTTGACGGATATCTTCCGTGTGCGTGTGCTGGGCCCTGCAGTTCTGGCCGGTTTGGCGCTGGCAGCATTGGCCATGGCGCTCAATAGCATGTTGTTCCTGTTGCCGGTCGTAATCTTTCTGCTGCGCTTGTTTGGTCAAGGCATGAGCACCCATCTGGCCATGGTCGCAATGGCGCGCTGGTTCACCGCGACGCGGGGCAAGGCGCTGTCAATCGCCTCGGTCGGATTCGCAGTGGGCGAAGCATTGCTGCCAGTGATCTTTGTGGCCGCGATGGTGTTTTTAGACTGGCGATTGCTATGGGTGATGTCCGCCGTAGTGATACTTTTGGGAATCCCGGTCCTATTGCTTCTGCTGCGGAAAGAACGAACCCCGCAAAGCCTTGCCACCGAGTATTCCTCGGTCGGTATGCAAGGGCGCCACTGGACCCGGAGGCAAGCACTCATGAACCCGCTTTTCTGGTTCATGACCCCTGCAATACTGGGACCATCCGCCTTCATCACTGCGTTCTTCTTTCATCAAGTGCACCTGGCCGAAATCAAAAACTGGCAACATATTGAACTTGTGGCCCTGTTTCCGGTCTATACCGGGGTTTCGCTGCTTTCGATGTTTGCAGCGGGTTGGGCCTTGGACAAATGGGGCACTGCGCTGATGATGCCGTTTTACCAATTACCTATGGCAATTGGATTCATGATCGTCTCGGCCACAGATACACTGGGAGGAGCGGCACTGGCATTGATCTTTCTGGCCCTGACCGTCGGGGCAAACAGTGCCCTGCCCAGTGCTTTCTGGGCCGAGTTTTATGGAACCCGCCATATTGGTGCGATCAAGGCGATGGCCACGGCGGTCATGGTATTGGGTTCAGCGATCGGTCCCGGTTTGACAGGAGTTCTGATTGACCAAGGTATGGCACTGGACAATCAGTTCTTATGGATCGGTGTTTTCTTTATTGCCGTTAGCGCGTTGGTCTGGATCGGAATTACACGCGCTGTTCGCGCGCTTTAGCGCGTACGCCGCAAATAGACGTAATACGCGCCATCACCGCCATGACTGATATGCGCAGGAGTAACCTGCAAAACTGCCTGCGCCAGTGGCGGGATCGACAGCCAATGCGGCACTTGATTGCGTAGAACTCCGCGCGGGGTGGGAATGGGACCGGGTTCATCCCGATCCTTGCCTTTACCGGTCACCACCAGAACCAGACGTTTGCCCTGTGCCTGCGCGGTCAGCACAAATCGGACAAGAGCAGGATGGGCCGTGTCCATGCGCATTCCATGAAGGTCCAGCTTGCCCTCTGGCTTGATCTTGCCGCGCTTCATGCGGCCAAATGCCTTGGTGTCCATCTGCACCGGGCTAGCCCGCAGCCGATCCGTGACAGAGGGCTGCAGCGAATTGCGCGATGGCTTGGCTGGCGCTGTTTGGCCAAGCTCGAACGGGTCGACCCGCGCTTTGGGCGTTTTGGTCGGCTTGGGCTTGGGCAGTTGGGTCGGATGTACGGATTGTGGCAACTCGGGATGCATCCGTTCAGCCTGTTTGGCAACTTTGCGCCATAGCTCAATCTCGTCCTCGGTCAGTTTGCGCCGGGTCATCAGAACGCATCCGGCAACAGCGCATAGGCGCGCTGGATTGGCAGCAAAACAACCATGCGCCCCGAATCCTTAAGACGACCAGCAGCGCGGCCGGCCTCGTCCCCGGTTCCAAAGAAGATATCTGCTCGTTGCGCGCCTTTGATTGCGGCCCCGGTATCCTGTGCAATCATCAAGCGGCGCAGAGGATCTTTGCCGTCCTTTTCGACCCAGACCGGTGCGCCCAGCGGCGTATAGGCGGGGTCAGCGGCAATACTGCGCATGGTCGTGACAGACCGGTTCATTGCGCCCAACGGCCCAAACTCGGGTGCAACGCGCGTAACCTCTCGGAAAAACACGTAAGAGGGGTTGTGAAACAGCAGTTCGGCACCTGCCTCGGGGTTTTTGCGGACCCAAGATTTGATCATCTGCGCACTGACCTGATGCGCATCCAATGCACCTTGTCGGATCAGCTCTTTCCCGATCGAACGATACGGATGACCGTTCGCCCCGCCATAGCCCACGCGCAATCCACCACCATCGGGCAGACGAATACGCCCCGAGCCTTGGATCTGCAAAAAAAACAGCTCGACCGGGTCATCTACCCATGCGATCTCAAGCCCGCGGCCGTTCATTGCCTCGCCTGTCAGTATATCGCGGCGGCTCAACCAAGGTCCATCGGCCCGTGCCTCGGGGGGCATTTTGTAGATCGGGTATTTGTACCGTTCGGTCCGCGTGCGAGAGCCATCCAGTTCGGGTTCAAAATACCCCGTGAACAGCGCATCATCGCCGTCCTCGACCAGAACGGGGCGAAAGAACAGTTCAAAAAAGGAACGTGCAGCATCCGCCTGGTAGGTGCGGGCGACAGCACACAGGGCGCGCCAGTCCGGATCTTCCAGATCACCACATGTGTTCAAGAAAACTGAAAGGGCCGCACCGTGGTCATCGGCGGTCCAGCCATCAAGATCGTCAAATGACAGAATGGAACGCGTCGCCTCGGCGCTGGCAGAGGTTGCCATCACAGCCCCCAGCAAAAACGACCGAAGCGCAGCAATCATGCGTCCGTGGCAACAAGCAGCCAGTTTGGATCGTCCGAGCCCATGACGCGGGCAAAGGTCCAGCTGTCCTTTTGGCGTTTGACGGTGTTGGGGTTGCCTTCGATGATATCCCCGCCGCGATCCCGCACGACCGAGGTCAGTTCACCCACAAATCGCATGGTGATTTCGGCCTCGTTAGTGTCCTTGTCGAACTTCACATCAGCCAGGGCGGTTTCCCGCACACCGATAAACTCGGCCTCGATGGTCAGACCCTGATCTTCGCGAGAGGCGACCACCGAAACAAATGTGTCAAACACTTCTTCGGACAAGAAGGGCTGGATTTCATCCAGATTGCCCTTTTCGAACCCCATGACGATCATCTCATAAGCACCGCGCGCGCCTTGGACGAATTCGCTGACTGAAAAGCCGGGCTCAATCCGTTTCATCGCGGCCAGGGATTGGGCCTGCTCGCTGTCTTCGGCGACGTGGTCGGTGATGTCGTGATCCGGGCCACCTTCGATCACCTCGAAGTCTCGGCGCGATTTATGCGCTTCCGGCTGCTGTTGAACGGGGGGCTTTTCAAAACCCTCACGCGTCCCCAGCACGCTTTTTAGGCGTAGGATCAGGAAAACGGCAATTCCGGCCAGGACCAGCAACTGGATCATCGGTTCGTTCATTTCATCCTCTTTATCAGACCGCAGCTTTGTATACGCGGCCTCATGCCACTATGTAGGTGACAGTTCGGGACAAGTCTACTGCCCGACCTGTAGTAAAGGATAACGCTTATGTATCTGTTTCTGGCATTTTTGCTGGTTCCGATCATCGAAATCGCCCTGTTCATTCAGGTCGGAGGTCTGATTGGCCTGTGGCCCACGCTTGCAATTGTCGTTGTGACCGCTGTTATGGGTACTGCTTTGGTCAGGACACAAGGTCGCATGGCGCTGGCAAATCTGCAGCGTTCCTTTGCCGACCTTGACGACCCGACCGAGCCGTTAGCCCACGGAGCGATGATCCTGCTGTCCGGTGTGTTGCTTCTGACGCCAGGCTTTTTCACCGACGCGGTCGGATTTGCCCTTCTTATTCCGGGGGTTCGCGTCGCTGTATTTCGATACCTGAAATCAAAAGTGCAGATCACTCAATTTCAGATGGGCACAGGCACGCAGTTTCGCGGTGGCCCCAACCCATCGGGTGATGACGTGATTGATGGAGAATACACCGAAGTTCAACCCCGTCGGGACCCATCAAAACCATCGAAATGGGTGGATGGCCCGTGACCTGCATTGAGGTGCCGCGCCCAACTTGCTAAGCAATGGCGGATTTTAGTTTCGGAGTAGACCCATGGCCGAAGAAGACGCCAAAGAAAACACCGCAGCCGCACCGGCTGCACCTCAGATTCAAATGCGCGTTCTGGGACAATTCATTCGTGATCTGTCTTTTGAAAACGTGATGGCCCAAAAGGGTGTGTCGGGCGACGTGCAGCCCGAGATTTCTGTTCAGGTCAATCTTGACGCTAAAAAGCGTCAGGTCGAGCATCAGTATGAGGTCTCGGTTAAGCTGAACCTCAAGTCCAAAGCCAAGGGGATGGAAGACGTCCTGTTCCTGTGCGAGATTGACTATTGTGGTCTGTTCCATGTGGAAGGCGTGGCCGAGGATCAGCTGCACCCCTTCCTGATGATCGAATGTCCCCGGATGCTGTTCCCGTTCCTGCGCCGTATTGTCAGCGACGTAACACGCGACGGTGGATATCCCCCGGTCAATCTGGACAACATCGACTTTGTAGCTTTGTACCGGAATGAGCTGATGCGCCGTCAGGCCGAGGCGCAGAAAGCAGAAGCCTAAACAATCTGACCCGCGCCGGGGACACCTTCAGGCGCGGGTCCACAGGGCGTTTTCGCCCAGTTTTTCAACAAAACCTTCATGCGCCGCGCGCTCTTCTTCCGTGATCCTTGAAGCCAACGGCGTCGGACGGGCTGTGGGCCGCCATTCCTCACCCCCGGCTGCTGTTGCCGCCGCCGAAGTCGACAGACCGAAATCCGGCTGTCGTCCGCCGATCAGTTCAAGATACACCTCGGCCAGGATCTCTGAATCCAAAAGCGCGCCGTGCAGCGTTCGGTTCGAATTGTCGATATTGAACCGCCGGCACAGCGCATCCAGAGTCGCAGGCGAGCCGGGGAATTTCTTGCGCGCCATAGCCAGCGTATCCAGCGCCTGTGCCATAGGCAGGGTCGGCAAACCCATCCATTTAAGTTCGGCGTTCAGGAATTTCATGTCGAACGAGGCGTTGTGGATCACCAACCGCGAATCCCGCACGAAATCCAGAAACCCCTGACCAACCTTTGCGAAAACCGGCTTATCCTTCAGCGTGACCTCGCCTTTTTCCGGCGGGCGTGGGTTATCCAGCAGGTCCGGGCCGATACCATGCACGCCAAACGCCTCTTCTGGCATCCCGCGTTCGGGGTTGATATAGACATGATAGGTCTCGCCCGTGGCCATGTGGTTCCACAGCTCAACCGCGCCGATCTCGACGATCCGGTCACCGCTTTCAGGGTCAAAGCCCGTGGTTTCGGTATCCAGTACAATTTCACGCATCTGCCAGCCCCGCCCGTATTCGCCTGACCACATCCTGCACCTGCGCGCGGGCGTGGTCCAGACTGTCCGTCTCGATCACATAGTCCGACCGAGCGCATTTTTCTTCATTGGGCATCTGTTTGGCACGAATCTGTTCGAACTGCGCCTCGGTCATCGTGCCGCGCGCCATCACGCGACGCTTTTGTTCATCGGCTGGGATCGACACGCAGGCGATGGCGTCCATCGCAGCGTCTCCACCGGTTTCGAACAGCAAGGGAATGTCGAAAACCAGAATATCCGCCGTGGCGTTCGCCCGAAACGACGCACGGTCTGCAGCGACCAGAGGGTGCACGATACCTTCGATCTGTTTCAGCGCAGCCGGGTCATTTCCGATGATTTGTTTCAACGCCTCCCGGCTGACTGCGCCGTCAACGATTGCGGTCGGGAAAGCTGCGTGCATTGGGTCAACAGCAGCTCCACCCTTTGAATAGAGTCTATGTACGGCCGCATCGGCATCCCACAGCGCGCAGCCTTCATCGACAAACATCTGCGCCGTCGTGCTTTTGCCCATTCCGATCGAGCCCGTCAGGCCCAACGCGAAACTCATGACAAAACAGCCGCACGCAGGTCCAAATTGACCTCGGGGCGGACGCCGAACCAGCTTTCGAAACCCGGCACCGCCTGATGCAGCAACATGCCTAGGCCGTCGACAGTGGTGCAGCCGGCCTCTTCGGCGGTTTTCAACAGATGGGTTTTCAACGGTGCGTAGACCAGATCCGTAACAACCGCACCGGGCTGCAATCCGTCCAGCGGCACACGCAGTTCGGGCTGTCCTTGCATCCCCAAAGAACTGGTGTTGACCACCAATTCTGCATCCTCGATCACATTTCCAGCCTGAACCCAATCGACAACCTTGATGCTGGGCCCAAATTCATCGCGCAAGGTCTCGGCCCGTTCACGGGTACGGTTGGTCAGCAAAACCTCGGGCACCTCTGCGTCAACCAAAGCCTGAAGCACCGCCCGCGCGGCACCGCCCGCCCCGAACACAACCGCAGGTCCGCCCGACGGGGACCAATCCGGCGCACCGCTGCGCAGGTTCTCAAGAAACCCGTAGCCATCGGTGTTGTCTGCGTGAATCCGGCCATCTTTCTGGAACACCAGCGTATTTGCCGCGCCGATCTTGCGTGCCCGGTCCGAAACCTCGTCGGCCAGTCGCAGCGCAACCTCTTTATGTGGAACAGTGACATTTGTTCCCACGAACCCAGCCTTGGGCAATGCGCGCAACACATCCTGCAAGTCTTCCGGGGCCACATCCATCGGCACGTAGTGACCCGGCAGCCCATAAGTCTTCAACCAATGTCCATGCAACTGAGGCGACTTCGAATGCGCGACCGGGTGCCCTATCACCCCGGCCAAAGGAATTTTTGTCTTGCTCATTGATCAATCACCCCTTTGACAGCCAGGTAGTTCAGCAGCTCTAATAGAGGCATACCCAAAACGTTAAAATAATCTCCGTCAATGGTGGCGAACAAGCGCGCGCCCTCTTCTTCAAGCTTATAGGCCCCGACCGCATGGCGGATACTCTCCCAGTTGCGGTCGATATAGTCGCGCAGATACGCATCCGAGCTCATCCGCATCCGCAGGCGAACCTGACCCACATGCCGCCAGATCGGCTCGCCATCCTGATAGATCACGGCCGCCGACAACAACATATGCCGTTTCCCCCGCATGGCCCTCAGCTGCGCCAGCGCGTCGTCAGGCGTTTGCGGTTTCGATAAAAGCTGACCGTCGAAGTCCAGCACTTGATCGCATCCCAACACCATCGCGCCGGGATGTTTGTCGCTGACCTTACGGGCCTTCATCTCGGCCAGCGCATCGGCAATGTCGCGCGGGCTGGCACCTTCAGCCAACAAGGCGCGTTTCATCGTCTCTTCGTCTACGCGCGCGACTTGGACGGTAAACGGCACGCCAGCGTTCTGCAAAAGCTGCGCGCGAATGGATGACCCCGAGGCCAAGATGATGGGGACAGACATGTGGAAAACCCCGTGTGCAAATCGTTGAGCGTTCTAGAATGGTTTGTATGGTTTTCAGGTTGACACGCAAGCCCGGTGTTTTCGACTGAAACTTCCCCGAGTCGCCCAAATCCTGTCCATCCGGGACAAGGATAAGTTTGTCGAATGGTATAACCCGAGTTTTCTTAATTATCCAAAGAGTTATCCCCAGAAATACACATTCAATTATAGTTTAAGCCACTGTTTTTTATAAAGATTGTTTTTATTCAACAGAATCACCTTGTTCAGGCTGAATTCTATCCACTTGGGGAAAACACATGTGTAAAAAAGTAATCCACGGAATTTATCCTCCCTACAAAACCATCTTCCTTTTTCTTTTCTTATTTTTTTATTAGGGAAGATCCCAAGCAACGCCCGGAGCCAAAATGACTGATCTGCTTTTCACGATTTACCCATGGGTGAAGGCATTACATATCATGGCGGTGATCTCATGGATGGCTGGCTTGTTCTATCTGCCAAGATTGTTCGTCTATCACGTCGAAAAAGCACAATCGGTTGAGGGTGCGGAACCCATCTTCTTTGAAATGGAAGAAAAGCTGCTGCGTGTGATCATGCGCCCTGCGATGATCGTGTCGTGGGTGTGCGGGTTGATCATGGTGGTCACGCCGGGCATTGTTGGTTGGGATTTCGCGTGGCCCTGGGTTAAAGGCGCAGGCGTCATTGGGATGACCGGATTTCACCATTGGCTGATGGCACGGCGCAAAGACTTCCTTGAGGGGCGAAATAAGCTCACTGGGCGGCAGTACCGCATGATGAATGAGGTTCCGACCATTCTGATGGTTGCCATCGTTCTGGCGGTCATTCTGAAGTTCTGAGGGCACATTTGCGCCTAAGGGTCAGACGGGCGGTTTGACTCCGCTAAAGGTCACGCTTATGTAGGGATCAACACGCCCGTCCGGGCGGCGTATCTTCCGTACTGAAATCCCACTTCGTGCCGCACTGTCAGCGGTGAAGGTTTGTATCATGTCTACTGAATCCCTGAATCTGGCCGATCTGAAAGCCAAAAGCCCCAAAGACCTTCTGGCCATGGCCGAAGAGCTGGAGATCGAAAACGCCTCGACCATGCGCAAGGGCGAGATGATGTTCCAGATCCTGCGCGAACGCGCGGATGAGGGTTGGACCGTTGGCGGCGACGGCGTGCTGGAAGTGCTGCAGGACGGCTTTGGTTTCCTCCGCTCGCCCGAGGCAAACTATCTGCCGGGTCCCGACGACATCTATGTCTCGCCCGACATGATCCGCCTGCATTCGCTGCGTACCGGTGACACCGTTGAAGGTGAGATCAAAGCCCCCGATGACAACGAACGCTATTTTGCGCTGACCAAGGTCACGAAGATCAACTTTGAAGACCCCGAGAAAGCCAAGCACAAAATCCTGTTCGACAACCTGACGCCTCTGTACCCCGAGGAACGTCTGAAGATGGAGATCGAAGATCCCACCATCAAGGACAAATCGGCCCGTGTGATTGATCTGGTGGCACCTATCGGGAAGGGGCAGCGGTCGCTGATCGTGGCGCCTCCGCGGACGGGTAAGACGGTGATCCTGCAGAATATCGCGCATTCGATCGAACAGAACCACCCGGAATGCTATCTGATCGTCCTGCTGATCGACGAACGCCCCGAAGAGGTGACGGACATGCAGCGTTCGGTAAAGGGTGAGGTCGTGTCCTCAACCTTTGATGAACCGGCGACGCGCCATGTGGCCGTTTCGGAAATGGTGATCGAAAAGGCCAAGCGTTTGGTCGAGCACAAACGAGATGTTGTGATCCTTCTGGACTCGATCACAAGACTTGGTAGGGCATTTAACACGGTCGTCCCGTCCTCGGGCAAGGTTCTGACCGGTGGTGTGGATGCCAACGCGCTGCAACGGCCCAAGCGGTTCTTCGGTGCGGCCCGGAACATCGAAGAGGGCGGTTCGCTGACCATCATCGCCACCGCGCTGATCGACACCGGCAGCCGCATGGACGAGGTGATCTTTGAAGAATTCAAAGGCACCGGTAACTCGGAAATCGTGCTGGATCGCAAGATCGCCGACAAGCGCGTGTTCCCCGCCATCGACATCCTCAAATCCGGCACCCGGAAAGAGGACCTGCTGGTCGACAAGGGCGATCTGGCCAAGACATTTGTTCTGCGCCGAATCCTCAACCCGATGGGCACGACCGATGCAATCGAATTCCTGCTGTCCAAGTTGAAACAGACGAAGACAAATGGCGAGTTCTTCGATTCAATGAATACCTGACACAGGTCTTAACCAACGCGAGGCCTTCGAATGGATACGATATTCGCCTTGGCCAGCGCACAAGGCAAAGCCGGGGTGGCGGTGATCCGCCTCTCGGGGCCCATGGCACATTCTGCGGCTGCAGACTTGACGGGCGGAGATTTACAGCCGCGAGGGATGAAGCTGCGGACCTTGAGGGCACCAGATGGGTCACGTCTGGATGATGGGCTGGTTTTGACATTTCAGGCACCAGCCAGTTTCACTGGCGAGGACGTGGCAGAGCTGCAAATACATGGCAGTACCGCCGCGGTGAATGCCGTCATGCGTTGCCTGTCGGATACAAACGGTCTGCGCCTGGCAGAACCCGGAGAATTCACCCGCCGCGCGCTTGAGAATGGTAAGATGGATCTGACCCAGGTCGAGGGGTTGGCCGATCTCATTGATGCGGAAACAGAAGCGCAGCGCAAGCAGGCGCAGGTAGTACTTGCAGGTGGACTAGGAACGCTTGCGGAAAGATGGCGTCGTGATTTGATCAGAGCGGCCTCATTGTTGGAGGCCGTGATTGACTTTGCCGACGAAGAGGTTCCAACAGACGTAACTCCTGAAGTCCGTTCTTTGATCTCTGGTGTTGTTACGGATTTGCAGCATCAAGCCGAAGGTGTCCGGATTGCGGAACGTATCAGATCTGGTTTTGAAGTGGCTATAGTAGGTCTTCCAAATGCAGGTAAGTCGACTTTGCTAAACGCATTAGCAGGTCGCGAAGCGGCAATCACTTCGGAATACGCCGGAACTACCCGAGACGTTATTGAAGTAAGGATGGACTTGGATGGACTTCCGGTTACCTTGCTGGATACAGCGGGCCTTCGGCAGACTGAGGATCACGTTGAAAATCTGGGAATCGAGCTTGCCAGGAAACGGGCGGAAACAGCTGATCTTAGAGTTTTCCTTGCCGAAGATCCAGAATCATTGGGTATCTCTATGCAAAAGGGGGATATCCATGTTTTGCCGAAATCTGATCTTCGCAGTGTATCAGATGGTGGAGTATCGGGGATAACAGGTCAGGGCGTGGATAGACTAGTCTCCGATATATCGGGGGTACTTGGTCAACGGACCACTAGTTCTGGTATTGCAACACGGGAGCGGCATCGTGTTGCGCTGGTGAATGCTCAGACCTTCTTGATCGCTGCGATGTCGTTTCTTGAATCAGGCCCCGACATGTATGATATCGTGGCTGAGGAGTTGCGCAGTTCAATTCGGGCGCTTGAGGCGTTGGTTGGCAGAATAGGCGTGGAAGACTTGTTGGATGAGATCTTTTCAAGTTTTTGCCTGGGTAAGTAAGGAGTGTTTCACGTGAAACATTCAGATTTCGATGTTGTAGTTATTGGTGCAGGCCATGCTGGAACAGAGGCTGCTCATGCTGCGGCACGGATGGGCGCTAACACTGCTCTGGTGACACTGTCTGCGTCTGATATCGGTGTTATGTCATGCAACCCAGCTATTGGAGGTCTGGGTAAAGGGCATCTTGTTCGAGAAATCGACGCCTTGGATGGCGTCATGGGCCGTGTCGCCGATGCGGCAGGAATTCAGTTTCGTTTGCTGAATCGCCGAAAAGGCCCAGCGGTACAAGGGCCCAGAACACAAGCAGACCGAGCTTTGTACCGATCTGCAATGCAGAAAGAAACACAAGCACAACCTAACCTCACCGTAGTTATTGGTGAAGTCGTGGACTTTTTAATGTCCGGCAACAAGGTTGTCGGCATAAAGCTCTCGGATGAGTCCGAATTACGCGCCGCTGCAGTGATCTTGACCTCAGGTACATTCCTGCGGGGAATTATTCATATAGGAGATGTTTCCAGACCTGGTGGTCGAATGGGTGACAGACCATCGGTTAAACTGGCTGAGAGACTGGATAGCTTCGAACTTCCATTAGGTCGGCTTAAGACTGGAACGCCGCCACGGCTGGATGGTCGCACTATTGATTGGTCTGGTCTGGAGCGTCAGGACGGTGATGACGTTCCTACGTTATTCTCATTTTTGTCCAAGACCGTCCAAGCGCCTCAGATTTCCTGCGGTATAACACATACCAACTCACGAACGCATGAGATTATCGAGCAAAACCTGTCGCGATCAGCGATGTATGGTGGGCATATTGACGGGATTGGTCCTCGGTATTGTCCATCTATAGAAGACAAGGTCGTTAGGTTTGCAGACAAGGACTCTCATCAAATTTTCCTTGAGCCCGAAGGTGTGAATGACCACACTATCTATCCCAACGGAATCTCCACCTCTTTGCCCGAAGATGTTCAATTGGAATATGTTCGGTCGATTAAGGGCTTAGAAAACGCAGAGATTCTTCAACCCGGGTACGCAATTGAATATGACTACGTCGATCCGCGTGTACTGACGTCATCACTGGCACTTCCCGAAGTGCCGGGACTATTCCTTGCTGGTCAAATCAATGGAACAACAGGTTATGAAGAGGCTGCGGCCCAAGGATTGGTTGCGGGCTTAAATGCTGCTTTGTCGGCATTTGATAGGGGCCCCGTCCATTTCACACGTTCTGACAGTTATATCGGCGTTATGATAGATGACCTGACAACGCGTGGCGTTGCTGAACCGTATCGAATGTTCACGTCTCGGGCTGAATTCCGCTTGTCTTTGCGTGCTGACAATGCCGATCAACGTTTAACGCCGATTGGTTTGGATTTAGGCTGTGTGAAATCTGTTCGCAGAATCTCATTTAATGAGAAGATGGAAAAGCTTATCTCTGCAAAAGCTAAGTTGATGGAGCGCAGTTTTACGCCAAAGGAAATCCGATCTGCTGGTATCAATGTCAACCAAGACGGTAACCGCAGGGATGGTATGGCTATTCTAGCATTCCCAGATGTTTCGTTCGAAGGTTTACTTCCCCTAGTTCCTGCTTTGGAAGCCGTCGACCAAGACATACGCCTTCAGGTAGAGCGCGACGCCTTGTACGCGAACTATATAGAACGTCAGAAAAAAGATGTTGAGGCGATGAAGCGGGATGAGTCTTACGAGATTCCGCAGGATTTTGACTTTTTTGCTTTGGAAGGGCTGTCTTCTGAGATGAAGCAGAAACTATCCAGTGCCAGACCTGAAAATATCGCTCAGGCCGGACGCGTAGAAGGCGTAACGCCCGCAGCATTGACTTTGGTCTTGGCAAGACTTCGGCGGAACCAAAAGGTGCGAAAAGCATGATCGGGGCGATTTTCGAAGGTCTGGATGTTTCACGTGAAACATTGGAACGGCTGACGACATATGTTGACTTGGTAAATCGCTGGAATCCCAAAATAAATCTTGTCTCTCGCAACAGTCTTAATGAAATTTGGGTTAGGCACATTAAGGACTCGGTTCAGGTTTATCGGTGTGCAGATACCTTCGACAATTGGGCTGACTTGGGTAGCGGAGGAGGTTTTCCAGGTATGGTCTGCGCTTTGATGGCGGTAGAAGAGAACCCTAATGCAGAGTTTACGTTTGTCGAAAGCGATCAAAGGAAATCGGCGTTTCTAAGGAATGTTGCGCGCGAATGTGGTGCCAATTGTAAGATCATATCTAAGCGAATCGAAACAGTTGGCCCTTTGAATGCGCAAGTTTTGTCAGCCCGTGCACTAGCGGATTTGAAGACGCTTTTATCCTATTGTGACAGGCATTTGAGCGAGTCTGGTGTGGCGTTGTTGCCGAAAGGCGAAAACTGGAAAAAAGAATTGGACGACGCTCGGGAAGAATGGAATTTCCAAGCCGACCCGATTACAAGTTTAACAGAACCCCAAGCCGTTATCCTTAAGATTAAAGGAGTTTCACGTGGTTGACCTGTCTCGCCCCACCGGCCCCAGAATTATTGCGGTTGCCAATCAAAAAGGTGGGGTAGGGAAGACAACAACTGCGATCAACCTCGCAGCGGGATTAGCCGAGGCAGGGTGCAATGTCCTGGTTGTCGATCTGGATCCCCAAGGCAACGCCTCAACCGGGCTTGGTGTTGAAGACCGGGATTGGACAACTTACGACCTTATTCTGGACGACGCTCCGCTAGAGGCAGTTATCCAAGAGACAGAAATTGGGGGACTCTACGTCATTCCGGCCACAGTGGATCTGAGTTCGGCGGATATTGAGCTTATTTCAAACGAGAAGCGCAGCTATCTGTTGCACGACGCGTTGCGACAGACGGCGATCGACAAGTTTGAATTTGATTTTGTGTTGATCGACTGCCCACCGTCACTGAACTTGCTGACTGTGAATGCTATGGTTGCCTCGCATTCTATCCTTGTTCCTTTGCAAAGCGAGTTCTTCGCCCTAGAAGGTTTGTCACAACTGATGTTGACGATCCGAGAGGTACGACAAACGGCGAATCCAGACCTCAGAATCGAAGGTGTTGTGTTGACCATGTATGACAACCGCAACAACTTGTCCCGTCAGGTCGAAAAGGACGCGCGTGACAATCTGGGTGAGATGGTATTTAAAACCAAGATACCTAGAAATGTTCGGGTCAGTGAGGCTCCGTCTTATGCGTTGCCTGTATTGCAATATGACTCCGGCTCTTTAGGAGCGATGGCATACCGTCATTTGGCGCGGGAAGTCATTCATAAAAACAAAAAAGCCGCTGCATAAGCGGTAAGAGGAGGGTCACGTGGCCGCAAAAAAAGCAAAACCCCGAGGTTTGGGCCGCGGATTGTCCGCTTTGATGGCCGATGTGACACAAGAACCCGAAGGTCGCTCTGTATCCGAGCCGCGTCGTCCGGACATGACAGTGCCAATCGAAAAGCTGCACGCGAATCCTAATCAGCCACGTAGAACATTCTCGCGCGAGCAACTGGATGAACTTGCGGCTTCAGTCAAAGAAAAGGGCATTATTCAGCCGCTGATCGTGCGCGAGATCTCGGAAGGTGACTATGAAATCGTCGCGGGCGAACGGCGATGGCGCGCTGCTCAGATGGCACAATTGCACAATATACCGGTGATCGTCCGGGATTTCGACGATACTGAGGTTCTTGAAGTCGCCATTATTGAAAACATCCAGCGCGCCGACTTGAACGCCGTGGAAGAGGCGGCGGGTTACAAACAGCTTATGGATAGCTTTGGTCATACGCAGGAGAAGCTCGCCGAAGCGCTGGGTAAAAGCCGCAGTCACATAGCGAATCTATTAAGACTTTTGTCTTTGCCAATGGACGTTCAGCATTTCGTCGTTGAGGGGAAGCTTTCTGGCGGACATGCGCGGGCTTTGGTGACGGCTGAAAACCCGACCGATCTGGCCAAAACCGTCATTCGAGATGGTCTTTCGGTGCGTGCAACTGAGGCTTTGGTAAAAAAGCAGCACCAACCCGAGGCTGAAAAACCTGCGCCACGATCACGGAATTTGGATGCGGGCAAGGACGCCGACACGCGCGCGCTTGAAAAAGACCTGTCTGCCATTCTAGCAATGAAGGTTGTGATCAACCATAAAGCCGGAACCGAGACGGGACAGGTCGTTTTGACATATGAGAATCTGGATCAATTGGATGATCTGTGCGCCAAACTTAGCCGTTAGGCCGGGTCCAGATAAAAGTTAGCACACCGCCCAGAACGACGGCTTGAATCGCCAATACGTAAATGGGCACCGCGATCAGAACAGAAATTCCAAAGACGGCGGCGATTGACACTGTGGCCGCTCTTTTTGCGGCGGGTCGAATGGCGCCAGAGCTCTGCCAATCCTGGATCAATGGTCCAAACGTACGATGCGTGATTAGCCAGTGGTGCAGGCGTGAAGACGAGCGCGCGAAGAAGAACGCCGCCAACAGTAGGAACGGCACCGTGGGCAGAAGGGGCAGCACAATGCCGATCACGGCAAGCGCGACGCAAATCAAACCCAAAGCTGCCCAGAGATACTGCATGTTACCCCAACAATTCTCGAATGACGGCGTTTAGAACTGCGCGTCCATCTTTGGTTGCGCGAAGCCGGTTATCATGCAGTTCGATCATCCCAAGTTCGCAGAGATGTTGCAGTTTTTCTTGTGGCAGAGGTTGCTTGGACAGAGCACCAAATCGATCAATATCTAGTCCTTCGTCAATCCTAATACCCATCATAAGGTATTCACTTGCCTGATCTTGCAGAGTTAAGGCAGCTCGTTCTTTCTCGCCTGATCCCGCAGATGCAGCTTTCAGCCAAGCATTCGGCGATAGGTATGTTTCGGTGGCCCATTTTGTTCCGTTTGCGGTTACTCGTCCATGTGCTCCGGGGCCGATGCCGACATAATCGCCATAACGCCAGTAAATCAGATTGTGTTGCGACTCTGACCCCGGTCGGGCGTGGTTCGAAACCTCATAGGCGGGCAGGCCGTGGGTCTCACAAATCTCTTGCGTGGAAAGATACATGTCAGCGGCGTGGTCATCCTCGGGCAGGCCGCGCAGCTTGCCCACCGCGTAACGGTCGCCGAAGGCAGTGCCTTCCTCGATCGTCAGTTGGTACAGTGACAGATGATCAACGGCCATCGACAGGGCTTCGGTTAGTTCCGCGCGCCAATCGTCCAGCGTTTGATGCTGGCGGGCATAGATCAGATCGAAACTGACACGCTCAAAGCAATTCCGGGCGATATCAAAGGCGGCGCGGGCTTCGGCCACCGTATGGATACGGCCCAGACGGCGCAGGTCATCATCGTTCAGCGCTTGTACCCCCATCGAGATCCGGTTCACGCCGGCATCACGATAGGCAGCGAAGCGCCCCGCCTCGACCGAGCCGGGATTGGCCTCAAGTGTGATTTCCATGTCATTGGCGGGGCGCCACAAGGCGCGGGCCTCATCGATCACAGCGGCGACGGTGTCGGGGTCCATCAGAGATGGGGTGCCGCCACCGAAGAAGATCGTGTTCAGGACGCGATCGGGCGTTTCGGTGGCCGAGCGGCGCAATTCGGCCAGATATGCCTCAAGCCATTGTTTTTGATGGATATTACGCGATACGTGGCTGTTGAAATCGCAATAGGGGCATTTGGCCTCGCAAAAGGGCCAATGCACGTACAGGCCAAAGCCCCCGTTGCGCCAATCATCCGCCAAAGCAGCCCTTCACGAACATCTCCACCGCTCGGCCGCGATGGCTGATCTTGTTCTTTTCCCAGCGATCCATTTCCGCAAAGGTAATGTCATAGCCGTCGGGGACAAACATCGGATCATAGCCGAACCCGCCTTCGCCACGAATGGGCCAGACCAGATGGCCGGGGGCGATGCCCTCGAACACTTCATCATGACCGTCGGGCCAGGCCAACACCAGCGTGCTGCGGAACTGCGCGGTGCGGGGATGCGGGGCGTTTTTGGCTTCCAGCTCAGTATGCGCGCGGGTCATGGCCATCAGGAAATCGCGGCCATTGCCGGTTTCGGCCCAATCGGCGGTGTAAACGCCCGGCGCGCCGTTCAGCGCGTCGATGGTGATCCCGGAATCGTCCGACAGAGCAGGCAGGCCGGTCGCCTTGGCCGCGGCATGCGCCTTGATCCGGGCATTGCCGACGAACGTGTCCTCGGTCTCTTCCGGTTCGGGCAGGTTCATGTCGCCCGCGCCAATGACGGTCACGCCAAAGGGTTCGAGCAGATGCGCCATCTCCTCAAGCTTGCCTTTGTTATGCGTGGCAAACAGCAGCCTGTCGCTGTCGAACTTGCGGGTCATGCGGTGGCGGCCTTTTGCGCGGCGGCCAGTTCGCCCACACCTTTTTCGGCCAGATCCATCAGTTGATCCATCTGTGCGCGGCTGAAGACCGAGCCTTCGGCGCTCATCTGCACTTCGATCAGTTTACCCGAGCCGGTCATGATGAAGTTACCATCGACTCCGGCTTCGCTGTCTTCGGGGTAGTCCAGATCCAGAACCGGCTGACCGGCGTAGATGCCGCAAGACACTGCCGCAACAGGGTCTATCAAGGGGTCAGAGATCACATCGCCCGCTTTCATCAGCTTGTTCACAGCCAGACGCAGCGCGACCCAACCGCCGGTGATCGAGGCGCAGCGGGTACCGCCATCGGCCTGGATCACATCGCAGTCGACGGTGATCTGACGCTCACCCAAGGCAACCCGGTCAACACCGGCGCGCAGGGCGCGGCCGATCAGGCGCTGGATTTCCACGGTGCGACCACCTTGCTTGCCCGAGGCCGCCTCACGCCGCATCCGGGTGTTGGTTGCACGGGGCAGCATCCCGTATTCCGCCGTTACCCAACCCAGGCCCGAGCCTTTGATGAAAGGCGGCACGCGGTCCTCGATCGTGGCGGTACACAGCACATGGGTGTCGCCCATCTTGATCAGGCAGGACCCTTCGGCATGTTTCGTGAAACCTGTCTCGATGGAAACAGCGCGCATTTCGTCTAGATTACGTCCTGAGGGTCGCATGAAAAATCCTTTGTTTGCTGGCTTTGGGATACCGCCCCGTGGCGTTACGATGCAACCCCGATTGACCTTTCATTTGCCTGCGATTTAATGACGGACCAGCAGGGGGCCGCCGATGAGCGAAGCAAGCAAAATTCTGAATGAGATGAACGACCGATCGCGTGAGGTGTTCCGGTTGATCGTCGAAAGCTATCTGGACAGCGGTGAGCCGGTGGGCAGCCGCACCCTGACCCGTACCCTGTCGGAAAAGGTCAGCGCCGCGACGGTGCGCAATGTGATGCAGGATCTGGAGTTTCTGGGCCTGCTGGACAGCCCGCATGTGTCTGCGGGGCGGATTCCGACGCAGCAGGGGCTGCGAATGTTTGTCGATGGGCTGCTTGAGGTCGGCGATCTGGGCGCTGATGACCGGCAGAAGCTGGATGAAACATTAGGCTCTAACGCGGGTGATGTTGGCGGAATGCTGGACCGGGTGGGATCGGCCCTGTCACACGTGACACAAGGCGCATCACTGGTGCTGACGCCCAAGCATGAGGCCGAGATCAAGCATATCGAGTTCGTCTCGCTGGGCCATGACCGGGCTTTGGTGGTGCTGGTTTTTTCGGACGGGCACGTGGAAAACCGCCTGTTCACGCCACCGCCGGGGCAGACGCCCAGTTCCATGCGTGAGGCGGCGAATTTCCTCAATGCGCTGATTGAGGGGCGGACAATCAGCGAAGTGCGCAAGCAAATGCTGTCTCAGATCGACGCGCGTAAACAGGAAATTGATGTGCTGGCGCGCGACATGGTCGAAAGTGGAATCGCGGCCTGGGACGGGGACGGGGGCGACTCAGCCCGTTTGATTGTGCGTGGGCGGGCGAATCTGCTGCATGATCCGGGTCAGGAGGAAGAGCTGGAGCGCATTCGCACCCTGTTTGACGATCTGGAACGTAAGCGTGACATCGCCGAATTCCTTGAATTGACCGAAGATGGCGAGGGTGTGCGCATTTTTATCGGCTCTGAGAACAAACTTTTCTCACTTTCGGGTTCCTCTTTGGTGGTGTCTCCATATATGAACGCTGATCGTAAGATAATCGGTGCGGTCGGGGTTATTGGACCCACGCGACTGAACTATGGACGGATCGTGCCGATCGTGGATTATACGGCGCAACTGGTCGGCAAGCTGATTTCCGACCGGAGCTAGAGGGTAAGAGATGGCAGAGCCCAAGAACGAAGATTTTCTGGACGATATCGCAGCCGCCGAGGCCGAAGAGCTGGCGGAAGAAATTGCAGAGTTCAGTGACGAGGCATTGGAACTGGACGAACTGCGCGCCGAGCGGGACGAGTACAAAGACCGGTTCATGCGCGCGCTGGCCGATGCCGAAAACGCGCGCAAGCGGGGCGACAAGGCGCGCCGTGATGCGGAACAATATGGTGGGTCCAAACTGGCCCGTGACATGCTGCCGGTTTACGACAACATGAAACGCGCGCTTGAGGCCGCGACCGATGAGCAGAAAGAGGTTGCCGCCGGTCTGATCGAAGGTGTTGAGCTGACCATGCGTGCGCTAACGAATGTGTTCCAGAAACACGGGATCGAGGTGATTACGCCTCAGGTCGGTGATCGATTTGATCCGAATGTGCATGAGGCGATGTTTGAGGCCCCCGTGCCGGGCACCAAGGCGGGCGACATCATTCAGGTGTCCGCGGAAGGGTTCATGCTGCATGACCGTCTGCTGCGCCCGGCGCAGGTTGGGGTTTCGTCGACGCCTGCAAGCTAAGCGGTTGCAGAGTTCTGGTAAGGGGCGGTCAGGATTTGGCCGCCTCTTTCAGTTTGTAGATCAGGTCGAGCGCCTCGCGCGGGGTCAACTCGTCCGGCAGGATGTCGTCCAGCATATCTGTGACGGGCGATGTTTTAGGCGCGGGCGGCGGAGGTGGCGGCGCGGCTGAGAACAGAGGCAGGTCGTCGATCAACGTCTTTTGTTTGCCGCCTTCGCGTTCTGTTTTCTCCAGTTGATCCAGAACGACACGGGCGCGGTCGACCACGGATGCGGGCAGCCCGGCAAGTTGCGCGACCTGCACGCCATAGGATCGGTCGGCGGCGCCTTTGTGGACCTCGTGCAGGAAGATGACCTCACCTTCCCATTCCTTGACGGCGACAGTGGCGTTGTCGACGCCCTCTAGCTTGCCGGCCAGCGCGGTCAGTTCGTGGTAATGGGTGGCAAACAGCGCGCGGCATTGGTTGGCGGCGTGCAGGTGTTCCAGCGTGGCCCAGGCAATTGAAAGCCCGTCATAGGTGGCCGTTCCGCGCCCGATTTCATCCAGAATAACCAGCGCGCGGTCGTCGGCCTGATTGAGAATGGCGGCGGTTTCGACCATCTCGACCATAAAGGTCGAACGGCCACGGGCCAGATCGTCCGAGGCTCCGACCCGGCTGAACAATTGGCTGACCACGCCGACATGGGCCTGTTCGGCCGGGACATAGCTGCCCATTTGCGCCAGCAGGGCGATCAGGGCGTTCTGGCGCAGAAAGGTTGATTTACCGGCCATGTTGGGACCGGTTAGCAGCCAGATCGCGGCCCCCTGATCGGCGCTCAGATCGCAGTCATTGGCGATGAAGGCATCGCCGGATTGCTGGCGCAGCGCGTGTTCCACGACCGGATGGCGACCGCCTTGCACGTTGAACGCGCGCGAGCTGTCGACCTGTGGACGGCACCAGTTTTCACCCTGCGCCAGATCGGCCAGCGCGGTGGTCAAGTCCAGCTCGGCCAGCCCACGCGCGGCTTGGTTGAGGCGGGCGGCAAGGGCCAGAATATCGCCGGAAAGCCTTTGATAGAGCCGCTTTTCGATCTCAAGCGCCAGATTTCCGGCGTTCAGGATGCGGGTTTCGATCTCGGACAGTTCGACGGTCGTAAACCGCACCTGATTGGCGGTGGTCTGACGGTGGATATAGGTCTCACTAAACGGTGGGTTCAGCATTTTTTCGGCATGGGTGGCCGTGGTTTCGATGAAATAGCCCAGCACGTTGTTGTGCTTGATCTTCAGCGAGGTGATGCCAGTGTGCTCTGCGTATTTCTGCTGGAACCCGGCAATGACGGAACGGCCTTCGTCGCGCAGGGTGCGGGCTTCGTCCAATTCGGGGTCAAAGCCGGGCGCGATGAAGCCACCGTCGCGGGCCAGAAGAGGCGGTTCGGCGACCAATGCTTCGTCCAGCAGGTTCAACAGATCGTCGAACCCCACGAGGTTCTGCAATGCGGTCGAGAGCAGGACGGGCAGATCCTGCGCTTCGCAGATTTCGGCAATCGCGGCGGCTTGGGTCAGGCCATTGCGAATGGCAGCCAGATCGCGCGGCCCGCCTCGGTCCAGCGACAGGCGCGACAGAGCGCGGTCCAGATCGGGGGTTTTGCGCAGGGCTTCGCGCAGGTCCGAGGCGATCAGGCTGTCCTCAGCGGCGAAACTCACCGCATCAAGCCGCGCATGGATCACGTCCAGATTGCGGGACGGGCTGGACAGGCGCTGCTCCAGCAGTCGCGCGCCGCCCGGCGTCACTGTGCGGTCAACTACAGACAACAGTGATCCGGCGCGCCCACCTGACAGGGATCGTGTGAGTTCTAGATTGCGGCGCGTGGCGGCGTCGATCTGCACCACGCGATCCTCGGATTCCTTCAGCGGTGTTTGCAGCAGAGGCAGTTTGCCCTTTTGCGTGATCTCAAGATAGTCGATCAGCGCGCCCATAGCCGAAACTTCGGCCCGGCCAAACGACCCGAAGGCATCCAAAGCGCCCACGTGAAACAGCCCACATATGCGTTTTTCTGCCGCTGTGCTGTCGAAACTGGCGCGTCCGATGGGCGTGAGCGAAATGCCCAGATCCCGTACCGTCTCGTTCAACGCCTGTTCCATCCCGTCGCCGACGATCAGCTCGGACGGGGCCAGCCGCGCCAGTTCGGGGCTTAAGCGCACAGATGTCAAAGGCATCACGTGAAACGCGCCGGTGGAAATATCGGCCCAGGCCAAAGCAGCCTCATCCCGAACCTCGGCATAGGCGGCCAGAAAGTTGTGACGGCGGGCTTCCAGCAGGGCGTCCTCGGTCAGTGTGCCCGGGGTGACCAGACGCACAACATCGCGCCGCACCACCGATTTAGAGCCTCTTTTCTTTGCTTCAGCCGGGCTTTCCATCTGCTCGCACACGGCCACGCGAAAGCCCTTGCGGATCAGGGTCAGCAGATAGCCCTCGGCCGAATGCACCGGCACGCCGCACATGGGGATATCCTCGCCATTATGCTTGCCGCGCTTGGTCAGGGCGATGTCCAACGCCTCGGCGGCGTTTACCGCATCTTCGAAAAACATCTCGTAGAAATCGCCCATGCGGTAGAACAGCAGGGCGTCTGAATGGGCCTCTTTGATCTCAAGATATTGCGCCATCATCGGCGTGACTGTGGACAAAAGCGGCCCCCTTTTGGCGTCTTCCGGGCGCGACCTTACAAATCCCCCAACCGTGACGAAAGGTGAAAACGTATTGTCGTTGAGGCGCAGCCCCGCCTGCGTTATGACGCATAAGCCCCGAAGTCATGGAAACGACCGATAAGATGCCCAAAACGAAGATCACAAAAGAAGAGGCGCTGGCCTTTCACCTGGACCCCACCCCCGGCAAGTGGGAGGTGCAAGCCACCGTTCCCATGACCACGCAGCGCGATCTGTCGCTGGCCTATAGCCCCGGCGTCGCGGTCCCCTGTGAAGCCATCGCCGAAGCGCCCGAGACGGCCTATGACTATACCAACAAGGGCAATCTGGTGGCTGTGATCTCGAACGGGACTGCGGTTCTGGGTCTTGGCAATCTGGGCGCTCTGGGGTCGAAACCGGTGATGGAGGGGAAATCCGTCCTGTTCAAACGGTTCGCCGATGTGAATTCGATCGATATTGAGCTGGACACTGAGGACCCGGATGAATTCTGCCGGGCGGTGAAACTGATGGGGCCGACCTTTGGTGGCATCAACCTCGAAGACATCAAGGCGCCCGAGTGCTTCATCATCGAACAGCGCCTGAAGGAAGAGATGGATATCCCCGTCTTCCACGACGATCAGCACGGCACGGCGGTGATCTGTGCGGCGGGTCTGCTGAACGCGCTGCATATCTCGGGCAAAAAGATCGAGGATGTGAAGATCGTTCTGAACGGTGCCGGTGCGGCGGGGATTGCCTGTATCGAACTGCTCAAATCGATGGGCGCGAAACACGACAATTGCATCGTCTGCGACACCAAGGGCGTGATCTATCAGGGCCGGACCGAGGGTATGAACCAGTGGAAATCGGCCCACGCGATCACCACGGATCTGCGCACGCTGGAAGAGGCGATGAAGGGTGCCGACGTTTTCCTGGGCGTGTCGGTCAAAGGGGCGGTTACGCAGGAGATGGTTGCCAGTATGGCCGACAATCCGGTCATCTTTGCCATGGCCAACCCCGACCCCGAGATTACTCCGGAAGAGGCGCATGAGGTTCGCGTGGACGCCATCGTCGCCACCGGCCGCAGCGATTACCCCAACCAAGTGAACAACGTGTTGGGCTTTCCCTACCTGTTCCGCGGTGCGCTGGATATCCACGCCCGCGCCATCAATGATGAGATGAAGATCGCCTGCGCCCATGCGCTGGCCAATCTGGCGCGTGAGGATGTGCCGGATGAGGTCGCCATGGCCTATGGCAAGTCGCTGACCTTCGGGCGTGACTATATCATCCCCACGCCGTTCGATCCGCGCCTGATCCACCGCATTCCGCCCGCCGTTGCCAAGGCCGGGATGGATACCGGGGCCGCGCGCCGTCCCATCATCGACATGGACGCCTATGAGCTCAGCCTGAAATCCCGCATGGATCCGACGGCCAGCATTCTGCGCGGTTTGAACGCACGGGCGCGTCAGGCGCAAAGCCGGATGATCTTTGCCGAGGGCGACGACCCCCGCGTGTTGCGCGCTGCGGTGACTTATCAGCGCTCGGGCTTTGGCAAGGCGCTGGTTGTGGGTCGCCAGGATGACGTCAAGCAAAAGCTGGAAGAGGCTGGGTTGGGCGATGCTGTGCGCGAGCTTGAGGTGGTGAATGCCGCCAATACCATGCACCTCGATACCTATACCGATTTTCTGTATAAACGCCTGCAGCGTAAAGGTTTCGACAACAAAGATGTCTACCGTCTGGCGGCGCGTGACCGCCACGTGTTTTCCTCGCTGATGCTGGCCCACGGCCATGCGGATGGTCTGGTGACTGGCGCCACGCGTAAATCAGCGCATGTACTGGACCGTATCAACCATGTGTTCGATGCTGACGCCGCGCATGGCGCGGCGGGGGTAACGGCGCTTTTGTATAAAGGGCGGATCGTTTTGATTGGCGATACACTGGTCCATGAGTGGCCGGATGAGAATGATCTGGCCAATATTGCCGAGCGCTCGGCTGCTGTGGCGCGTCATATGGGGCTTGAACCACGCGTGGCCTTCGTCAGCTTCTCGACCTTTGGGTATCCGGTGTCGGAACGTGCTGAAAAGATGCATCGCGCCCCGGCCGTTCTTGACCAGCGCGGCGTGGATTTCGAGTATGAGGGCGAGATGACCGTCGATGTGGCCCTGAATGTGGATCAGCAGGCGGCCTATCCGTTCCAGCGTCTGACGGGTCCGGCCAATATCCTGATTGTGCCTGCGCGGCACTCGGCCTCGATCTCGACCAAGCTGATGCAAGAGATGGGCGGCGCGACCGTGATTGGCCCGATCCTGTCGGGTGTCGATAAGCCGATTCAGATCTGCTCGACCGTCTCGACCGCGAATGACATCCTGAACATGGCCATTCTGGCCTCGTGCGACATTTCGGGTAAACCATGACGATCTGGAACCTCGGTTCGATCAATGCGGATATGATCTATGACGTGCCGCATCTGCCCGGACCGGGGGAAACGCTCTCGGCCAGCCGTCTGGACCGGTTTCTGGGCGGCAAGGGTGCGAATACGTCCGTGGCCTCGGCCCGGGCTGGCGCACGGATTGCGCATATCGGCGCCGTTGGTGTTGATGGGCGCTGGGCGCGGGATCGATTGACCGAGTATGGTGTTGATACGCGCTACATAGCTCAGGTGGACGTGCCCACGGGCCACGCCATCATCGCTGTGGATGCGCAGGGTGAGAACAATATCATCCTGTTTCAGGGCTCGAACCACGCGATTTCTCAGGATCAACTGGGGCAGGCGCTGTCATCCGCGTTGCAAGGCGATCTGTTGGTGATGCAGAACGAAACCAACCTGCAGGTTGAGGCGGCGAAAATGGGCCGCGAGTTGGGTCTGACGGTCTGTTATGCTGCTGCTCCGTTTCAGGCAGAGTCCGTTCAGGCGGTGCTGCCATATCTGGATTTCCTGATCCTCAACGCGGTCGAGGCCGAGCAGTTGCACGAGGCCACTGGTCAATCTGTAACGGACCTTCAGATTGAGCATGTGATTGTCACATTGGGGGCCGAAGGCGCGCGGTATTATCATCGCGGAGAAGCCTCGGACTTCCCGGCTCATAAGGTACAGGCTGTGGATACCACCGGAGCAGGCGACACCTTTACCGGCTATGTTCTGGCGGGGATGGATCGCGGAATGCCGATGGCGCAGGCGATTTCACAAGCAAATCGTGCCGCGGCCCTGATGGTCACGCGGCACGGTACGGCAGATGTAATCCCCGACCTCAAAGAGGTCAGGGAAGCGCGGTTCGATTAAGACCCGGCAAAGGGTGCGTCGCCACCCCAAAGCTGTTTGACGCGGGCGTCGCGGCCACAGGCGTTGCGATAAGCCTTATAGGCATTCTTCTGACGCTTGGGTCCAAAGCGGGTGAAGACCAGCTTGTCGCCTTTGTAGTAATCCTGATGGTATTCATCCGCCGGATAGAATGCGCCTTCCTGCAGGATGGGCGTTACAACCGTCTGCCCCAATGCGCGCTGGGCGTCGGCCTTTGCGGCCTCGGCCACGGCCTTTTCGCCGGCGCCGGAGACGAAAATCGCCGTGCGATAGCTGTTTCCACGATCGCAGAACTGACCGCCGGCATCCGTTGGATCGACCGAACGGAAAAACATGTTCAGCAGGGTTTCACGGGAAACGCGAGCCGGGTCGAACGTAATCTGGACGGCCTCATAATGGCCGGTGCCGCCCTTGGACACCTGATCATATGTGGGGTTGGCAGCTTTGCCGCCGGTAAAGCCCGAAACCGCTTCGATCACACCGGGGACGGATTCGAAATCGGATTCGACGCACCAGAAACACCCTCCGGCAACGGTCAGGGTCTCGGTTCCTGCTGCGGGCGCGGGGGCGGCACGCAGCAAGGCCGCGATCGTAATCAAAGCAAAAAGAAGCGTCGGTTTGACGTAGTCGAGATAAGCGATGCGTGTCATGGCAGGTCTCCTTCTGATAGAAACTTGCCTTCTCTTTTTGATCCGTGCAATCGCCTGACATCGTTTGTCACGCGCTGGTGAGACGAGTTTATCCCAGCAATTGCCCCAACTTCATCGCGACGCCCATGTTTCCCGAAATCTTGAGCTTACCCAGGGCAACTCCCGTCATCGGGTTCAATTTGCCCGTGAGCAGTTTGGTCAGGTTGCTTTGCGAGATTTTGATGGTGCAGTCCGTATCCTGATCCTGTGTCGTGGCCTGATTGTCGGCCAGAACAATCACGCCATCGGACCCGCAATCGAATTTGAGAGAGCCCTCAAAGCTCTTGCCTGCGAGGTTCTTTTGAATTCCGTCCGCGATCTCTTGCAACATGATATCCTCTTTCCCTGTTCGCGGGACCGTAAAGAGCCAATGGCTTTATCCGCAAGCTTGACCAAAGGACAACTTACGTAACGGTGAAGAAAGCTCTGACCCTAGGCACAACGGCTAGTGGCGGTGGTTTAGCTCTCTGAGGTTATCCTGCCGTTCCTGGAACCCCGGATGGGTGCTGAACCAATCGGTACCGTGATCTCCGAACTCGGTCTCGAGAATATCGAAAAACTCGGACAACCCATTCGGGTCAAAGCCTGACCGGGCGGCCAGATCGACTCCGTATCGGTCAGCAGACAATTCATGCTGGCGCGAGTAGGACAGGGACAGGATCAGATTACCCTCTAGCAGAACTTCTTCAAGGATGGGGCCAGTATCCCCGGCCATCATTCCGATCAGGACAAATGTCCCAAGCGACCGATACAGCTGGGTCAAACCGTGCTGTTCAGCGACATGCCCGATTTCATGACCCAGCACACCTGCCATTGCGTCCACCGAGATCAGCTTTACCAGCTCATCGGTCACGACGATGGTTCCGTTGGGCAAGGCAAACGCGTTTGGGCCAATTCCTGGCAGGCGCCTAAATTGCAGATCGTAGGCAAAGTCTTGCGCCTCGGGTCCCATGGTGGTCAAAAGACGGTCGAAACTGTTCTGAACCTGTTCCTGTTGGTCCGGACTCAGGGTGCTGGGTTTCGCCAGGACTTTGTCTATTGCTTGCAAGGTGCTGGCATCGATGGCCGATACAAGCGGTGGTGGCGTCATCCAGACAGCCAGTGCGACCAGCACGGTCAACCCATATTTCCATATACCCCAGGCGGCAAACAGACAGGCGATCGAGACCAGAATAAGCCGAGGGTGAAAGCGTTCAGTATGGTGCAGCCAGGATCCACTGCTATCGGAAATCAAGTGTTCCAGCGCGGCATGTCTGGTGGTCAGAAACAGGGTGCCATCTGGAAAATTCACCCTGCGTTCGGTCGACCCCACGCGGGATTCGATATCCAGCTCATTCGGGGCGCAGCGTGTTTGTATCTGCCCGTCTCCGTCGATCAACCAGACGGTATTGGATCCAACAGCCAGACGCGCATGGATTTCGCGTGAGCTGAGTGGTGGATAGGCGCGCCCTTCAACGGGCGCGCTGATATTATCGGGCAGATCTTGCAACGGTCAGACCGCGATACCGATGTCAAAGCCTTCGATGTCACCATAGGCATCACCAATGGCACTGACATTGGCCGTGACACCTCCGACGAATTCGTCCAGCGAACCCGAGGGGATAAAGGTGGTATGATTGGCCAGATACCGCGCCCGGCGAACATGCGCCCATGGCAACATCAGACCAAGGGTCACAGCAATGACGACCGCATTTGAAACAGAAATCCACAGCAGGCGCAGTGCGTTCACATCCGAATGGAACCTGTGACCGTCGCCCAGAATGGCGTAGTTGTAAACCGTATTGCGCACCATGGCGCGATAGATGATCGAGGCCGGGACAAAGACCGCGAAAAGAAGCAACAAGATCAGGATAACGTCGATCGCGGCGGCGACGTCCTCGGGCTTTT
The DNA here is from genome assembly GCF_017743815.1 of Ruegeria sp. R8_1. Lineage (NCBI taxonomy): Bacteria > Pseudomonadati > Pseudomonadota > Alphaproteobacteria > Rhodobacterales > Roseobacteraceae > Ruegeria > Ruegeria sp. R8_1. The sequence continues at coordinate 295,731 of NZ_JAGHRL010000004.1, read as the reverse complement.
CGTTGATCGCGGCAAGGGTTTCTACGAAATTTACGTTTAAGCCAACCACAGCGATTGCAATGATGATGGTTCCCAGCGCCCAGGCCATCGCCGCCAGTGCGGCCTTGTAAAATGGCCCGACGGGGCTGTCGAAGGACATTGCGGTTGCACCAAATTTGTGACCGTTCACGTGAAACCTCTGGACGGATCGCGTGACGAAGGGCCATGTCGTATAAAGAGTCAGCGCGGCGATGATCGGGTACAGGAAGTAATTGGCCGCCGCCGATCCCCATGTGCCTTGAAAGTCGAACCGAACATTCGACCAGCTGGAGACACGTGCCTGAAACCGTAGTGAGCGGACCAGCAGATATGGAATCACGAAGATCAGCCCCAATATCATCACAAGGTTCACAATCGGGATTGCGCCGAGAACGGAGTAAATCACGATACCTGCAACGACGATAATCCGTCCGAACAGAATCTGAAGGCCGGTTGCGTGATAGTCAAAGCTGCGCCCCGCCACATAGGTGTTTTGATAAAAGTATTTCTTGGTCCGAACCTTTGCCCACGCGCTATAAATTCCGAACGTGATAAGCGACAACAGCAGGTTGACGATCCAGATCCCGAAATACTCGCTGGCCGAGCCTCGGAACTCGAATTCGCTTGTGGTGCCTTGTGGGAGATTTACCTGCATTTCAGCCTCAAAAGAATGGATAGAAAAAAGGGCCGATCCCACAAAGGAACCGACCCGCTTTGTCTGGACATTCAAAAAGGCGATTATACGGCAGAGTTGCGACCGCAAAGCCCTATTCAACTCTTTGGTGCAGTGATGTCGCTATTTCAGGCGTTTGTCTCGTGCTGCCAGCAGTTTCAGGCGCAGTGCGTTTAACTGGATAAAGCCCGCTGCATCGGTCTGATCATAGGCACCGGCATCTTCCTCAAACGTCACATGCGCTTCGGAATACAGCGAGTGATCCGACCAGCGGCCCACGGTCGAGGCCAGACCCTTGTACAGTTTCACGCGGACGGTGCCGGTGACATGTTCTTGCGATTTGTCGATGGCGGCCTGCAGCATCTCACGCTCGGGCGAGTACCAAAAGCCGTTATAGATCAGCTCGGCATATTGCGGCATCAGCTGATCCTTCAGATGCATCGCGCCGCGATCCATAGTGATGGATTCGATACCGCGATGCGCTTCCAGAAGGATGGTGCCGCCGGGGGTTTCGTAGATACCACGGGATTTCATACCAACGAACCGGCCTTCGACCAGGTCCAGACGGCCAATGCCGTGCTTGCCGCCATATTCGTTCAGCTTGGTCAGGATGGTGGCGGGGCTCATCGCCTCGCCATTGATGCTGACCGCGTCGCCTTTTTCAAAGCCGATTTCGATGAATTCTGGCTGATCAGGCGCATCCTCGGGGTGGACGGTGCGCTGATAGACGTAATCGGGCGCCATATCGGCGGGGTCTTCCAGAACCTTGCCCTCGGACGAGGTGTGCAGCAGGTTGGCATCGACCGAGAACGGAGCCTCGCCGCGTTTGTCCTTGGCAATCGGAATCTGGTTCTGTTCGGCAAATTCCAGCAGCTTGGTCCGGCTGGTCAGATCCCATTCGCGCCAGGGCGCAATGACTTTGATTTCGGGGTTCAGCGCATAGGCGGCCAGTTCGAACCGCACCTGATCGTTGCCCTTGCCGGTCGCGCCATGCGCCACGGCGTCGGCCCCGGTTTCGGCTGCGATCTCAACCAGACGCTTCGAGATCAGAGGCCGCGCGATGGACGTGCCCAGCAGGTACAGCCCTTCATATACCGCATTGGCGCGGAACATGGGGAAGACGAAATCGCGCACGAATTCCTCACGGATGTCTTCGATATAGATGTTCTCGGGCTTGATCCCCAGCAGCTCGGCCTTTTGGCGGGCGGGTTCCAGTTCCTCTCCCTGACCCAGATCAGCGGTGAAGGTGACGACCTCACAGCCATACTCGGTCTGCAACCATTTCAGAATGATCGAGGTATCAAGGCCACCGGAATAGGCCAGAACAACTTTCTTGGGCGCGGACATCTGACTTCCCTTTATGCGTAGAACGACTGGCCCCTAACGGGTTTTGAAAGCGGGGGCAAGTTATCTGCGTTGACGGGCTGCCTGATTTCGGGTGAAACATTCGCATATAAAACACGAAATGGTTGAGAGGGCAGTTTTCGGATGTTGGGTTGGAAGATTTTTGTGCACTCGGTGCGGATGGTTTTTGGAAATTTTAAGCAAGCGCTTCAGATCACGCTGGGTCCGTCATTGATTGCAACGGCGCTGACGATTGCCCTGTTTTTTCTAATCGACATCCCGTGGGACCAGTTGGACGCCAGTACCGGGGCGTTTCCTTCGACCGCAGCCAATGTTTCGTTCGCGATTTTGGTGGTCTGTGTTGCAATCATCTTTGTGCTGACGATGTTCTGGATCGCTGTGTCGTGGCACCGTTTTATCCTGCTGACCGAATATCCCAGCGGAATATTCCCGGCATTCCGGTTCGATAGAATCCTCGCCTACCTTGGGCGCATTCTTTTGCTTGGACTTCTGATGGGGGTCGCGTTTCTGCCGATGAGTGTCCTTCTGTTGGCAACCGGCGGTGGCGCGTTCTCAGCCGCTGTAATGGTCGTATATGCCATCTTTCTGATAGTCGCTTTCTACCGCCTGTCCGTTATCCTGCCAGCCGCAGCGCTTGGTGAGCCGTTAAGCCTTTCGAACGCATGGGGTAGTACCTCAAGTGCAGGCGGAGCGATTATTGTGCTTTTGGTCGTGAACGCCCTGTTCCAATTTTTGGTACAGATGGTTTTTACGCTGCTGGCCATTATTCCGATCTTGGGGATTCTGCTAACGCTGCTATTCTCAATGCTGGTATTGCCGCTGATCAACGTCAGTATTCTTACAACCATGTATGGCGTCTTCATCGAAAAACGCGAACTCGATTGACGCCCGTACACATATGTATTCCTTGCTCTTTTAGTCAGGATAGGCCACTGAGCGGGTCATGAGTGATTTCATGACCCGCGCCCGCGCTGCCGAACAGGCGATGCGCTCTGTGTTTCCGGCAACGCCGCTACAGCGCAATGCCCATCTGTCTGACCGATATGGCGCGGATATCTGGCTGAAACGCGAAGATCTCAGCCCGGTGCGGTCGTATAAAATTCGCGGCGCGTTCAACGCGATGCGTAAGCAGCAGGGACAAGACCTGTTCGTCTGTGCCAGCGCGGGCAATCACGCGCAGGGTGTGGCGTTCATGTGTAAACATCTGGACGTGCGCGGGGTGATCTTCATGCCGGTGACGACGCCGCAGCAAAAAATCCAGAAAACCCGCATCTTCGGTGGCGACAATGTCGAAATCCACCTGACCGGCGACTATTTCGACGACACTCTGGCTGCGGCACAAGCGTGGTGCGCCGATCAGGGAGGCCATTTCCTGTCGCCGTTCGACGATGAGGACGTGATTGAGGGGCAGGCTTCATTGGCCGTCGAGATCGAAGAACAGCTGGGCCATCTGCCCGATCACGTTATCCTGCCGGTGGGCGGGGGTGGGATGTCCTCGGGCGTGGCGACGTGGTTCGGGGATCGCACTCATTGTCTGTTTGTGGAACCCAAGGGTGGTGCTTGCCTGCATGCGGCGATGGCGGCGGGGCATCCGGTGGCGCTGAACCATGTGGACAATTTCGTCGACGGGGCGGCGGTGGGTAAGATCGGGGCGAAACCGTTTGCTCTGCTGAAAGACCGCCACCTGTCCGACGTACATGTCCTGTCCGAGGACCGCATCTGTACCACCATGATCGAGATGCTAAATGTCGAGGGCATCGTGCTGGAACCCGCCGGTGCGCTGGCGATCGAGGCGCTGGGCGATATCCAAAGTTTTATCCGCGGCAAGACTGTAGTCTGTGTTACATCCGGTGGGAACTTCGATTTCGAACGCCTGCCCGAGGTCAAAGAACGGGCGCAGCGCTATTCGGGTGTGAAAAAGTATTTCATCCTGCGCCTGCCGCAGCGTCCCGGAGCTTTGAAAGAATTTCTGAATATCCTCGGCCCCGAGGATGACATCGCCCGGTTTGAATACATGAAAAAATCGGCGCGCAATTTCGGCTCGGTCCTGATCGGGATAGAAACCCGCAAGCCCGAGAATTTCGCCCGCTTGTTTGCGCATCTGGACGAAGCCGGATTCACCTATACCGACATCACCGAAGACGAAACGCTTGCACAGTTCGTGATCTGACGGCGCATTTGTCGACCGACTTGTTTGCACTTGGAAATTCGCCTAGGCACGAGCGAGCGAACAAGACTGGAAAGTGCACAGATGAAGCCGCTTGCAGCAGTGACCATGGTATGGCGCGACTATTGGTATCTTGAGAAATGGGTCGCCTACTACTCGGCCCAGCTTGGGCCCGAGAACGTCTATATTCTGTCGCACGGAGCTGATCCTGAAATCGATCGGATCGGCGAGGGCTGTAATGTGATTGCGATTTTGCGCGATGGTTTGCACCAAACGTTTGAATATGCCCGTTGGCGAATGCTGTCGGATTTTTCAGCCATGCTGACTCAGTTCTACAGCCGAGTGATTGTTTCGGATTGTGATGAAGTGCTGCTGACCGCCGATGGATCGGACTTGCTAGACTATGAATTCGCATTTGATGAAAACACCGCTGGCGCTGTCGGATTCAATTTGGTCACTTTGCAGGACGATGATGAAGATATGTTGTTCAAAGGCGAAAAGTTCAGTCTATTCGAGGTTCCCTATTCGAAACCTTGTATCGTCCAGCGCCGAGCCGCTTTTGGAACGGGCGGGCATGGCGTGACAAACGACACATTCCGCCTGCTGCCGGGTCTGCTCAACCTGCACTTTCATTATGGAAATCTGCAAGAGTTGCATCGACGCCAAGAGGAAAGGTCGCCGCTTGTGAACCAATCCATGGCGGACGGCGTCAAGATCGCCAGCACACCAGGGCAATCTGTCGGTATCGTGGGCTGGCGTCGGCGCTCACGCCGTTTCCGGCGTCTGGTAAAAGAGCTTGCACGCACACAGGAATTGCCGATGGAAGAATGTGTCGAACTAAGCCGACAAGAGGCCACCCGAACGCTAAAGACAATGGCCGACGGATATTTCACCCACGACCGGTCGCTTGAGGTAACTTTGCGGAAATTCCGTTTTCCCGAGGGCTTTCCGATCAAACTGTAAGGCTACGAGATCTTCCCCAGATCGGACTTGAATTCCGCAGCTGATGCCTCAAACACCTGAACGATACTATCGAGGTCTACAGACTTGCTGTTCCCCTGTGCGGAATGCCTTTCACCGTCTTGGCAAAGCTTTGCCAATGATTGGAATCCCAGGCTGAGTGCGCTGCCTTTCAGAAAATGCAGGTTTTGGTCAAAACTTACCCGATGGGTGTCGGTGCGAAGGCGGCCAATTACTTCTTGTACTTCATCAAGAAAAATATTCACCACTTCGTCAAACTCGCTTGCGCCGACCTCATCCCTAAGCTGTTTGACTCTGGCCCAGTCGATCATGCCGCAAGCTCCGCAATAACTGTTGTCTGCTTGCTTAGCCCGCCCAAGGTAAAGGTTGGGTTAAGCGGGTTCAGTATTGCCTTTCACCGGTTGTTAAACCGCTGCGCTATAGGTTGAGCAGAATTAGGTAGGCGCCCCATCGCAGAGGACTCACGTGGCAGAGGTCAGTCGCAAAGACATCAGGTCAGAGCTGGATTTTGGAGCGATCCAAAAGGTGCTTGTCGTTGATGACAGCCGCCTGCAACGACGCATTCTTGTGGCGTCTCTGAAGAAATGGGGGTTCGAAGTTTTCGAGGCCGACAATGGTGAAGCGGCCATCGAGATCTGCGCAAACACACCGCCTGATCTGGTGCTCAGCGACTGGGTCATGCCGGGGATGAGTGGGTTGGAATTTTGTCGGGCCTTCCGCGCGTTGGACTGCGATCAATACAGCTATTTCATCCTGCTGACGTCAAAAAGCGAAAAGCAGGAAGTGGCGCGGGGTCTGGATGCGGGGGCCGACGACTTCCTGATCAAACCGCTTGAGGCGGATGAACTGCGCGCGCGCATTTCAGCGGGCGCCCGCATTCTGGATATGCAGCGTGAACTGTCCGAGAAAAACCGTATGATCGAAACCGCGCTGGAAGAGTTGCGCGTGGCGCATGACGCCATCGATAAGGATCTGATGCAGGCGCGCAAGATTCAGGAATCTCTGGTGCCGGAACTGACCAGGGAATTCGGCAAGTCGCGGGTCAGTTTGTTGTTGAAACCTTGCGGGCATATCGGCGGCGACTTGGTCGGTATGTTTTCGCCCGGCGTGAACCGGCTGGGATTTTACAGCATTGATGTCTCGGGCCACGGTATAACCTCGGCCATGATGACGGCGCGGTTGGGGGGGTATCTGTCCAGCAACCACTTTGATCAGAACGTTGCGATGGAAAAGCGATTTGACAAATTCTATGCGCTGCTGCCGCCGGAACAGGTGGCCGAGATGTTGAATTCTCGACTAATGGCGGATGCGGGTGTCGAAGAATATTTCACGATGGTTTACGCGATTGTCGATTTACGCAACGGGCATCTTAAGATGGTTCAGGCTGGGCATCCCCATCCGCTCATGCTGCGGGCCGACGGAACCACCGAATTTCTGGGCGAAGGCGGTTTGCCAATCGGCCTGCTGCCGGATGTCAAATTCCAGCGTACTGAGACCTATATGCAGCCGGGCGACAAACTGCTGCTGTATTCAGATGGCTTTACCGAATGCAGTATTGCTGATGGTGGTTTGCTTGAGGAAGAGGGGCTGCGGGACCTTGCGCTGAACTGCGTGCCCGAGCGATGTGGGACAGAGTTTCTGGATGATATGTTCTGGCGGCTGACCCAGAAGATGGTGCCCAACACCGGAATGGACGACGATGTGTCCGCAGTTTTCTTTGAATACAGCGGAACCTAAAGGCCCTGTAAATGTAGCTTGGCGAAGTGGCGGTCGCCCGCATTGCCCAACATCTGCGCAGCGTCCGCGCAGTCCATCCATAGCGCCTCGTGAAACGGCTCGGTCGGGGGGCTGATGCGGCGCACGGGTCGGGCGCGGTAGATCAGGCAGATTTTCTCGGCCCAGAGGTCGTATTCGGGCATGAAGGTAAAGCGCCGAAACGCGCCTACGCGACGCGGCGCGGCGATCAGCCAGCCGGTTTCCTCGAAGACTTCGCGATGCAGGGCGGTGATCGGTGATTCGCCCGGGTCAATACCGCCTCCGGGCAGTTGCAGATCGGGGCCGGGCTGCAACTGGCAGGTCAGCAACAGGCTGCCGCCGCGCGGTAACAGAGCATAAACTCCGACACGTCTGATGTATTTCTGCCCCGATTGCGGGGTTTCACCGAACCGTCTGATCATGTATGGCCCCTTACAACCCGAAAACTTCGACCTATATGCTGGCGGTATGCCAATCTGTGGCGTGTAAGGAAACCCCATGTCTCTTGGAACCAAAATCGCGTGGGACGACACCGTCCTGCCCTTTCAACTTGATCTGTCGGATATGCGCGGCCGCGTCGCGCGGCTGGACGGGGTGCTGGATGGCATCCTGAAACAGCATGACTACCCCGAAAAGGTCGAGGCTCTGGTGGCCGAGATGGCCCTGCTGACCGCGCTGATCGGCCAGACCGTTGCTCTGCGCTGGAAACTGTCGCTTCAGGTGCAGTCCAAGGGCGCGGTGCGCATGATAGCCACTGATTACTATGCCCCCACGCAAGAGGGCGAACCGGCCCGCATCCGTGCCTATGCCAGTTTCGACCGTGATAAGCTGACCGATGCCGCCCCCTTTGATCAGGTGGGTGAGGGGTATTTTGCCATCCTCATCGACCAGGGCGAGGGCACGCAGCCATATCAGGGCATCACCCCGCTGGCGGGTGGTTCGCTCAGTGCTTGTGCCGAGGCGTATTTCGCGCAATCCGAACAGTTGCCGACGCGGTTCTCGCTCAGCTTTGGCAAATCGACCGAGCCTGGCGTCGGTGAACATTGGCGCGCGGGCGGGATCATGTTGCAGCACATGCCCAAAGCCTCGCCCTTTGCCGCATCGGGTGAAGGCAGCGGTGAGATTCTGACGGCCAATGATCTGGTCGACGGGGACGAAGGTGAAAACTGGGGCCGCGTGAACATCCTGCTGGATACGGTCGAAGATCTCGAGCTGATCGGCCCCTCAATCGCGCCCACCGACCTGCTGATCCGCCTGTTTCACGAGGAACAGCCGCGTGTCTATGACGCGCAGCCAGTGCAATTCGGCTGCACCTGTTCCGAGGATCGTGTGCGTCAAAGCCTGTCGATCTACTCGGCGCGCGACATTGAAAAGATGACGACACCCGAGGGCGACGTGACCGCAGATTGCCAGTTCTGCGGCGCGCATTACGTGCTGGATCCGGCCTCTGTCGGTTTTGATGCGGATGAGGCCTGATCCCACCGAACAGCTGCGGGCGGCGCTGCGCCGCCCCGGCCCGGGGTCCAGCGATTTCGACCTGAACCCCGACACGGTGCTGCCCGAGGGGCGCAAGCTGCGCCCGGCCGGTGTGCTAGTGCCGATCTCAATCGCAAGCGATGAGCCTTGCCTGATCCTGACGAAACGGTCCTCGGCGCTGAAACATCATCCGGGCCAGATCGCCTTTCCCGGCGGCAAACAGGACGAAGGCGACGCGGATGTGACCGCCGCCGCCCTGCGTGAGGCGCAGGAGGAAATCGGCCTGCCCAGCGACGTTCCGCAGGTTTTGGGCCATCTGCCGCCGCATGAAACCGTCACCGCGTTCACTGTGACGCCGGTTGTGGCAATCCTGCGGGAACCCTTCCCGATCACCCCCGAGCCGGGCGAGGTGGACGAGGTGTTCTCGGTTCCTCTGACACATGTGCTTGATCCGGCGAATTATGTTGTTGAATCGCGCCGCTGGGGTGGCCACAAACGGTATTATTATGCAGTGCCGTTCGGTCCTTATTATATCTGGGGCGCGACGGCCCGGATGTTGCGGGGATTGGCCGCGCGGATGAACGAATGACACAAATCTCGGACGGTTGGGTCACGGACCCGGCAACGCAAAAATTGTGCGCAGCCCTGACGGATGCCGGGGCACAGGCGCTGTTTGTAGGTGGTTGCGTGCGCAATGCGCTGTTGAAGGCACCGGTTTCGGATATCGACATCGCAACGGATGCGCGCCCCGAACGGGTGATGGAGCTGACGCAGGCCGCCGGCCTCAGGGCCATTCCCACCGGGATCGAACATGGCACTATCACCGTGGTCAGCCATGGCGTCCCGCATGAGATCACCACCTTTCGCCGCGATGTAGAGACCGACGGCCGCCGCGCCGTTGTGGCCTTTGCCGACACGATCGAAGAAGACGCCGCGCGCCGCGACTTCACCATGAACGCGCTATACGCCCGGCCCGATGGCACCGTTTTGGATCCGCTGAACGGTTTGCCGGACCTGCAGGCGCGGCGGGTGCGCTTCATCGGCACCGCCGAAAACCGCATTCGCGAGGACTACCTGCGCTCGCTGCGCTTTTTCCGGTTTCATGCGTGGTACGGCGATATGGAAGCGGGTTTCGACGCAGATGCACTGGCTGCGATTGCTGCCAATTTGGACGGGTTGTCCGGCTTGTCCCGCGAAAGGGTCGGGGCCGAGATGTTGAAGTTGCTTGGCGCGCCTGATCCTGCGCCCTCGGTCGCGGCGATGCGGCAGGCGGGGGTGTTGGCGCAGGTGCTGCCGGGGGCCGAGGATCGCGCGCTTGCCCCACTGGTCGCGTTGGAAGAACAGGCCGGGACCGCGCCTGACCCGATCCGCCGCCTGGCTTCCATAGCAACGCCGGAGATCGCCAAAACCCTGCGCCTTAGCAAGGCGCAGCTGCAACGCCTGACCCGGATGCGGGATGAGGCCACGGCCACCACCAGCATTGCCGAGCTGGGCTTTCGCTATGGCGAAGAAGGCGGGATGCACGAAACCCTGCTGCGTTGCGCCTTGCTGGAACAGCCCTGGTCCGAGGGGATGCGCCAAGACCTGCGCGCCGGGGCGGCCGCCGATTTCCCGGTTCAGGCGACTGATCTGATCCCCGATTTCACCGGTCCCGCGCTGGGCAAGAAGCTGGCCGAGCTTGAGGCCCGCTGGATCGCATCTGGCTTTGCCCTCACCCGCAGAGATCTGCTGGGCGGGTAGGCGAGGTCTCAAAAAGGGATGACAAGTCGAAAGGTTTGTGGTTACGTGCGGCTGTCACATGAATGGAGGGATGCGAATGTATTACGGGATCTGGTTCGGCTAAAGCCGGAACACTTTGACCCGTAGGGGTGGTGTTCTGGCGCCATCTGTCTTCGCATGACCTGTTATCTGCTCAATCTGGAGCATCCTCCATGTTTCGCTATTTCGAAAACCTTGTTGATCCTTTTGTCGCCTATCAGGAAACCAACACACCACCCACGCGGCTGTGGCCGTTCATGTTGGAATACACGCGGCCGTTTTATCGCCTGTTCGTTTGGGCTGCGCTGATCTCGATTATCGTAGCCGGTGTCGAAGTCGGGCTGATCTACTATATGGGCCGCGTTGTTGACCTGCTGTCCGGGTCCCCGGCCGAGGTCTGGCAGGCCCACGGCACCGAATTGATCCTGATGGCCGTCTTCGTGTTGTTGCTGCGCCCGCTACTGCACGTGGTGGACGTACTTTTACTAAACAACGCGATTTTGCCCAATATAGGCACTGTTTTTCGTTGGCGCGCGCACAAACATGTGCTGCGGCAGTCTGTGGGCTGGTTCGAGAATGATTTCGCGGGCCGGATCGCCAACCGCATAATGCAGACCCCCCCTGCGGCGGGTGAGGCGGTGTTTCAGGTCTTTGACGCAATCTCGTTCTCGCTGGCCTATCTGGTTGGTGCTGCGATCCTGTTGATGGCAGCTGATCCGCGTTTGCTTTTACCGCTGCTGATTTGGTTTGCGCTCTACGCGATACTCGTACGCTGGACGGTGGCGCGTGTTGGCCCTGCGTCGCAGGCGGCCTCTGATGCACGCTCGGCTGTCACAGGGCGAGTAGTGGACAGCTATACCAATATCCATTCGGTCAAAATGTTCGCCCATGACGCGCAGGAACTCGACTATGCCCGCGAAGCGATCGAGGAAACCCGCCGCACCTTCCAGATCGAGATGCGGATTTTCACCATCATGGATGCGGTTCTGGTCACGTTGAACGGGCTGCTGATCGTGGGCGTTGTTGGTTGGGCGATTGCGTTGTGGATGCAGGGCAGCGCCTCAGTGGGGGTGGTTGCGGCGGCCACCGCTTTGACTCTGCGGTTGAATGCGATGACCGGCTGGATCATGTGGGCGCTGACCAGTTTCTTTCGCCAGCTTGGTGTTGTGGCCGAGGGGATGGAGACCATTGCTCAACCCATTGACCTGCTGGATGCGCCGGGTGCCGAACCCTTGCAGCTGAGCAACGGTCAGATCGACATTTGCGATCTGTCGCATCACTACGGGCGCAAAACCGGGGGGCTGGACCACATCAATCTGACGATCCAGCCGGGCGAAAAGATCGGCCTCATCGGGCGGTCCGGCGCTGGGAAATCGACTCTGGTAAAGCTGCTTTTGCGATTTTACGACGTCGAACAAGGGGCGATCCTGATCGACGGCCAGAACATCGCGCAGGTCACGCAGGACAGTTTGCGCAGCCATATCGGCATGGTGCAACAGGACAGCGCGCTGCTGCATCGCTCGGTCCGGGACAATATCCTTTATGGCCGCCCCGACGCGACCGAAGAGCAGATGATCGCCGCTGCCAAACAGGCCGAAGCGCATGAGTTCATCCTGGATCTGCAAGACCCTCAGGGGCGCACCGGCTATGACGCGCATGTGGGTGAACGCGGTGTAAAACTGTCGGGCGGGCAGCGGCAGCGGGTGACGCTGGCGCGGGTCATTCTGAAAAACGCGCCGATTTTGCTGTTGGATGAGGCGACCTCTGCCCTAGATTCCGAGGTCGAAGCCTCAATTCAGGACACGCTTTACGGCATGATGCAGGGAAAAACCGTGATCGCCATCGCCCACCGGCTCAGCACAATTGCTCAGATGGACCGCATTCTGGTCATGGATGGCGGCCGGATCGTCGAACAGGGCGGCCATGCTGAACTGCTGGCCAGTAGGGGGCTTTACGCGCAGTTCTGGGCGCGGCAATCTGGCGGCTTTCTGAACCCCGAGGCTGCGGAATGAAGCTTGCCGACCTGATCAACCCGTTCAAAAACACCGAAACGCCCCCGCCGCAAACGCTGGGGGCGTTCATTCGCTGGTGCCTGTCGGGTGCGTGGCCGATGATCTTTGTGGCCGCAGCCTTTTCGGCCACCGCCGGCGCGATGGAGGCAGGCACGGCGTGGATGCTGGGTCTGGTGATCGATCTGACTGCGGAAAACGGGCCCGAGGGCATTCTGAGCGGCCCCGCGCTGTGGACGATCCTTGGGGTGGCGGCGTTTTTCATGCTGCTGCGTCCGGTGTTTTTCGGGCTGTCGGCTTTTTCGAACAACTACATCGTCATGCCCAACATTCCGCCGCTGGTTCTGGCCAAGCTGAACCGGTGGACGCTGGGCCAGTCTGTCACCTATTTCGATGATGATTTCGCGGGCCGCATCGCGCAGAAACAGATGCAGACCTCGAACGCGCTGGCCTCGGTCGTGTCGGAAACGATCAGCGCGATTGTGTTTGCGCTGGCCTCGCTTGTGGGCTCTTTGCTTTTGTTAGGGTCTATTCATCCGCTGGTGATCCTGCCGTTTGCCGCGTGGCTGGTGGTATATTTCCTGCTGATCCGCTGGTATCTGCCGCGCATCCGCGTGCGGTCGGCGGCACGGGCCGGGGCGCGGGCGATGGTGTCGGGGCAAGTGGTCGACACGATAACCAATATCAAAACCGTGAAGCTCTTTGCCCATTCTGCGTTCGAGGATCAGGCCGCCCGAAACGCGATGGTCGATCTGCGGCAAAAGATGCTGGCCTTCGGCAAGCTGTCGGCCAGTTTCCGGTTGATCCTGATGGTGCTGGCCGGGGTTTTGCCGGTTCTGCTGTTGGGCGTCACGCTGATGCTGTGGCGCAATGGGATCGCGACGGCCGGGGATATCGTGGCGGCGGGCGCGGTGTCGATCCGGATATCGCAGATGACCGGCTGGGTCAGTTTCACGCTGATGGGCCTTTACGCCAATGTGGGCGAGGTCGAGAACGGCATGAACACGCTGGCCAGGCGCGACCGGGTCGAGGATGCGCCGAACGCGATCGCCCTGCGCGTGCCCGAAGGCCGGATCGCCTTTGACCATGTCAGCTTTGCCTATGGCCGCGATGTGGGCGGCGTGTCGGATGTGGATATGACCGTTCACGCGGGCGAGAAACTGGGCATTGTCGGCGCATCCGGCGCGGGTAAGTCGACCTTGGTCTCGCTGCTACTCAGGCTCTATGACGGAGAAAAAGGCGCGATTTTGATTGATGGGCAGGATATCAGTCAGGTCACGCAGGACAGCCTGCGCAGTCAAATCGGCATGGTCACGCAGGAAACTGCGATGTTCAACCGATCCGCGCGCGAGAATATTCTGTACGGTCGCCCCGACGCGTCCGAGGAGGATATGATCGCCGCCGCCCAAAAGGCCGAAGCGCATGAGTTCATCCTGTCCCTGCAGGACGCCCATGGCCGCAAAGGATATGACGCGCATCTGGGTGAGCGGGGCGTGAAATTGTCGGGTGGGCAACGGCAGAGGATCGCTCTGGCCCGCGCTATCCTCAAGGACGCGCCGATTCTGGTGTTGGATGAGGCGACGTCGGCATTGGATTCCGAGGTCGAGGCGTCAATTCAAACCGCCCTGCACCGGGTGATGCAGGGCAAGACCGTGCTGGCAATCGCGCACCGCCTGTCCACGCTCAGCGAGATGGACCGGATCGTGGTTCTGGATCAGGGCCGGATCGTGGAAACCGGCACCCATGAGGCCCTGTTGGAGCAAGGCGGTCTCTATGCCCGGTTCTGGCATCGCCAGTCCGGTGGGTTCATTCAGGCAGAGGCGGCAGAATAAGGGCCCAAAGGGCTTTTGTTGCGCGCAAAGCCCCGGTATCAGGCCCCCATGACGCAGCAATTCACCATAATCCGCCTTGGTCATCAGGGCGATGGCATCGCCGATGGCCCTGTCTACGCCCCGCGCACCCTTCCGGGAGAGGTGGTCAGCGGCACGGTGGACGGTCAGTTTTTGCAAGATATCCGGGTCGAAACCCCCTCGGACCAACGTGTCAAGGCGCCGTGCCGTCACTACAAGGCGTGCGGCGGGTGTCAGCTGCAGCACGCGTCAGACGATTTTGTCGCTGGGTGGAAAGTGGATGTGGTGCGCAACGCGCTGGCCGCGCAGGGGCTCGATGCCCCGATGCGGCCCCTTCACACCTCGCCCGAGCGGTCACGCCGTCGAGCCACCGTCGCCGTGCGGCGGACGAAAAAGGGCACCCTGGCCGGGTTTCATGGCCGCGCTTCGAATACGATCACTGAAATTCCCGACTGTCACCTGCTGGACCCCGCCCTGATCGCCGCGATTCCCGTGGCCGAAGCGCTGGCCCTGCTGGGCGGCAGCCGCAAGGGTGTGTTGTCTGTCACCCTGACCCTGTCCGAAGGAGGGCTGGACGTGGCCGTCAAAGGCGGCAAACCGCTGGACGGCCCGCTGGAACTGGCCCTGGCGCAAGCGACCGAGAAACACGGTCTTGCCCGCCTCAGCTGGGACGGTGAAGTCATCGCCATGCGCCAGCCCCCCGTTCAACACTTCGGCAAGGCGGCGGTCGTCCCACCCCCTGGCGCGTTTCTGCAAGCCACAAAAGACGGAGAACAGGCTCTGTTACAGGCGGTTTCGCAGGCCACGCAGGGGGCGAAGCGGATTGTTGACCTGTTTGCGGGCAGCGGAACCTTCTCTCTGCCGCTGGCCGAGACCGCCGAAGTGCATGCCGTTGAAGGCGAGGCCGCCATGACCGATGCGCTGGATCAGGGCTGGCGGCGGGCGCAGGGCCTTAAGAAAGTCACCACCGAAGCACGCGACCTGTTCCGCCGCCCTTTGATGCCGGATGAGCTGAAATCCTATGACGCCGTGGTCATCGACCCGCCCCGCGCCGGGGCCGAGGCGCAAACGGCTGAGCTGGCGCAGGCCAAACGTCCGGTGATTGCCTATGTTTCGTGCAACCCGGTCACCTTTGCCCGCGACGCAAAGACGCTGGTTAACTCAGGATACACCGTTGAATGGGTACAGGTGGTTGACCAATTTCGATGGTCGTCCCACACCGAACTTGCCGCCCGGTTCACCCTGAACCCCTGACCGCACAGGAGACCATCCCAATGGGGATCACTCAGCGCCTGCTGACCATCATCGAAGCACCATGGTTTGGGAAATTCATCACCGGGGTCATCCTTTTCAATGCGGTGCTTTTGGGGATGGAGACCTCACCCACGTTGATGGAGGCTGCGGGCCCCCTGATCGTGGCTCTGGATAAGTTGTGTCTTGCGATCTTTGTGGCTGAGATCGCGATGAAGCTGGTCGCAACGGGCCGCAGGTTTTTTACAAGCGGCTGGAATATCTTCGATTTCATCATCGTGGGCATCGCTCTTGTCCCCAGTGCGGGTGCCCTGTCGGTGCTGCGGGCCCTGCGAATTCTGCGGGTGTTGCGGGTAATATCCGTCGCGCCGCGCCTGCGCCGAGTGGTAGAAGGCTTCATCTCGGCGCTGCCGGGCATGGCCAGTGTGTTCCTACTGATGGCGATCCTGTTTTATATCGGGGCCGTGATCTCGACCAAACTGTTTTCCTACACCTTCCCCGAGTGGTTCGGTGATCTGGGTCTGTCGGCCTATACGTTGTTCCAGATCATGACGCTGGAAAGCTGGTCGATGGGTATCGTCCGTCCGGTGATGGAGGTGTACCCCTATGCCTGGATGTTCTTTGTGCCCTTCATCATGGTGACGACATTCGCCGTTGTGAACCTGCTGGTCGGTCTGATCGTGAATTCGATGCAGGATGCCCACCATGCCGAGGATGAGGTTAAAACCGACGCCTACCGCGATGAGGTTCTGGAGCGGCTGGAAAGCATTGAGCGCCGTTTAATTGAGCACTCGGACATCAAAAAGTGATTTCAGTTTTTGCCGATTCTGGCATAATCCTTGAAAAAAACAGAGCAGCAGGCAGTGAAACATGGATCGTCGAGCATTTGGAATGGGTGCTGTAGCAACGCTGGGCCTTTCGGCCTGCGCGTCGGCCAGCCCAAGATTTCTGACCTATGACGGGCCCGAGGTCACCTCATTAGTGATCAACAAGGGTGCACGTAAACTTTATCTTCTTCATAACGAACATGTCCTGAAGGAATACAAGGTCGACCTTGGCTTTGCTCCGCAGGGCACCAAGACCAAGCGCGGCGACGGACGCACGCCGGAAGGCACGTATCTGATTGATCGCCGCAATCCCAACAGCCGTTATCACCTTTCACTGGGTATTTCCTATCCCAACTCGCAGGATGTGGCTCGGGCCAAGGCGGCTGGCGTTGATCCTGGCGGAGACATCTTTATCCACGGCCAACCCAACAAGCGCGCCGAGCGTAAACGGGCAAAGAAAACAGAAGACTGGACGGCGGGTTGCATCGCGGTCACTAACGATGAGATCGAAGAGATCTATGCGATGGTGAACCGCGGCACGACTATCACGTTGCGCCCATAGCCGGTTTCCATCCTCCGAACCCGAATTGCATATAGTCGCGCTGGTAGACATCCTCTGCCAGCGCTTCGAGTGTTTCGTCGTAAATTTCGGCCAATGTGAATGGCGCGTCATCGGGGGCTGTATCCGGCTTGGGCGGGGCCTCATGACCCATCTCTCGCACCAGGTCAGGAAGCGCTTTGGTCATTTCATCTTCGCGTAAGATCAGATCGGGCAGAGCGAACGACGCCATCCCCTCAAGGACTTGTGCCTGACTGCACCAGACGCCATCCACTCGAACAGGGGTCTGTCCGGCAAGGTTTTGGCGCAGAAACACCAGAAACGCGCTGAACGCTTCTTGGTGTTGATCCAGTGAATAGGTTTCAGCGCGCACTTGTCCCGGGATCGGGATTTTGAACCGGTTGCGCAGTATGTTGCGTATCTTCAGATAGGCGCCAGGTTCAGTACTGAGGATGTACCTGCAAAACACCGAATGTGCGCGGGCCAAAGGATGGCGCACAACAGTGAACTTACGATGCCCTGTGTTGGACTGAAGCCAGTGCCGGGTTTGCTTGCGGTTCTGGTTCGTCAACAGATCCTCGGGTGATACCCCGTCGAGCTTGGCCAACCACGCCTTAACCCGATCCTCGACACCTCCGCGAACTGGCAAATACATCACTGGCGTGTTCGGTGCTGCAACGTAATTGGCGACAGCCGGACCTCTTCGAGGTTCAAAATTGGGTGTGCGATGCAGATTGAAATAGTCCAGCCCGTGCAGGGATTGCTCGGTCTCGTCAGGGTTGGTGACTTTGGCCAGAGGCGGCTCGGGGTTTTGCGGCTTGAGCGTGTCGTCGATCCGGGACAAGCGACTTTCCACACCTAACCACTTGGCCAGACCGTTCAGTGTTTCAAGACGATGCAGGTCATCATACGAGATGTAGAAGGCTGTTTGGCCGCTTGCCTGCAAATGGTTCAGCAAAAACAGCTGAAAATCCTGCTGCTGGTCCAGATAGTCCCTAAAGCTGTGAGGATCGAATTCAACCTGAGCTTCGCGCCGGCGTTTTACGTTCTTTAACTGCCATTGCTTGGTTTCCCGCGCTATCTGCAGGGAAATGAAACTGTCCAATGGATTGCGCGTCAGGATGATCTTGGCGCAACGGGGATCGCTCAAAACAGGCTCTAACACACGGGAATCATGCCCTTGGAAAAAACGAAACCCGTTCATTTCGCCGGGTGCACTCCTGATTGCTTCCAACAGGCGTGACGGGTCGGCATCCCGTTCGTCCAACGAAATGTCCAAAAGCGTGTCCGATTTAACGCGTCCGATGAAATGTGGATTGAACGCCTCGCCATGGCTTGTGACACCATCCAGTGCGTTCAGGTTCGCCTCGAGCAGGTTGGAGCCGGTGCGCATGGCGGCAAGGATGACAAAATAGTCGAAACGGGGCTGCATAAGTGGTCACTGCACCAGATAGGGTTTGTGATAGGGTCTTGTCCGTTTGCCGAACACATCATCGGCAGGAAAATCGCCCATCAGGTAAGGGTGCATTCCTTGGTTTTTTAGGTTCTGCAGAAACTGTCCGAAGCCGCTCAGGTCAACCATCGTTGGCGCGGTCGTCAGGTGGGCTTGGGTCTGCATTCCAATTTCGTCTGCCACAGTTTGCAGGGGTTCCATGGGGGATTCGACGAATTCAGCCAGTGACCACGTTCGTACCCGCGCTTTGGTCCAGACCGAGTTCAGAACCTCGAGCTGCTTGGTTTCGATCTGCTGAAGGCGCGCGGCCTCGCATCTGATGTCCGAAAAATTCATGTTTGACCGAAACAGGGGCACGGCCCAAGCCCCGGTCACGACGGAAATCTGCGCATTCCTGTCGCGGGCCAAAAACCAATTAAGCGACTGCGTGTCGCGAGGCCCGTATTGAAAACACTGCCGCTCGCCGCGCGTGTTCCAGATCAGATTGGACAGGAAGGCGGTTGGGTTATAATCCCGCAAAGTCGCGCAGTCGCTGAGTGCGCCATTCGAGATCGTCTCACCCCCCGAAAACTGGGCACGTTCCGGGGCAAAGAGATGGCCATGGACGCGTGCACCAGTCGTATCCGTCAGCCAGCTTTCAAAATCGTCGAACAGTTCCGTAAAGCCCTGAAACACTGAGTAGGGAAAACACGTCAGGCCGTTTTCGCTGCCATGCCGGGGAAAGCGGCTTTGCATGTACAAACCATCCCGCCCGCGCGTGCGACGCTCGACCGCTTTGGAAAACACTCGGTCGATCTTGCCGGGGTTCGGCTCAGCCGGAGTGACTGCGCTGCTCTGTTTGGTCAGAAAGGTCTGATACAAGCGGTCGGCATTGCACCAGATCTTGCGGGCCACAAAACAATCGGACCGCCGTAAAAGCTGTAAATGGTCGTCGTAGAATATATGCGGACGACCTTGGAAATCGAACTTGGACAAGGTCAGTGACCGGCTTTCAATATGTGTGGAATACAACCGGGCGAGTGTTTGGAAATAGCTTTCGTCCGGAATCCACACCCTCCGGAAATAGCGATCATACACCTTGCGTTTGGGGTCTTGCAGAATTGCGGACAGGGTCTGGCGTGTCAGACACCACCATTGGCTACCCATATGCGGAACGAGCCCCTCGGGAATGCTGCGACGCATTCCCAGTGCACGTTGCAATTTGACATAGGCATCAAACAGTTTGCGATGCCTGCGCCACGAAAACGGAAATCGCAGCGTAAAGCGTTCCTGATCCAGGCCACCAATTGTCCAGCTTACGTCTGCCGTGGTTGCGCTTTCGATGAAGTCCACTCTGGGGCGTTGCGCCAGGTACTCGATCAGTTCAGGTACTGGTCGCAAAGGTAGGCAAGCGCCGGAGGACAGGTAAACATGGTGAACGTCTGGGAACGCGTCCAGCATCAGTTCGGCCCCTGCCTGCGACGCCTCAACAAGGCCCCAACTGCCCCACGGGCATTTGTGACGTCTGGAGAACCGGATAAGTGGATTGTCATCACAAGAGGCCACAAAATCCGAAAAGACCTGATCTGACACGTTCTGATCCACGTGGATCACGACGGGACAGCCTGACGCCGTCCAATGCCGCGCAACCTGCTCGGCCCGGTGCAGAGCCGTGTGTACCAGCATGACGACGCCCAGATTGCTCATGCCCAGTTTCCTTTGGACATAAGGCCCAGAACCTCAAGCTGTCGCCAGTTGATGTACTTCTCGGACCACGTGCACCAAAAGACTGGCTGCTCGTCCAGGCCCTGCGCATAAGCCTGATATTCCCCGGATTTGCGATAATGCTGGCGACGGCCCATTTCTTCGCGGGCTTTTTCGCCCAGCGTGTTGATCAGTTTGGCATGCAGCAGCGCGCCGCTGGCCTTTTCGCCGCCCCATTCGTCATAGACCTGGTTCAACCCTCGTGGCAGCAGCGAATGAGTCGAGCTGACATAAGCATAGCGACGATCCCATTTAACCAGCGGAATTTTGTTAAGCGCTGGTGCTTTTGACGGGGTGTCGCGAAAGAATACCCGTGCTCGTGGCCCACCTTGTATCCACAGATTTCCGTATTCCGGGTTCCGGGTGATCATGTAATTGCCGGAATCGAACCAACGAGCGACTTCGAACGGATCCTGCCCTTCGGTATAAACCTGTGCATCGACCGGGCCACGCGGGTACATATCCAGCAGCATCGTGCCAAAGCTGCGAACGGCGCATCCGTCCAGCCAATCTGTCAGTGCCCGCAGAGGCCGCGTGTCGCAAAACGGGTAAATGAAGAACTCATCAGGGTCCACGGTCAGAACCCAGTGCCCATGGGCATATTTGCGCAAAAGGTAGTTCGACCAATCTATCCCGAAGGTCGCGCGCCGATAGCTAGCGTTTGTATGCCAGACCGAAACATCCGGCTGCGCGGCCAGAAACTCGGCCGTGCCATCGTCACTGTCATTGTCCACGAAAAGAAAATGGTTCACACCCAGCTTACGATAATATTCCAGAAAATAAGGAAGGCGGATTTTTTCATTCCGCACCACGCTCATCAGTAGGGTGTCGCGACGTTTGATCTTGCCAGTGTTGTTCGAGACGGTCGAAAGCTCGCGTCGTTTTCGAACGCAGCGCAAAATACGGCGCTTGCGCCGCAGTCTCATTCGGTAAGAATCCAACAGGCTCACGTGACTGCCCAACCTTCTGATTTACGCGAGCATCCCCGGGGCCTGGATGTGCCAGAGTGGTGCCGGGTGATTGTCGAGTTATGCCATTTTTTCATGTATCAAAGCAATGCATTTACAAGTCGTTAGCCCCAGTGGCGGTTTCCCACTCAATCAGACCCATCAGTTTGGCTTGCTGCAGCGTCTTCCAACCCGTGTAGCGTGCGGATTGAGAGGTCCAGAGGGTCGGGCGATCGGCTATCCCGTCATAGTAGTCACCAAATTGATCCGGATCGTGGAAATGCTGTCGGCGGGTTTTTTCGGACTGCGATTTTTCGACGATCTCGGGCAGGAATTTCGTATGCAGCAATACCCCGGATGGGGTCCGGCCATTCGGCCCGTTGTAGGTGGCATTCAAGTCTCGGGGTAATGCGGAATGGCACGAGTTTACAAAGGCATACCGCCGCGACCAACGTATCAGTGGAATCTTGTTCAGGGTTGGGGATCGATCCGGCTTATCTGAAAAGAACATGCGCTCCCGCACACCGCCTTGCACCCATAGATTACCTAAAGGCGATTGCCTTCGTGATCTGTAAGGCGCCGGATCGAACCAGCCAAGCAGGTCGGTTGGGTCGGTTTCAGAGTTATAAGGTTCGGCACCCAACGGACCTTTGGGGTACAGGTCCAGCATCAAAGCACCAAAAGCGCGTTGTCCCCTTGCGTCCAGCCATGCGGTCAGGTCGTGCAAGGTCCGGGTGTCGTAGTCAGGATAGACAAGCAGTTCGTCGGCATCCACCATCAAGGTCCAGTGCCCGTGACCATAGCGCATCTGCAACCATGTCAGCCAATCCAAGCCGAAGCGCGACGCACGATAGCTGGCCTGCGTTTGCCATAGTGAAACATCCGGTTGGTCGCGCAGCAGCTCGACCGAGCCGTCATCGCTGCCATTGTCCACGATCAGAAAGTGGTCAACACCCAGCGCGCGATAATGGCGCAGGAACCAGGGCAGACGGGTGATCTCGTTGCGCAGAGTGGTAAAGGCCAAAATGGTGTCTTTTCCGATCCCTGCGGTCCGGTTTGCCAGGGCCGTCAGGTCGTGGCGACTGCGAAAGGATCGCCACAACAGCCGCCTGCGTTTCAGCCGCAACCGATACTTCTGCGTCCAACTGATGGGCGGAAGGTTATCGCGTGCGGGATCGGTCACCAAAAGCTCATTTCTCGTAATTGCCGTTCTGGTGCCAACGCCAGGCGTCGCCAATCATAGTCTCTAACGTTGACCTTTCCGGCGACCAGCCCAGTTCCTCCCCGGCCCGGACGGACCCTGAAACCAGCTTGGTGCAGTCTCCAGCCCGGCGTGGGCCGACGGAATAGGGCACCTCGCGGTTGGTGACGGCTTTGGAGTGGCCGATCACCTCCATCACCGAAAAACCCGACCCGGTGCCCAGATTGAACACCCGGCTGCCCTTGCCCTGTTCCAGCCAGTTCAGCCCCAGCACATGCGCATCCACCAGATCGCAGACATGCACGTAGTCGCGGATACATGTCCCGTCGGGCGTGTCATAATCGGTTCCAAACACCGTCAGCCCGTCGCGCTTGCCGTCAATGGCATCCAGCATCAAAGGGATCAGGTGGGTCTCGGGGCGGTGGAATTCGCCCACTTGGCCCTCGGGGTCCGCACCGGCCACGTTGAAATAGCGGAAAATCACGTGGTTCAGCCCATGCGCGGCCTCGAAATCACGCAGGATATCCTCGATCGCCCGTTTTGAGGCCCCATAGGCGTTCAGCGGCAATTGCGCGGTGTCTTCATCCAGAACCACATTGTCATGTTCGCCATAGGTGGCGCAGGTCGATGAGAATACAAAGTTCCGGCACCCCGCAGCGACCGTGGCCTCGATCAGGTTGAGCGAGCCGGTGACGTTGTTGGTCCAGTATTTGCCGGGCTCGGACATCGCCTCACCCACCTGGCTGAGGGCGGCGAAATGCATCACGGCGGCGGGTTGGTATTTGGCAAAAACCTCATCCAGCCGGGCGCGGTCCAGCAGGTCGCCCTGTTCGAATGGGCCGAACTTCACCGCGTCCTGCCAACCGGTGATCAGGTTGTCATAGGTCACAGGTGTATAGCCTGCCTGCGCCAGCGCCTTGCAGGCATGCGATCCAATATATCCGGCCCCGCCGGTGACAAGAATATGTGTCAATTCAGTATCCAGTTTTCTAAACCGGGCGTATTTAGTTCCTGTTGGATAAACACGCCGGCGTCAGTTTTATTCAATCCAAGCCCATCTCGGCCATCATCTGTTCCAGCTTGGGCACGTCCTGGGGGTTGTTCAGCTCCCAGAACTGGCGGCCTTTGGCCTCAACCTCGACGCACAGAACTTTGCGGCCGTTCTCCATGAAGCGCAGCTGTTCCAGACCTTCCAGCTGCTCCAGAGGGCCCGTGGGCCAAGTGGGATAAGCGGCCAGCGCATCGGGGCGATAGGCATAGACGCCCACATGGTGAAACACCGGCGTGTCGTCCGTGCCCGCATAGGTCTGCGCGGTATAGGGCACCACCTCTTTCGAGAAATAGAGCGCGCTGTGATCGGCGGCGAAAACGGCGGTGGTGCCGCCAACCCGCCCGTGTTTGCGGTCGTTCAGCAGGCTGTTGAGCGCATCGCCATCGCAGCGCAGCACCGGCGTGGCCACACCTGCATCGGGTGCGGCGCGCAGGCCCGCAATCAGGTCTTCGACAAACCAATGCGGCGTCAGGGGCGCGTCGCCCTGCAGATTGACCACAATGTCAAAGCCCGCGCCCAGATTGGCATGGGTTTCGGCGCAACGTTCGGTTCCGTTCTGGCAAGTGTCCGAGGTCATCACGACCTCGGCCCCGAACGCCTCAGAGGCTTCGCGGATACGGTCGTCATCGGTGGCGACAACCACCTTGTCGACGCCCGACACCGAACAGGCCGCGCGCCACGAGCGTTCGATCAGCGTCATCGCTTTGCCGCTGGCTCCGGTCAGCGGCACCAGCGGTTTGCCCGGATAGCGGGTCGAGGCGTAGCGGGCGGGAATGGCGATCAGAACGGACATCAGGCCTCCTTCAGCTCAACACCCGGAGCGTAGGCGATGAAGAACGGGTTTGCATAGCCGTCCTTGCCATAGGTCAGGGGGGAATGATCGTCGAACCGCACCACTTTACCGCCCGCACCGGCCAGAACGGCGTGGCCCGCGGCAGTGTCCCATTCCATCGTGCGGCCGACGCGGGGATAGAGGTCTGCTTCGCCCGTGGCAACCAGACAGAACTTGAGCGACGAACCTGCGCTTTTGCTGTCTTTGACCTGATACTTGTTGATGTAATCCTCGGTCGCCTGATCCCGGTGCGACTTCGATGCCACGATCATCAACGCCGAATTGTCTGGTTTAGAGACTGATATCGGCGACACATCCCCCGCTTGCGCCTTGTCCAACGTGCCGGTTTCCTCGACCGATTGGCCATCCGGTTGGGTGTAGAACATACGCCCTTTAGCGGGTGCATAGACAACGCCGCGCGTCGGTACGCCATTCTCGACCAAAGCGATGTTTACCGTGAAATCGCCGCGCCGGTTGATGAATTCCTTGGTCCCGTCCAGCGGGTCAACGATCAGGAAGGTTTCGCCTTTCTCCGAATGCGAGGCGGCCTGTTCCTCGGTCACCAGCAGGATGTCGGGGAATGCGGCGCGCAATTCGGCCGAAATCAGAGCGTCTGCAGCCTCATCCGCTTCGGTCACGGGGCTGGCATCGGATTTGACTTTGACGTCGAAATCATCTGCCTCATAAATCTCCATGATCTTGTCGCCAGCTTCCAAGGCGAGGCGTCGAATGACGGGGATGAGGGCGTCGTAGGTCACAACAATGCTCCGTTCCAGTGATTTGTTGATCGAAAATCCTGACGGCCTTATGATGCGCCGGTTACGGAACGGCAAGAAATTCGTGGCAGATTGCAGGCGATTCAGCGGGAAAGAGTGCGTACGTGTTTTATTTTGAGCGAAATAAATCGCTGGTGGGCGGTGCCTTTACCACACTTGAGCTGATCTATCATGCGGTCGTGCGCAGCATCCGCTCGCAGCGGTCGAATGCTGTGCTGGCCGTGATTATGAACATTGTGCAAATTCTTGCGCTGGTCACGGTGTTCTATCTGATCATGACCTTGGTCGGTAAAATTACGGGTGTTGCGAAAATTCGCGGTAACCCGATCCTGTTTTTGCTGTCCGGGGTATTTCTGTTTCTGACCCATGTGAAATCTGTCAGCGGTGTGTCTGGGGTTTCAACGGGCAACAATCCGATGATGTTGCATTCTCCGATGAACATGATGGTGTCGCTTTTGGCCGCGGCCTTTGGGACATTATATACTCAGCTCGTTTCGATCCTGGTGATCCTGTTTGTATATCACGTCGCGATCGAACCGCTTGAGGTGCAAGATCCGGGCGGTGCTTTCTACATGCTTGTTTTGGCATGGTTCA
Source organism: Ruegeria sp. R8_1 (assembly GCF_017743815.1). NCBI lineage: Bacteria > Pseudomonadati > Pseudomonadota > Alphaproteobacteria > Rhodobacterales > Roseobacteraceae > Ruegeria > Ruegeria sp. R8_1. The sequence goes on along the minus strand of NZ_JAGHRL010000004.1, from coordinate 270,445 downwards.
CGGGATGCGCTGTAGGCGTTGTTTTCATGGCGCTGAAGCCTTGGTTGCCAACTTTTGTGTCCATTTCCTCGACCGTGTACCGGCGTATGAACATGATTTTCTCGGGCAAGATGTTTGTAGCAAACAGTTTGGGAGGGTTTACTTTATTGACGTTCATCTGGAACCCGCTGTTTCACATTATTGACCAGTGCCGCGGGTTTGTGTTTCGCAACTACTTTCCGCGCAACACAAGTTGGGAGTACCCGCTGTGGGTCGGTCTTGTCTTGCTGCTGATCGGGCTGCTGGGCATTTTCTTTACGCGCCAGCATATCTCGCAAAGCTGGGGTGCCCGCAGTTAACGTGCAACACGCAAAGTCAGATTGATCCGCCCCCCTTTGGGCAGCAACCGGGATGAACCGAACCTAATTCGGTCTATGCCATGATAGGCCAGGCGCGCAGGTCCGCCCATGATTACGACATCACCCGAGTTCAGCCAGATCGACTCGGTCTTGCCGCCGCGGGTGGTATTGCCTATGCGAAACAGCGCGTCATCACCCAGCGAGACAGACAGAACGGGCCATGAAAAATCCGCCTCGTCCTTGTCCTGATGAAGCCCCATGCGCGTTCCTTCGCCGTAGTAGTTGATCAGGCAGCAATCGGGATCGCGTTCGGATGATGCGAGGTCCCGCCAGATATCAAGGATCGGGTCGGGGATAGCAGGCCATGACATGCCTTTAGGGTGCAGATCCTGATACCGATATCCCGCTTTATCTGATACCCATCCCAAAGATCCGGCGGATGTCATCCGTACTGACATTTCCTTGCCCGAAGCCGTAGTTGGTCGAAACAATGGTGCAGATTTCAGAATCGGCCGCAGCAGATCGACCAGTTGCGCCTGAGCGGGCCCGTCCAGATAAGCTTTTCTGATATCGAAATCGCGCAAAAGCAGCCGTGCCATCCAAGATTCCCCAATCCTTGCCAAAACCTTGCGAAAAAGGCCACAGATTCCCGAAAACCTGTGATTTACACCGCTTGCAGGCTTTTGGTCTCGCCCTTATATACGCCGGGACGCGTGATGGTGTAGGGCCATTGCGCAATTGAGATCGAGGCAGGGATGCCATAACGGGTCCCGGCCTCGGGACATCGCCTTGAAGAGAAAGGGATCGAACATATGAGTAAAGTAATCGGGATTGACCTGGGAACCACCAACTCGTGCGTGGCCATCATGGACGGCTCGCAGCCGAAGGTCATCGAAAACGCCGAAGGGGCGCGGACCACGCCCTCGATCGTCGCCTTCACCGAAGATGAGCGACTGGTCGGTCAGCCTGCAAAACGTCAGGCGGTCACCAACCCCGACAACACGATCTTTGGCGTCAAGCGTCTGATCGGTCGTCGCGTGGATGATGCCGAAGTCGAAAAAGACAAGAAAATGGTGCCGTATGCCATCGTGAATGGCGGTAACGGCGACGCGTGGGTGGAAGCCCGCGGTGAGAAGTACTCCCCAAGCCAGATCTCGGCCTTCACTCTGGGCAAGATGAAGGAAACCGCAGAAAGCTATCTGGGTGAGGAAGTCACGCAAGCGGTCATCACCGTTCCCGCCTATTTCAACGACGCTCAGCGTCAGGCCACCAAAGACGCCGGTAAAATCGCCGGTCTGGAAGTGCTGCGGATCATCAACGAACCGACAGCTGCTGCTCTGGCCTATGGTCTGGATAAAGAAGAAACCCAAACCATCGCGGTCTATGACCTTGGTGGCGGTACCTTCGACGTGACCATTCTGGAAATCGACGACGGCCTGTTCGAAGTTAAATCGACCAACGGCGACACCTTCCTGGGTGGTGAAGACTTTGACATGCGCATCGTCAACTACCTGGCCGATGAGTTCAAAAAGGAACACGGTGTCGACTTGTCGAGTGACAAGATGGCCCTGCAGCGTCTGAAAGAAGCCGCTGAGAAAGCCAAGATCGAGCTGTCCTCGACCTCGCAAACCGAAATCAACCAGCCGTTCATCTCGATGGGCGCCAACGGTCAGCCGCTGCACATGGTCATGAAACTGACCCGTGCCAAGCTGGAATCGCTGGTTAGCGACCTGATCAAGAAATCGATGAAGCCTTGCGCCGCTGCTCTGAAAGACGCCGGTCTGTCGGCTGGCGACGTGGATGAGGTTGTTCTGGTCGGCGGTATGACCCGGATGCCGAAAGTGATCGAAGAGGTCACCAAGTTCTTCGGAAAAGAGCCCCACAAGGGCGTGAACCCGGACGAAGTTGTTGCCATGGGCGCCGCCATTCAGGCCGGTGTTCTGCAGGGCGACGTCAAAGACGTAGTTCTGCTGGACGTGACTCCGCTGTCGCTGGGCATCGAGACGCTGGGTGGTGTGTTCACCCGCCTGATCGACCGTAACACGACCATTCCGACGAAAAAGTCTCAGGTCTTCTCGACCGCCGAAGACAATCAGAACGCCGTAACCATCCGCGTTTTCCAGGGTGAGCGTGAAATGGCTGCGGACAACAAGATCTTGGGTCAGTTCAACCTCGAAGACATCCCACCCGCGCCGCGCGGTATGCCTCAGATCGAGGTGACGTTTGACATCGACGCCAACGGCATTGTCTCGGTTTCGGCCAAAGACAAAGGCACCGGCAAAGAGCAGAAGATCACCATCCAAGCCTCGGGTGGTCTGTCCGATGCGGATATCGAAAAGATGGTCAAGGATGCCGAGGAAAACGCCGAGGCCGACAAGGAACGCCGCGAGCTGGTGGACGCCAAGAACCAGGCGGAAAGCCTTATCCACTCGACCGAAAAGTCGATGGAAGAGCATTCCGACAAGGTCGACCCGACTACTATCGAAGCCATCGAGCTGGCGATTGCCGCGTTGAAGGACGAGCTGGAAACTGAAAACGCCGACAAGATCAAGTCGGGCATCCAGAATGTCACCGAAGCCGCAATGAAACTGGGCGAAGCCATCTACAAGGCGCAAGCTGAAGATGGCGAAGAAGAGCCTGCCGCAGCCGATGCCGCGCCGGGCGATGATGACATTGTCGACGCCGAGTTCGAAGATCTGGACGACGACAAACGTAACTAACGGCTCACAGGGCCAATGCGGGCCGGTCCGTTCTCCGGGCCGGCCTATTTACGTTGAGGCAGAAGGACATACTGATGTCAAAACGCGACTATTACGATGTGCTCGGCGTAGCCAAGGGCGCATCGGCGGATGAGATCAAAAAAGGTTTTCGCAAGAAAGCCAAAGAACTGCATCCCGACCGCAACAAAGACAACCCGGATGCCGAAGCGCAGTTCAAAGAGGCCAATGAGGCTTATGATGTCTTGCGCGATGCCGAGAAAAAGGCCGCTTATGATCGCTTTGGTCATGCGGCGTTTGAAAATGGCATGGGCGGTGGCGGCCGTCCTGGTGGCGGTTTCGGTCAGGGCGATTTCTCAAGCGCGTTCTCGGACGTGTTCGACGACCTATTCGGCGATTTCATGGGTGGCCAACGTGGCGGAGGCGGTGGACGTCGCGCCGCGCGCGGCTCGGACCTGCGCTATAACCTGCGCGTGACGCTGGAAGAGGCGTTCTCGGGTCTTCAAAAAACCATCAACGTGCCTGCCGCTGTGGCCTGTTCGGCCTGTGACGGCTCCGGTGCGGAAGGTGGCGTAGAACCCACGACCTGCCCCACCTGTTCGGGCATGGGCAAAGTTCGCGCCCAGCAGGGTTTCTTTACGGTAGAGCGCACCTGTCCGACATGTTCGGGTCTGGGTCAGATCATCAAGAACCCCTGTAAATCCTGTGGCGGTGCGGGTCGCGTGGAAAAAGAACGCGCCCTGTCGGTCAATATTCCGGCTGGTGTCGAAACCGGTACGCGCATTCGCCTGGCGGGCGAGGGTGAGGCTGGAATGCGGGGTGGCCCTCCGGGCGATCTGTACATTTTTGTCGAGGTATCGGACCACAAGCTGTTCGAACGTGACAGCGTGAACCTCTATTGTCGCGTGCCGGTCAGCATGGCCAAAGCAGCGCTGGGCGGTTCGATCGAAGTCCCCACCATCGACGGCGGGCGCGGTCGCGTGCAAATCCCGGCAGGTAGCCAGTCTGGTCGTCAAATGCGCTTGCGCGGTAAAGGTATGCCGGCTTTGCGCGGCGGAGGTGTAGGCGACATGTTCATTGAACTTGCAGTGGAAACGCCGGTGAATCTGACAAGCCGTCAGAAGGAGCTGTTGAAAGAGTTCGACGACTTAGGTGAAGACAACCACCCAGAGTCCAAAAGCTTTTTCTCATCCGTCAAATCTTTCTGGGATGGAATGAAGGGCTGAAAAGCCGGGTAGGGGGCTCTGCCCCCGCCGCCCGTTCCGGGCGACTCCCCCGGGATATTTTTAGACAGATGAAGCACGGAATCCGCTCTTCAACTGGCCATAAATATCCCGGAGCGCGAGGCAGAGCCTCGCAAAATCCTCTTGATTATTTCTCGCGTGCCTGAAATGTTCCGCACCAACCGTTGGGGTGCCTCATACAAGGGGCTGAGAGGTGCTATTGCATCAACCCATCGAACCTGATCCGGGCAATACCGGCGGAGGGAACGGTCGCCAAATTATGGACGTTTTCTACGCCACGATTGCCCAAGATTATCTGGAGCAACGATATGTCGTCTATTGCCTTAACGATAGCGGGTTCGGACAGTGGAGGGGGAGCCGGCATTCAAGCCGACCTCAAGGCCATGTCTGCTCTTGGGGCGTATGGCGCCAGCGTGATCACGGCGATCACGGCGCAGAACACGCGGGCAGTGACGGCTGTTCACGGTGTTCCGTTGGATGTGATTGCAGCACAAATTGAGGCCGTGCTTAGCGATCTGGATGTCGGGGCGATCAAGATCGGGATGCTGGCAACTCCAGAAATAATCCGAACCGTGGCTGACCGTATCACCGGGTTCGGCGGTCCGATTGTGCTCGACCCGGTCATGATCGCCAAATCGGGTGATTCCTTGCTGGCTGAGGACGCGGTGCAGACATTGCGTGACGTGTTGGTGCCGTGTGCTTCAGTCCTGACGCCGAACTTGCCCGAGGCCGCATGTTTACTGGGCTTGTCGGACGCGGAGACTACAGAACAGATGATCGAACAGGGGCTTGCGCTATGCGGCCTTGGGGCTCAGACCGTATTGATGAAGGGGGGGCATGGAAGGGGTGACGTCTGTCATGATCTTTTGATAGATCGGACGGGCTTGATCGCTGAATTCTCGGCCCCCCGCCGTCAAACCAAAAATACGCATGGCACCGGGTGCACGTTGTCTTCTTCGGTTGCGGCGGGATTGGCGAAGGGGTTGTCAGTTCCCGACGCAGTCGCGCAGGCGCACGAATACCTGCAGGGCGCGATTGCACAAGCAGATCGTTTGAACATTGGGCATGGTCATGGGCCGGTGCATCATTTCCATCAGGTTTGGCCTGCGTGACGATCTGGTCGGTCATAGGTTCAGGCGTGGCTGGTCTGGCTGTGGCCAGTGAAATGGTCTCGCGCGGGGCACAAGTGCAGGTTTTTGATCCCGGCGGGCCACCCGGAGCGCATGGTTGTTCTTGGTGGGCCGGTGGGATGCTGGCCCCATGGTGCGAGTATGAAAATGCTGAAGAGCCAGTGATGCGTTTGGGGCAGACCGCGTTGGATTGGTGGGCCGCGCGGACTCAGGTGCAGCGGTGTGGGACGTTGGTTGTGGCCAATCCGCGTGACCTGCCTGACTTGCGGCGATTTGCGCGCAGGACGGAAGCATTCGTCGAAGTCGATCAATCTGAAATCGCTGAGTTAGAGCCTGATTTACATGATTTCACCAAGGGTCTGCACTTTGCGCAAGAGGCACATCTTGATCCGCGTCAAGCGCTGCATGACCTGTATCGTCACTTACAGGATCAGGGCGTTGTGTTTCACCGCAAACTCGCGCCTTCGCGGTTGGAAAACGCGATTGACTGCCGGGGGCTGCACGCGCGCGAGGTCTTGTATGATCTGCGAGGTGTGAAGGGTGAGATGTTGGTGATCCGCTGCCCCGAGGTCACTCTGACCCGGCCGGTGCGGTTGCTGCATCCCCGGATGCCACTTTACATCGTTCCGCGTGGTGATGGCGTCTACATGCTGGGTGCGACGATGATCGAGAGCGAGGACAGCAGCCGCATCACCGCGCGGTCTATGCTGGAACTGCTCAGCGCCGCTTATGCGTTGAATCCGGCCTTCGGCGAGGCCGAGGTGCTGGAGATTGGTGTCGATCTACGTCCTGCTTTCCCGGACAACCTGCCGCGCATTCGGCGATTGGGGCATACGATCTATGCCAACGGCCTTTACCGCCACGGCTATCTACTGGCCCCGGCGCTGGCGCAGGGCGTGGCCGATCTGGCGCTTGAAAACAAACATTCGGAGATGGTCGATGAAGATCGTGCTTAATGGCGAGACCCGAGAAATAACGGCTCTGACGCTGGCGGAAATGTTGGTTGAATGCGGATTCTCGGGCCGGGTCGCAACGGCGGTGAACGAGGAATTCGTGCCATCAAGCCTGCGCATCGCGCATAAACTGGCCGACGGCGACCGGGTCGAGGTCGTCGCGCCGATGCAGGGGGGCTGAGGATGAAGACGTTCTACGGCACCGAATTGCCGAATCCTCTGATGCTGGGAACGGCGCAATATCCAAGCCCCGCCATTCTGGAGCAGGCGTTTCGCGAAAGCGCGGCCGGGGTGGCCACCGTGTCGCTGCGGCGCGAATCCGGGGCCGGTCAGACCTTTTGGCAGATGATCCGCGATCTGGACGTGCATGTTCTGCCAAACACCGCCGGGTGTCACACGGTCAAAGAGGCTGTGACCACCGCCCATATGGCGCGCGAAGTGTTCGATACCAAATGGATCAAGCTGGAACTGATCGGCCACACGGACAGCCTGCAACCGGATGTGTTCCAACTGGTCGAGGCCGCGCGCATTCTGACCGAGGATGGGTTTCAGGTTTTTCCCTACACAACCGACGATCTGATTGTGGGCGAACGCTTGCTGGCCGCAGGGTGTGAGGTGCTGATGCCCTGGGGCGCGCCGATTGGGTCGGGGCGCGGATTGAACAACGAATATGCTTTGCGGGCGATGCGGGCGGAATTCCCGGATGTGCCGTTGGTGATTGATGCTGGCATTGGCCTGCCCAGCCACGCCGCGCGCGCGATGGAGCTGGGTTATGACGCCGTTTTGCTGAACACCGCAGTTGCACGGGCGGGCGATCCGGCGGCGATGGCACGGGCCATGATGCAGGCGACCCTTGCCGGGCAACTGGCCCATCAGGCCGACCCGATTGATGCGCGCGATATGGCCGAACCCTCGACCCCCGTGATCGGAAAGGCGTTTCTGTCATGAGCCTCGACCGGTTTTACCCGATCTTTGATCACTCGGACTGGCTGCGGCGGATGCTGCCATTGGGTGTCAAACTGGTGCAGCTGCGCGTCAAGGATCAGCCCCTTGCAGTGGTGCGCGAACAGATTGCCCTGTCATGCGATCTGTGCCGCCAGCATGGCGCGGTGCTTGTGGTCAACGACTATTGGCAGGCCGCGATTGATCTGGGGTGTGACTGGATTCACCTGGGGCAGGAGGATCTGGACGACGCCGATCTGAAAGCCATCCGCAAGGCGGGCCTCAAGCTGGGTGTCTCCACACACGATGATGATGAGCTTGAACGGGTGCTGGCCATGGACCCGGATTATGTCGCTCTGGGTCCGGTCTATCCGACCATCCTGAAAAAGATGAAATGGCATCAGCAGGGCTTGCCACGTGTCACCGAATGGAAGGCGCGGGTGGGCGATATCCCTCTGGTCGGGATCGGCGGGATGAGCGTCGAACGTGCGCCGGGTGTGCTGCAGGCGGGCGCGGATATCGTCTCGGTCGTGACAGATATCACCCTGAAGACGGACCCCGAAGCGCGCGTTCGCGAATGGATCGAGGTCACGCGATGAGCCGCTACGCCCGCCAAACCATCCTGCCTGAGGTGGGGGCAGAGGGACAGGCGCGTCTGTCCTCGGCGCATGTGTTGGTTGTGGGGGCAGGAGGGCTAGCGGCTCCGGTCCTGCCCTTGTTGGCCGGGGCTGGGGTCGGGCGGATCACGGTGATGGACGGGGATACAGTCGATCTGTCCAACCTGCATCGCCAGACTTTGTTTACGCAGGCGGATTGTGGGCGCCCCAAGGCTGATGTGGCGGCTGAGCGCTGCCGGAGCTTGAATGATGAGATTGACGTTGAGGCGCTGAAACAGGTTCTAACAAACGAAAATGCGCCCAATATGGTCGCGCAGGCTGATGTGATCCTGGATTGTGCGGATAGCTATGCGGCCAGCTATATCCTGTCCGATACTTGTTTGGCGCAGGGCAAGCCGCTGATCAGCGCCTCGGTGCTGGGGCTATCGGGCTATGTTGGTGGGTTCTGCGGAGGGGCGCCCTCGCTGCGCGCAGTGTTCCCTGACGCGCCTGATAGCGTGGCCAGCTGCGCTACGGCCGGCGTTTTAGGTCCGGTTGTTGGAACAATTGGCGCGATGCAGGCGCAGATGGCGCTGAACCTGATCCTTGGGATCGCGCCCTCGCCCTTGGGGCAGATGGTTCAATACGACGCCCGCACCCTGCGCACCAGCGCCTTCCGGTTCGACACCGCGACCGAGCCCAATAGTTGTTTTCGGTTCGTCTCGGCCAGCCAACTCAGCCCGGATGACCAGATTGTTGAACTCCGCGATGAGGCCGAAGCCGCACTCCCAGCGCATCCGAACGCGCAGCGTATTGCGCCTGATAGATTGCAAGAAATAGACCCTAAACAAGGTAAAAGACTGGCCCTTTGCTGCGCCTCCGGCCTGCGGGCATGGCGCGCCGCTGAACAGATTCAACCGAATTGGCCGGGCGAGATTGTGCTCGTCGCGGCCTCGACCTCGTAAAGAAGGATACGCGAGATATGAAAAAGCTGATCACCGCCATTGCCCTGCTGGCCGCGGCACCTGCCTGGGCCGAGGACAAGATGACCGTTCTGCTGGACTGGTTCATCAATCCCGACCATGGCCCCATCATCGTGGCGCAGGAAAATGGCTATTTCGCCGAGCAGGGGCTTGACGTTGAAATCGTCCCGCCCGCCGATCCTTCTGCCCCGCCGCGTCTGGTGGCAGCAGGTCAAGCTGAACTGGCGGTTTCGTACCAGCCGCAGCTGCACCTCCAAATCCACGAAGGGCTGCCGCTAAAACGTGTCGGCACGCTGGTTGCGACCCCGCTGAACTGCCTGCTGGTGCTGGAGGACGGTCCGATCAAATCCTTAGCCGACCTGAAGGGGAAAAAGATCGGCTTCTCGGTCGCGGGCGTGGAAGAGGCCATTCTGACCGCCATGCTGAACGCCCATGATGTGGCGCTGGACGATATCGAATTGATCAACGTGAACTTCTCGCTGTCGCCATCGCTGATGACCGGGCAGGTGGATGCGGTGATCGGCGCGTTCCGCAATTTCGAACTGAACCAAATGGATATCGAAGGTGTCGCGGGTCGCTGCTTTTACATCGAGGAAGAAGGCGTACCGCCCTATGATGAGCTGATCTACGTGGCCAACCCCGAAACCATGGATGCCGACATGATCGCGCGTTTTCTGGCCGCGACCGAGAAAGCCACGCAGTACATCGTCAACAACCCCGAAAAAAGCTGGGAGATTTTCGCGGCCACCTCGCCCGAGCTGCAGGATGAGCTGAACGCCCGTGCATGGGTCGACACGCTGCCCCGCTTTGCCTTGCGTCCGGCTGGTTTTGACGCTGGTCGGTACGCGCGGTTCGAGGCGTTTCTGAAAGACAGCGGCATGATCGACAGTACCAACCCGGTCAGTGACATCACCATTGACGTAACCGCGCAATGAGCGGCTACGGCAAAGCCTTCGCGCTGATGCGCGATGCGGCGCAAGACCCGTGGCGGGATTATACCCGCCACGCCTTTGTCGAAGGGATGAAGGACGGCACGCTGCCGCGTGAGGCGTTCCTGCACTATCTGCGGCAGGATTACGTGTTCCTGATCCATTTCAGCCGCGCCTGGGCGCTGGCCGTGGTGAAATCGGAAACGCATTCGGAAATGCTGACGGCAGTGGGCACGGTTAATGCTCTGGTCGCCGAAGAAATGCAGCTGCATATCGGCATCTGCGAAGCGGCCGGGATTTCGCAGGAGGAGCTGTTCGCGACCCCCGAGCGGGCCGAGAATCTGGCCTATACGCGGTTCGTGCTAGAGGCCGGGTATAGTGGAGACTTGCTCGACTTGCTGGCGGCCCTTGCGCCTTGCGTGATGGGTTATGGTGAGATCGGCACGCGGCTGGCTGCTGAGGCGACATCCGAGACCTATCGCGATTGGATCAACACCTATGCCGGTGAGGACTACCAAGGCGCATGTCAAGCGGTCGGAGAATTGCTGGATCAGGCTCTAACGCGGCGTATTGGGGCAGATTTCGAAGCCTCACCGCGTTGGGATCGACTGTGTCAGACCTTCCGTACTGCGACCGAGCTTGAGGTCAATTTCTGGCAAATGGGCCTGACCCCGTGACCCAAGCGCCTGATCTGACCATCAGTGGCTCGGCCACAATCGACGGCGCGCCCTTGTTCGCGCCGTTGACCCTGACCCTTGGGGCGGGGCAGTGGACTTGTCTGTTGGGCGGATCGGGTGTGGGGAAAACCACCGTTCTGCGCTTGATTGCTGGATTGGAGACGGGCGCGGATTTCAAAGGGCAGATCACAGCCAGCGACACGCAGCCAGTGCCAAGCCGCGTCGCTTACATGGCGCAGGACGACCTGCTGCTGCCTTGGGCGACGGTGGCGCAGAATGTTTCTCTGGGTGCGCGTCTGCGGGGCGAGAAACCTGATCTCGCGCGCCGGGATCGCCTGATCGAACGAATGCGCTTGCAGGATCATCTAACCAAGAAACCCGGCGAATTGTCGGGCGGTCAGCGTCAGCGCGTGGCCTTGGCGCGCACCTTGATGGAGGACCGGCCCATCGTGCTGTTGGATGAGCCGTTCTCGGCCCTCGACGCCCGAACCCGCGCCGATATGCAGGATCTGGCGGCCGAGGCGCTGGCCGGGCGCACCGTGTTGCTGGTGACGCATGATCCCGCCGAAGCCGCGCGTTTGGGTCAATCCATTGTGGTGATGACCGCGCAAGGGTTGACGCCCTGCGAGCCACCTTCGGCCCCGGCCCCGCGCCATGTGGATGACCTGGAAACACTGGAGACTCAGGGCGCGTTGTTGCGGTTGTTGAGAGAGGCGGCATGAAGATTCTGTCCGCTCTTGCCGCAACTGTCTTCGCCGTGGCCGTCTGGCAGGCGATTGTCAGCCTGACGGGCCTGCCGAAATTCATCCTGCCCGGTCCGGCACTGGTGGCCGAGACATGGTGGCAGAACCGCTGGGTGATTGCCGAACATACGTGGATTACAGCGGTAGAGGTGGTGATCGGCTTGGCTTTCGGCACAGCTCTCGGCGTGATCACCGCGCTTCAATTGGCCAATTCGCGGGCAGCGCGTGTGTTGGTGCAGCCGATGCTGGTCTTCACACAGGCGCTGCCGGTCTTTGCGCTAGCCCCGCTGCTGACCCTGTGGCTGGGCTATGGGCTGTGGTCCAAAGTGGCGATGGCGGTCCTGATCATCTATTTCCCCATCACCTCGTCCTTTTTTGACGGGTTGATGCGCACGCCGCCGGGCTATCTGGATCTTGCCCGGACCATGCAGGCCAGCCCGCGCGCGGTGTTGTGGCATATCCGCATTCCGGCGGCGCTGCCCTCGCTGGCCTCGGGGATGCGGCTGGCAGCGGTTTATGCGCCCATTGGGGCCGTGATTGGCGAATGGGTGGGCTCATCCCAGGGCTTGGGCTATCTGATGCTGCTGGCCAATGGGCGCGCCAAGACTGATCTGATGTTTGCCGCAATGCTGACTTTGGGCGTGTTTTCCATCCTGTTGCATATGATCATCCGCCGCGCCACGGCGCGCATGGCAGGTGAAGCGCGTTAACATTTTGGAAACCGATTCGGCGTCAGGGTTGGAACATGACCAAGGACGCCTTTGCCGAAGCCCCGATGCTGTTTGAAACGGATGAAGCGCCCGCGCAGCCGCTGCCAAGTGGTCGATTGCCCTCCTATATCAAAGACCATCGCAAGCGGCTGCGCGAAAGGTTCATGTCGGGCGGGTCCGCCGCAATGCCGGATTATGAGTTGTTGGAACTGGTGCTGTTCCGGTCCATCCCCAGGCAGGACGTGAAACCTCTGGCGCGGGCGCTGATGGATACGTTTGGGGATTTCAACCGCGTGCTGACCGCGCCCGAAGAACGGCTGCGTCAGATCAAGGGCGTGGGTGATACGGTGATCACCGATCTGAAAATCCTTGAGGCTTGCGCCCATCGCATGGCCCGCGCGCGGGTGATGCAACGGCACGTGATCTCGGGCTGGGATGCGTTGCTGGACTATTGTCACACCACAATGGCCCATCGCGAGACCGAGCAGTTCCGGGTGTTCTATCTGGACCGCAAGAACGTGCTGATCGCGGATGAAGAACAAGCCAAGGGCACAGTTGATCATGTGCCGGTCTATCCGCGGGAGGTGGCGAAACGGGCGCTGGAGCTGAACGCCTCGGCGCTTATTCTGGTGCACAACCATCCGTCGGGCGATCCGACGCCCTCGCAGTCGGATATCGACATGACCAACCGGATTCAGGATGCATGTCTGGCGCTTGGCCTGACTCTGCATGACCATCTGATTATCGGAAAATCAAACGAACTGAGTTTTCGTTCGGAAGGTTACTTGTAAAGGCTATTCGACCCACACTTCGACCCGGCGATTGATTTTGCGACCCCATTCAGTGTCGTCACAGGCCATGGGCATCGCCTCGCCAAAGCCATCAACTTCAAGCGTCACGCTGTCTGCGATTTTGGTTTCAACCGCATCAAGCACCGCGTTTCGGACGGTTTTCGCCCTCAGTTCGGCGATCCGGGCGTTTGCGGCGGCGGCGCCGTCTCCGTCACTGAATCCGACAAAGGTCAGTGTTCGCCCATCAAACTTGCCGGATTCCAAAAGCTGGGCCAGATGGAGCAGGTTCGATCTGGATTGTGCGTCCGGTCGGGACGAGCCTGCCTCGAACCGAAACGACAAGGACAAACGGGATCGCGGCCGTAATGTTTCGACCATCCGTTGCAATTCGTCCAGACCGACTTCCGAGGCGCCAGATGCCACAGCGTTTGCCAACCGATCACCCTGCGCGCTAAGAGGCAGCAACTCGGGCGATTGATCCACGAAACCTGCATTCCGGATCACATCCTGAGCTTCGGCACCTTGGATATAGGCCAGAAACTGTCGTCCAATTCGCGGCAACCGACGATTGGGCAGATACAGGAACATTGGCGCGGTCAGAGGGTAATCCTCGGTTTTGATAGATTGCCGCGTGGCTGCCAACGCATGACCACAGCCGCCGGTCAGGGCCAACGCGCGGGCCGCACCGGCCTCGGCCTGGCTGGCGATCCCGATTGCAAACGGATCTTTGGCAACAGCCCGCGCCATTGCAGTGCTGCGTTTGTGTCGGATAACCGTGTCGGCAAGCGTAACGTCTGCGGGTTGCAAAAGCTGTTTTTCAACACCTTGAGTCAAACCTGAGCCAACCTCGGGCATATGAACAGAAATTGGCGCATCGGGACCACCGAGTGCGACCCAGTTGTCGATCTGGCCGGACAGAACCTGAACCAGCTGCCCCAAGGATATCTGTCCCACAGGATTGTCGGTGGCCACGATCGGCACCAGTGCGTCTAATGCAATGACGCGCGCACGTCGACTATGCTGAAGGTCCCCCAGTCCGGCGTCCTGCGCGGCCTCTTGTTCCTGAGAGGTGATCTCACGCAGGGCCATCACGATGTCGGTTTCATTTTCAATGAAATCCGAAAACCCGCGGGCTGTAGTAGCGGGGTCAAAATAAAACCGACCAAGCGGTGCCTCACGATCAGTTGTTTTCAACTCATAGTAAAATCGGCCTGAGGATTCCCGAATAGGCGCAGCCGACAACCCTTCTTGCCGGGCAAAGCCGATGATCAATTCGGGCAAGATTTTTTCCGCCATGACCGATGCACCGGAAAAGCGCAGCTCGGCGACGAAATCCGTGAGGCTGGGGCAGGCAGGCCCGGCACATGTGACGCCTGAGCCGTCTACGGTCAGCTCTCCGAACTGCGTATCCACGCGATAGAATTCACCGTCAAATCCCAACAGGTTACCCACGACCTCGACCTTGCCGTCATGTGAGGTAAGAGAGATATCCTGCGCCGATGCATTCAGGGTATATATCGCCGAAAACAGTGCGGCCACCGCCACACGATAGAAAGTCATCAAAAGCCCGAGCCTGCCTGCGTTTTATTTGGCCGCGATTGTCAGGTCTTCGAGCAGATTATTCAACACCAGAAACTCGCCAGACTGGCCGCAATCAGGCAGAGTCAGCGACAAATCGCGTGACCGCAGACGACGGTCGCCGCGTAACTCCAGCGATTGCAGGGCCAGTTCCTGACCGCAGTTCTCGGCGGTCACTTCGGCCTCGACGGACAGGGCAATCGAACCGGATTGGGCGGATTGGCCAGCCGGGTAGGAATACACCTGAATATTTTTGGCATCGCCCATCCCGGTATGCCCCAGATGTACGACTTTGCCGATTCCCTGGGTTTCAGGATCGGCTGAGACATGCCCCTTGCCGCCATAGCTGGCACCGAATTCCAGAGCATGAATCTGAAGATCGGTCTGCCCTGTCCATTGTAGGGCGACTCGGTTGTAGTGCGCGATCTCTGGAATATGAGTCGTGGCAACCGTTCCTTGTTGATCCTCTGTCGAGATCAGAAAGATCGCGTATTCCGACAAGGCTGGAACAGTTAGGTCTGTCTTGCCGTTCTTGTCAGTCTTTTGGGTGACAGTCAGACCCCTGTGGTGGACATCGATGCGCGAATTGCTGTGGCAGGGGGCAATGACGCTTAGATGTGCGGCGGCACCGGGAACGGCAACCGCGCGTGCGCTGATGGCACAATCGCTGTTGTCCGCGATCGATTGCGGGGTCGTGACCACGCGTCGTTGAGAGTGCGGTTCGCTGGCGTCATTACCGGAAGGAGCCGAGGAGGTCAGAACGATATGCTCAAGCCCGGCGATCCCGACACTCTGATACGAGGCCGAGTTTGCAGCGACCTGCGTGCCTTGCGGCTGCGCAGGTGTTCCATTCTGCATTAAGTAACCGATGGCGAGGGCGCATGCGACTGTTCCCCCGGTGGTCACGTAGTTCTTGATTACAAACAAAACACCCTCCCCAGTTGAAGGAGCGAGTCGGATGTTTAAGCCGAAACACGGCCAATATGTGGCCGTGGCGCGGACTCATTGTGACTGAACCCGGTTAAATCAGGTCAGTCTGCCGTGGCAGTGTTTGAACTTTTTACCCGATCCGCAGGGGCAGCGGTCATTGCGTGACGGGTTACCCCATGTGTTGGGATCGTTTTCATCAAATCCGGGGAGCGGATCGCCTGAGGCTTCGGCCTCGGCCACTGCTTCGGCCTGTTCGGTTGCTTGGTCGACAGCTTGCTGCGCCTGCGCCTGTTGCGCCTGCATCTGTGCCAGCATCTCGCGCTGTTCTTCTTCGGTCAGCGGGCGCACGCGTGACAATTGTTGCGTCACGGTTTCGCGAAGACTGTCCAACATGCTTTCGAACAGCTGGAAGCTCTCGTTCTTGTATTCGTTCAGCGGATCACGCTGGGCATAGCCCCGGAACCCAACGACCGAGCGCAGATGTTCCAGTGTCAGCAGATGCTCGCGCCATTTGCCGTCGATGGTGTTCAGCAGAACCTGCTTTTCGATGTTGCGCATGTTTTCGGGGCCAAAGGCGGCGGCCTTTTGCGCCATCATCTCATCTGCGGCGTTAACTAGACGCTCGCGCACCTGTTCATCGTCCACGCCTTCCTCGGCGGCCCAATCCTGTACGGGCGCGTCGATGGTCAACTTGTCCTTGATCGCCTCATGCAGACCGTCGGTGTCCCACTGATCGGCATAGGTTTTGGGCGGCATGTATTCGTCGATCAGGTCGTCGATCACCTGCTCGCGCATGTCCGAGACGATCTCGGAAAGGTCATCCGCAGACATGATCTCGCGTCGTTGGCTGAACACCACTTTTCGTTGGTCGTTCATCACATCGTCAAACTTCAGGACGTTCTTGCGCATGTCAAAGTTGCGACCTTCGACCTTGGATTGGGCGCGCTCCAGCGACTTGTTCACCCAGGGGTGGACAATCGCTTCGCCCTCTTTCATGCCCAGCGTGGTCAGAACCTTGTCCAACCGCTCAGAGCCGAAAATGCGCATCAGATCGTCTTCGAGGCTGAGGTAGAACACGGTGCGGCCCGGATCGCCTTGACGGCCCGAGCGTCCGCGCAGCTGGTTGTCGATGCGACGGCTTTCGTGACGTTCCGAGGCCATCACGTAAAGACCACCGGCGGCCAGAACCTTTTCCTTCTCAGTGGCGTGGTTCGCTTCTTCGGCGGTGCGCAGCTCGGCTGGGTCGGCCTCGGGGTTTTCGGCCAGTGCCTTCAGCACCTTCATTTCAACATTGCCGCCCAACTGGATGTCGGTTCCGCGACCGGCCATGTTGGTGGCGATGGTCACTGCACCCAGACGGCCCGCATCGGCGACGATCTGCGCCTCTTGTTCATGCTGGCGGGCGTTCAGCACGTTATGTTCGATGCCTTCTTTCTGCAGCATCTGGCTGAGCAGTTCGGATTTCTCGATCGAGGTAGTGCCCAGAAGAACCGGTTGCCCCTTCTCCTGCGCCTCTTTCGTCTGCTCGATCATGGCACCATATTTTTCTATAGCGGTGCGATAGACCTGATCATCTTCATCCACGCGGGCAATCGGCTTGTTGGTCGGCACTTCGACCACGCCCAGACCATAGATTTCTTGGAATTCTTCGGCCTCGGTCAGGGCGGTGCCGGTCATGCCGCCCAGCTTGTCATACAGGCGGAAATAGTTCTGGAAGGTCACGCTGGCCAGCGTCACGTTCTCGGGCTGGATCGGAACGCCTTCTTTGGCTTCGATGGCCTGATGCAGACCCTCGGACAGGCGGCGACCCGCCATCATACGGCCGGTAAACTCGTCGATCAGGACCACGTTATTGTCACGAACAATATAATCCTTGTCGCGCTGAAACAGCTTATGCGCGCGCAGACCCTGGTTCACATGGTGCACCACAGTCGTGCTTTCGGGATCATAAAGCGAATGGCCTTCGGGGATCAGCCCATTGGCGATAAGTTGCTGTTCCAGAAACTCATTGCCCTCATCGGTGAAGGTCACGTTGCGCGATTTTTCGTCCAGCGTGAAATGATCATCGGTCAGCGAAGGGATCAGCGCGTCAATCGCGGTATACAGGTCAGATCGGTCCTGAGACGGCCCTGAGATAATCAGCGGTGTCCGCGCTTCGTCGATCAGGATCGAGTCGACCTCGTCCACAATCGCGAAGTTGTGGTATTTCTGGTAGATCTCGGCAAGGTCCGATTTCATGTTGTCGCGCAGATAATCAAAGCCCAACTCATTGTTGGTGGCATAGGTGATATCGCACCCATAAGCGGCTTTTTTATCGGCGTCAGGTTGCCCCGACCAGATCACGCCGGTTGTCATGCCAACCGCGGCGAACACCTTGCCCATCCATTCCGAGTCGCGCTTGGCCAGGTATTCGTTCACCGTGACCACATGCACGCCCTTGCCGGTCAGTGCGTTCAGATAGGCTGGGAAAGTGGCGACCAGGGTTTTGCCCTCACCCGTCTTCATTTCCGAGATATTGCCTTGATGCAGGAAGGTGCCGCCCATCAGCTGCACGTCAAACGCCCGCAGACCCAGCGCGCGCTTCGCGCCCTCGCGCACATTGGCAAAGGCTTCGGGCAGCAAATTGTCCAGGCTTTCACCATCCAGCGCGCGTTTGCGCAGTTCGGCGGTCTTTTCAATCAGACCTTCATCGGTGAGCTTTTCGTACTCGGGCTCCAGTGCGTTGATCTTTTCGATCAGGGGGCGGGTCGCCTTGATCTTGCGGTCGTTCGGTGTTCCGAACACCTTTTTGGCGAGCGTTCCGAGTCCCAGCATGTTCACTCCAGCGGATCTGTTCTTGTCTTGGTTGCGACAGGCTTGCCCACCTTGCGCGCAACCCATAGATACGGGGGGTGAAAGGCGGCCCTGTCCAAGGCTTCAAAGCGATGTAAGCGGCAGGTTCCACAGTGTCAACGCTGCGCCCCGTCGCGGCAAAGAAATAGGATGATTCCATGCCCAAAGGCCTCACTTTTCTGCCATCGCTGGCCCTGACCGCCATGATGGCCCTGCCGCTGGCCGCCGAAACCAAGCCTGACGCCAGTACCGTAGTCGCCCGCGTGAACGGAGATGAGATCACTTTGGGTCACGTTATTGCCACTGTAGCGACCCTTCCGGCGAATTATCAGCAAATTGAAGACGACGTCTTGTATGACTTCATCATCGAACAGTTGATCCAGCAGCAGCTGTTGGGTCAGCAACAGGACGAGCTGACCAAGCTGAACGCGCTGGCGCTGGCGAATGAAACCCGCTCGTTGCTGGCTGTTCAGACTGTGAACGCTTTGATCGGCGATCTGGTCACCGACGAGGCGATTCAGTCCGCCTATGACGCACGGTTTGCCGAATTCGAAGGTGAAGATGAGTTCAACGCCAGCCATATACTTGTCGAAACCGAAGAAGAAGCCAACGAGATCAAGTCGCAACTGGATGACGGTGCGGATTTCGCGGAACTCGCCAAAGAAAAATCGACCGGTCCCTCTGGCCCGAATGGGGGCGAGCTGGGTTGGTTCGGAAAAGGGCGGATGGTTCCGGAATTCGAGACAGCCGTCATAGGATTGGACAAAGAACAAGTTTCTGATCCGGTGCAGACTCAGTTCGGTTGGCACGTGATCATCCTGAACGACAAACGCAAAACCGAAGCACCCGAGTTGGACGCTGTGCGGGAAGAACTGGCTCAGACCTTGCAGAACGAAGCGATTCAGGCCCGCATTGATGAGCTGACGCAAAGCGCTCAGATCGACCGCCCTGAAATCGAGGGCATGACCCCCGGTATCGTTCGTCAGCTGGACCTGATTCAGGAGTAAGCCCGTTGGCCACGATTACCAAAGTGTCCCCGCTGGCTCCGGCGGCATTTCCCGACCTGCCCGCGATTGATGGCGTGCGCTTTGCCACCGTTGAGGCTGGCGTGCGCTACCAGGGGCGCACCGATGTGATGCTGGCGGTGCTGGACCCCGGCACCTCGGTGGCGGGGGTGTTTACGCGATCCGCCACCCGCGCAGCCCCGGTGCTGGATTGTCAGGACAAGATCGGCGGGGCCAGCGATGGCCCGGCGGCCATTCTCGTGAACTCGGGCAATGCCAATGCGTTCACCGGGCATTACGGTCAGACCTCGGTGGCCGAAGTTACGCAGGCCGTGTCCAAAGCCACCGGCGTCGCGGTCGAGCGGGTGTTCACCTCGTCGACCGGCGTGATTGGCGAACCGCTGCCCCATGAAAAGATCGTGTCACATCTTGAGGCGCTTAAGGCGGGCCTCAGTCGTCACGCGATCGAAGACGCCGCGCGGGCGATCATGACGACCGACACCTTCCCTAAGGGGACGTCTGCGCAGGTTGAGATTGATGGCAAAACAGTCTCTATTGCGGGGATTGCCAAGGGCTCAGGCATGATCGCGCCGGATATGGCGACGATGTTGGTCTATATCTTTACCGACGCGCAGGTCGAACAATCGGCGCTGCAGTCGATGCTGGGCGCGCAGACGGATCGCACCTTCAACTGCATCACGGTGGACAGCGATACCTCGACCTCGGACACGCTGCTGCTGTGCGCCACGGGGGCCTCGGGTGTGGATGCCACCGGCAACGCGGCGTTTGCGCAGGCGCTTGAAACTGTGATGCTGGAGCTTGCGCAGCAGGTGGTGCGCGACGGTGAAGGCGCCACGAAATTCGTAGAAATTCGTGTGACTGGCGCCGCCTCGGATGCCGACGCCAAGGTACATGGGCTGGCGATTGCCAACTCACCGCTGGTGAAAACAGCGATTGCGGGCGAAGACCCGAACTGGGGTCGCGTGGTCATGGCTATCGGCAAATCCGGAGCAGCCGCCGACCGCGACCTGCTGAGTATCTCTTTCGGTGACATCCTTGTGGCCGAGAAAGGCTGGGTCAGCCCCGATTACCGCGAGGAAGATGCCGCCGCCTACATGAAAGGTCAGGATTTGGTGATCACGGTCGATCTAGGGCTGGGCGAGGGCGCATCCACCGTCTGGACCTGCGATCTGACCCACGGATATATCGAAATCAACGCGGATTATCGTTCATGAAGACCGTTTTGGTGTCGGCCGTCGCGCTGATCGACGTCGAAGGCCGGGTGCTGTTGGCGCAGCGCCCCGAAGGTAAATCCATGGCCGGTCTGTGGGAGTTCCCGGGCGGCAAGGTCGAATCCGGCGAAACCCCCGAGGTCGCCCTGATCCGCGAGTTGGAGGAGGAACTGGGCATCAACACCTGGGCCTCCTGCCTTGCGCCCCTGACCTTCGCCAGCCACAGCTATGACGATTTCCATCTGTTGATGCCGTTGTTTGCATGCCGCAAGTGGGAGGGGATTCCGCAGTCCAAGGAAGGGCAGGCGCTGAAATGGGTGCGCGCGAATGAACTGCGGAATTATCCGATGCCTGCGGCAGACGTGCCGTTGATCCCGATTTTACGGGATTGGTTGTAGCACCAACTGTTCATGCAGTTGTAATGGCTAGGATTTCGGCTGATATTCGTCCCTAACATTATTTTGGACGAACGATTTGATGAAGCTATCAATTGAAGACAAGGCTGCACTCGAACAATTAGAAGAATCCTTGTGGACAGCTGAAACCCGTTTCGATCCAAAACTAATGGATCAGACTTTTGATATTTATTTTGTGGAGTTTGGTCGATCTGGTCGCCGCTATGAGAAAAGCGATATGCTTATGGATGCGAATTCAGATACTTCAATCGGAGCGACGCTTCCTCTTTCCGACTACTCGGTAGAGTTGGTTGCACCTGATGTAGCCTTGGCAACCTACACAAGTGAGTTAAGGCAAGGTGATAGCTGTGAACGTGCTCGCCGCTCATCATTATGGATAAAAGTTGAGGGTTGCTGGAGACTTCGCTTTCACCAAGGAACGCCCTGCTAGGTGTGGGTGCTTCCGCCAATTGTGCGTATTGCACGTTCCGTACAAGGCGAAACACGTCCCTCGTCTCTGTTACAATTCGTAAGAATTGAGAAAACATCAGGCAAAACTTGACGCTGATCGTTCTCATGTCTCTTAATCGGGGCATTGGCGTTCGGGCATGACCCGGACCCGCCAGTTCCGGCCCGGGGAGGGGTCGGATGGGGAGGAGAAAAAGATTGGCTCAGACGCAGTCGGGCGCGGAGGGGATGGTATCTCTTCCGGCGCTGTTACATCGCAATGCGACGCAGTTCGGGGATGCCCCGGCCTATCGGGAAAAGGAATTCGGGATCTGGCAATGCTGGAGCTGGGCCGAGGCCGCCGCTGAAATCCGCAAGCTGGCGTTGGGGTTTCTGGAAATCGGCGTTGAACAGGGCGACCACATTGCCGTCATAGGCCGCAATCGCCCGGCGCATTACTGGTCGATGGTCGCCGCGCAGATGGTGGGGGCGGTGCCGGTGCCGCTGTATCAGGACTCGGTCGCGGAAGAGATGGCCTATGTTCTGGAACACTGCGGTGCGAAGTTCGTCGTCTGTGGCGATCAGGAGCAGGTCGACAAGGTCATCGAGATTCAGCAGGGGCTGCATCAGGTCAAGCATATCCTCTACACCGACAAAAGGGGCATGCGGAAATACGACCACTCCCAGATGAACGCACTGGACGACATCATGGCCGAGGGCAGCGCCGGTCACGCGCGGTTTGACGCGGAACTGGACAAGCGCATCGCGGCGATCACCTATGACGATACCTGCGTGATGCTCTATACCTCAGGCACGACGGGCAAGCCCAAGGGTGTGGTTCTGTCGAATCGCAATGTGATCGAAAGCGCCAAGAACTCGGCCGAGTTCGACCATCTGACCCGCAACGAAGATATTCTGTCCTACCTGCCGATGGCCTGGGTGGGCGATTTCATCTTTTCCATCGGTCAGGCCTATTGGTGCGGGTTCTGCGTGAACTGCCCCGAAAGCGCCGACACGATGATGACCGACCTGCGCGAGATCGGGCCGACCTATTTCTTTGCCCCGCCGCGCGTGTTTGAGACGCAGTTGACCAATGTGATGATCCGGATGGAGGATGCGGGCAAGCTGAAGAAGCGCATGTTCCGTCACTTCATGGATCACGCCAAAAAAGTCGGCGGCCTTCTGCTGGACGGAAAACCGGTCGGCGCCATGGACCGGATGAAATACGCGCTGGGCAATATGCTGGTTTACGGTCCGCTCAAAGATACTCTGGGCTATGGGCGATTCCGCGTCGGCTATACGGCGGGTGAGGCGATCGGGCCTGAGATTTTTGATTTCTACCGCTCGTTGGGGATCAATCTGAAGCAGCTATATGGTCAGACCGAGGCGACCGTTTTCATCACTGTGCAGCCTGATGGCGAGGTGCGCGCGGATACGGTTGGTGTGCCCGCGCCGGATGTCGAGTTGAAGATCGATGACAAGGGCGAGATTCATTATCGCTCGCCGGGTGTGTTTGTCGAGTATTACAATAACCCGGACTCGACTGCCTCGACCAAGGATGCCGAGGGTTGGGTGGCTACGGGCGATGCCGGGTTCATCGAGGAAGGGTCCGGCCATCTGCGGATCATCGACCGTGCCAAGGACGTGGGCAAAATGGCCGACGGGTCGATGTTTGCGCCGAAATATGTCGAGAACAAGCTGAAGTTCTATCCCGATATTCTGGAGGTTGTACTGTTTGGTAACGGCAAGGATCGTTGCGTGGCCTTTATCAATATCGACCTGACGGCGGTGGGTAACTGGGCCGAGCGCAACAATGTGGCCTATGGATCCTATCAGGAACTGACCAGTCATCCCCGCGTGCTAGAGACGATCAAGTCGCATGTGGAAGAGGTCAACAAGTCGGTTGCCGCAGATGAGATGCTGTCGGGCTGCCAGGTGCATCGCTTTGTGGTTCTGCACAAAGAGTTGGATGCCGATGATGGTGAGATGACCCGGACCCGCAAGGTGCGCCGCAGGTTTGTGGAAGAGAAATTCCAAGACATCATTGATGCGCTTTATGACGGATCGCCAAGTGTGTCGACCACGACCGAAGTGACCTATGAGGACGGGCGGAAGGGGTCGATCTCGGCCACGCTGGAAATCGTCGACGCTCCGGTTGTTGCTGCGGCCTCGCACAAGGTTGCGGCGGAATGAGGGCCGTTCGAGCGCCGCTCGACCTTGCGGTCATCGCCCCGCCCGCCGTCCCGTTTTTTCGCAGCTCAGGGAGGGTCTGATGCTGGATAGTTCCGATGGATATGTCACCGAAGACGGCCGCAAGATCGGCGGTGTGGTGATGGAGATGAAGAACATCACCCTGCGCTTTGGCGGTGTGGTGGCGATCAAAGATATCTCGTTCGACATTCGCGAGGGTGAGATCCGGGCCATCATCGGGCCGAATGGGGCGGGCAAGTCCTCTATGTTGAACGTGATCTCGGGGTTCTATGTGCCGCAGGAAGGTGAGGTTTGGTTTCACGGATCAAAGCGCCCGCAGATGCGACCCTTTGAGGTGGCGCAGCAGGGCATCGCGCGGACGTTCCAGAACATTGCTCTGTTCGAAGGCATGAGCGTTTTGGACAATGTGATGACCGGGCGTTTGGGCTTCATGAAGACCAACATTTTCCAGCAGGCGTGGTGGAAGGGCAAAGCCGAGGCGGAAGAGACGGAAAACCGCGAGGCGGTCGAGAAGATCATCGATTTCCTGGAAATCCAGCACATCCGCAAAACACCTGTGTCCCGCCTGCCGTACGGGCTGAAGAAACGGGTCGAACTGGCGCGGGCCTTGGCAGCGGAGCCCAAGCTGCTGCTGCTGGATGAACCGATGGCGGGCATGAACGTTGAAGAGAAAGAGGACATGAGCCGCTTTGTTCTGGACGTGAATGATGAGTTTGGCACCACGATTGCGCTGATCGAACACGACATGGGTGTTGTGATGGATCTGAGCGACCGCGTGGTGGTGATGGATTATGGCCGCAAGATCGGTGACGGCACACCCGATGAGGTGCGCAACAATCAAGAGGTCATCGACGCCTATCTGGGGGTGAGCCATGACTAGACATCTGACAGACATGAGAGGGGGCGGACATGCCTGATCAGTTGGTATTCGCGATGGAGGTCATCCTGAATGGCCTGATGGCCGGGGTCCTTTATGCTCTGGTCGCGCTGGGCTTTGTGCTGATCTACAAGGCTTCGGGGATTTTCAACTATGCTCAAGGGGTTATGGCGCTGTTTGCGGCGATGACTCTGGTGGGCATCATGAACGGGCAGGTGCCGTTTGCGCATCTGATCAACGCCACCTTCGGCACGCATATCCATCACTTCGGCTGGAACGTGCCTGCGCTGCTGGCGATTATTCTGACTATGGCGGTGATGGTGTTGCTGGCCTGGGCGGTGCAGCGCTTTGTGATGCGCCATCTGGTGGGGCAGGAGCCGATCATTCTGTTCATGGCAACGATCGGCCTGGCTTATCTGCTGGAAGGTGTAGCCGATCTGATGTGGGGCTCTGAAATCAAGACGCTGGATGTGGGCCTGCCGCAGGGCATCAACCTGTGGATTGATGAGAGCACGTTCAACATCTTTGGCTACGGCTTCTTCATCGACAATCTGGACATTGTTGCAACCGTGATCGCGGCATTGCTGGTGGCGGCGCTGGTGGCGTTCAGCCAGTACACCAAGCAAGGGCGTGCGATGCGCGCGGTGGCCGATGACCATCAGGCGGCGCTGTCGGTCGGGATCTCGTTGAACTTCATCTGGGTGATGGTCTGGTCAGTGGCCGGTTTTGTGGCCCTTGTCGCGGGCATTATGTGGGGCACGAAATCGGGCGTTCAGTTCTCGCTGAGCCTGATCGCGCTCAAGGCGCTACCGGTTCTGATGTTGGGCGGCTTCACCTCGATCCCCGGCGCCATCGTTGGCGGCCTGATCATTGGTGTGGGCGAAAAACTGTTTGAGTTTGCCATCGGTCCGATGGTGGGCGGGGCGACCGAGAACTGGTTTGCCTATGTGCTGGCGCTGATCTTCCTGGTTTTCCGGCCGCAGGGTCTGTTCGGCGAAAAGATCATCGAGAGGGTGTAGGGCATGACCAAACTGATCGCCATCACCAATGTCATTGCCTGGGCCGGGTTCTGGGCGTTTGGATATATCGCTCTGACGTCGGACGACCTGTCGGACGGGCAAGTGACAATCGCAGCTATTCTGGCTTTTGCCGGTCTGGTCATGGGTGTTCTGGCCTATTTGAAACTTGTGCGCGCGTCAGAGGCGAGCGGCTACGCCAAGGGATCGAACCAACTGGATGCTGCGGCCCGGAACCGGGCGCAGGAACAATGGGGAAAGTAAGACATGTTCTATCGTGAGGCAGGGGACTTCAAAGTCTCTTACGTGGATGACAGCCAGACCTTTCCGATCAAGTTCGACCGGTATCGGTACTATGTGGTGCTGGCGGTGGCGTTTGGGATCATCCCGTTTATCATCAACGACTATTGGGCAAATGCGCTGCTGCTGCCGTTTCTGATCTATGCGATTGCGGCGATCGGACTGAACATTCTGGTGGGCTATTGCGGGCAGGTTTCGCTGGGCACCGGCGGGTTCATGGCTGTAGGGGCCTATGCTTGCTATAAGCTGATGACGGCCTTCCCGGATGTCAGCATGTTCATCCATGTCATCCTTGCCGGAGGTATCACCGCGTTGGTCGGTGTGCTGTTTGGCCTTCCAAGCCTTAGGATCAAAGGGTTCTATCTGGCCGTGGCAACGCTGGCAGCGCAGTTCTTCCTTGTCTGGCTGTTTAACCGCGTGCCGTGGTTTTACAACTACTCAGCCTCGGGCCAGATCAACGCGCCCGAACGGGATGTGTTTGGCATCATCATCACAGGTCCGAATGCACCAGCCTGGGCCACCTACCTGTTTTGCCTGATCTTCCTGACAGTCTGTGCCGTGATTGCCCGTAACCTGACGCGCGGTACCACTGGGCGAAAATGGATGGCGATCCGCGATATGGACATCGCTGCCGAGATCATCGGCGTGAACCCCCTGCGGGCAAAGTTGACAGCCTTTGCCGTCAGTTCGTTCTTTGTGGGCGTCTCGGGTGCGCTGTTCTTTGCGGTCTATCTGGGCGCGGTCGAGGTCGGCGAAGTGTTTGGCATCCAGAAATCGTTCCTGGTGCTGTTCATGATCATTATCGGCGGGCTGGGCTCGATCTTCGGGTCTTTCGCGGGGGCTGCGTTCCTTGTTCTGCTGCCAGTTGTGCTGAAGGTCGTCGGTGCGGACATGCTGGGTTGGCCCACCGATATCGTGGCGCATTTGAATCTCGTCATCGTGGGCGGACTGATCATCATGTTCCTGATCCTTGAACCACATGGTCTGGCGCAACTGTGGCGCGTGGCGAAAGAAAAACTGAGACTCTGGCCATTCCCGCACTAGCGGGTCGGCCCAATCACATAACGGGTGGTACACGCCCGAGCCCACCATCGGACAAACCAAGGGAGGAGACACCCGATGAAATTGAAACTGGCAACTATGGCGCTGGGCGCTGTAATGGCGGCAGGTCCGGTTATGGCCGACCTCGTCTTTCCGTCGCTTAGTTATCGTACCGGGCCATATGCGGCGGGCGGTATCCCGTTTGCGGATGGCTATGCCGACTATTTCACGCTGCTGAATGAACGCGATGGCGGGATCGGAGGAGTTCCGGCCAGGGTGATCGAATGCGAAACCGGCTATAACACTGAAAAAGGTGTGGAATGCTATGAATCGACCAAGGGCGAAGGCTCGTTGGTGTATCAGCCGCTTTCGACCGGCATTACCTATCAGCTGATCCCCAAGACCACCGCAGATGGCATTCCGATGCACACGATGGGTTACGGGCGTACTTCGGCCAAGAACGGTGACGTGTTCAGCCATACCTTCAACTATCCTGCGAACTACTGGGATGGGGCCTCGGGTGCGATCAACTATCTGTTGGAGTCGAACAACGGCGACCTGAGCGGCAAGAAAATCGCGTTGGTCTACCATAACTCGGCCTATGGTAAGGAGCCGATCCGCACGCTGGAAGAGCTGTCGGCAAAGCACGGGTTCGAACTGGTTGCTCTGCCCGTTGACCACCCAGGTCAGGAGCAGAAGTCGCAGTGGCTGCAAATCCGCCGCGATCGTCCCGACTTCGTCCTGATGTGGGGCTGGGGTGTGATGAACCAGGTCGCAGTTCAGGAAGCTGCCAACATCCGCTACCCGATGGAAAACTTCATCGGTATCTGGTGGTCGGGTTCCGAGAATGACGTGCTGCCTGCGGGTGAAGCCGCCAACGGCTACAAGGCACTGACCTTCCACAACGTGGGCACCGATTTCCCGGTCTTTGACGACCTGCAGAAATATGTGGTCGACGCCGGTAAGGCTGCCGGTGCGGGCGATCAGGTAGGTACGGTTCTGTATAACCGCGGTCTCTATGCCGCTATGTTGGCCGCCGAAGCTGCCAAGAAAGCGCAGGAAATCCACGGCACTGGCGACATTACCCCTGCGATGATGCGCGACGGCATGGAAGCGCTGGAAATCACCGAAGCCAAGATGACCGAACTGGGTCTGCCCAACTTTGGTCCAGCCTTCTCGGTCTCGTGCGAAAACCACGGCGGGGACGCTTTGGTTGGCGTGACCCAATGGGACGCGGCCAGCAAGACCTGGAGCTTGATTTCAGAGTTCAAGGCCACCGATGGCGACGTGATCGGCCCGCTGATCAACGAAGACTCGAGCGCTTATGCGACCGAGAACAAAATCGACGGACGTTGCTGATCCGATCTTCTGAAAAACGGGGTGGCGCATTGACGCCGCCCCGACCCCAACACAAGCCTGAGGACACGCACTGATGCTGGATGCGGCTCAAAACACCGAAGTGCAGGCTGAAACCCTGCTTGAGGTCAACAATATCGAGGTGATCTACAACCACGTGATCCTCGTTTTGAAGGGCGTCAGCCTGACCGTGCCCAAGGGCGGGATAACCGCTTTGCTGGGCGGCAATGGGGCGGGCAAGACGACAACGCTCAAGGCGGTGTCGAACCTGCTGCATTCGGAACGGGGCGAGGTCACGAAAGGGACGATCAAGTATCGCGGGACCAGCGTGCACGAAAGCGATCCGGCGGATTTGGTTGAAAAGGGCGTCATCCAGGTGATGGAGGGCCGCCATTGTTTTGAACACCTCACGGTCGAGGAAAACCTGCTGACTGGAGCTTATACCCGCAAAGACGGTGCGGCTGCGATCCAGAAAGACCTTGAGCTTGTCTATTCCTATTTCCCACGGCTGGCCGAACGCCGCAAATCCCAAGCCGGATATACTTCGGGCGGTGAGCAACAGATGGTCGCCATGGGGCGCGCATTGATGTCGCGGCCCGAGACGATCCTGTTGGACGAGCCCTCGATGGGTCTGGCCCCGCAGCTGGTCGAAGAGATTTTCGGCATCGTGAAAGACCTGAACGAGAAAGAGGGTGTGTCCTTCCTGCTGGCCGAACAGAACACCAACGTGGCGCTGCGGTTTGCGCATTACGGCTATATCCTGGAATCGGGCCGCGTTGTGATGGATGGCCCGGCGGCGGAACTGCGCGAAAACCCGGACGTGAAGGAATTCTATTTGGGCATGTCTGATGAAGGCCGCAAAAGCTTCCGCGATGTGCGGTCCTATCGCCGCCGCAAGAGGTGGCTGTAAGCGGATGGAGGATCTGGCGATGACCTATTTCGACGCACTCGAAACCCGATCAGCCGATAAACGCGCAGCGGATCAGTCCGAAGCGCTGCAAAAACAACTTGTGCGGGCTCTGTCTGCGCCGGGTTTCCAAACGCATCTGGCAGATGTGGAGACAGATGGTGTCGCATCGGTTGAGGACTTGCCCAAACTACCGGTTCTGCGCAAATCAGACTTGGCGCAGGCACAGGCTGCACGTCCTCCGTTCGGGGGGTTCACCGTCAAACCCGCACGGCATTTCCACCATGTGTTTCAATCTCCGGGCCCGATCTACGAACCGGGCAGCACCGATCCCGACTGGTGGCGCATGGGCCGATTCCTGCACGCTGCTGGTGTGGGGCCGGGCGATATCGTTCAGAATTGCTTTGGCTATCACCTGACGCCCGCGGGCATGATCTTTGAAAGCGGCGCGCGCGCAGTCGGGGCGGCTGTTCTGCCCGCAGGCACCGGCCAGACCGAGCTGCAGGTGACGGCGGCGCGCGATGTAGGCTGTACGGCCTATGCCGGGACGCCGGACTATCTGAAGGTCATTCTGGACAAGGCGGATGAGATGGGCGTCCAGCTTCATTTCACCACTGCCGTTGTAGGGGGCGGGGCCTTGTTCCCGTCACTGCGGCAGGAATACGCGGATCGTGGGATTTCCTGTCTGCAATGCTATGCCACTGCCGATCTGGGTAACATCGCCTATGAGAGCCCCGCCATGGAGGGGATGATCATCGACGAACATGTCATTGTCGAGATCGTGACCCCCGGCACCGGAACCCCGGTGGCAGAGGGTGAAGTGGGTGAGGTCGTCGTGACTTCGCTAAACCCCGACTATCCGCTGATCCGTTTCGCGACAGGCGATCTATCGGCGATCATGCCCGGCCAGTCATCTTGCGGGCGCACCAATGCACGGATCAAGGGCTGGATGGGCCGCGCCGATCAGACCACCAAGATCAAGGGTATGTTTGTGCGCCCCGAACAGGTGGCCGCGCTGGTCGATAAACATGCCGAGATCGTCAAAGCCCGGGTCATTGCTGCCCGCCAGGGTGAGATGGATATGATGACCGTTCAGATCGAAAGCCCGGGTGGCGATGACATGGCCTATGCCAAATCGGTTGTCGAGCTGCTGAAACTGAAGGGCGCGATCGAGGTCGTCGCGCCGGGATCACTGCCTAAGGACGGGCTGGTGATCGAGGATCAGCGCGTTTACGAATGACGCCAAGCAGGTCTGCGGCAGTATGTGCCGCAGATTTGTATCCCTGCCTACTGGTGTTTCCGACCGTTTTGGTCGATTAAAGACGAAACCTGCGCCTTAGCCAGTAAAAAGCCGGGATCATGGCCGACGTCGAATTCTCAGAACACGGAACGCGCAACCGCGGCGCGTTGGGCACCCGGTTGGTGGCGACCGTCGCCTGTCTGGTGGCGGCGGCCTGTCTGCTGCCTATGCTGGCCGTCGTTCTGGCGGCGGTGACGGGCGGGACGGACACGATCTCTCACCTGATGGAAACGGTCTTGCCGGGCTATGCGCTGACCACTGCGGTGCTGGTTGTTTTGGTGGCGATAGGGACGTTTTCCATTGGTGTCGGTGCGGCATGGCTGGTGACGATGACCCGTTTTCCCGGCGTGAGGTTTCTGGAAATCGCGCTGGTGCTGCCGCTGGCCTTTCCGGCCTATGTTCTGGCCTATGCCTATACGTTCATTCTGGACCACCCCGGTATCGTCCAAACGACCCTGCGCGACATAACCGGCTGGGGTCCGCGTGATTACTGGTTCCCCGAGATCCGCTCGACCGAGGGTGCAGCGGCAATGCTGATCCTCGTGCTTTATCCTTATGTCTATCTGCTGGCCCGCGCGGCATTTCTGCAGCAAAGCGCCAGTGCGTTTCTGGCTGCACGTGCGCTGGGCAAAAGCCCGTGGCTGGCCTTCTGGCACGTTTCGTTGCCAATGGCGCGCCCGGCGATCGCCGGCGGCGTGTTGCTGGCCATCATGGAGACCATCGCCGATTTCGGCACCGTCGCCTATTTCGGCGTGCAGACCTTTGCCACCGGCATCTACACCAGCTGGTTTTCCATCGGAGACCGTGCTGCCGCCGCGCAACTGGCGTTGTGCCTTCTGGGCTTTGCGCTGGTCATGGCAGTGGCCGAGCGGATGCAACGCGGCAAAGCGAAATATTATCAGGCGGGCAAAAGCCATGCATCGCTGCCCTCGGCCCATTTAAAGGGGTGGCAGGCGGCGGCGGCGTTAACGCTGTGTATCATCCCGGTGTTGCTGGGGTTCCTGCTGCCTGTGTTCATCCTGGTTCAGATGGGGATGGAATCGGAACAAAACCTGCTGTCGCGGCGCTATATCGGCTTCATCCAGAACTCGCTGACTTTGGCGGGCACGGCCGCGGTGATCACCGTGTTTGCGGCGATTTGCGTGGGCTTCTTTCAGCGCCTGCGTCCGGGTCGGAGTTCTGCCACGGCGGGCTATCTCGCACGGCTGGGCTATGCGGTGCCCGGAGGCGTGATAGCTGTGGGCCTAATGGTGCCTTTTGCCAGTTTTGACAACGCGCTGGATGCGTGGATGCGGCAGACTTTCGATATCTCGACCGGGTTGCTTGTCACTGGCTCGATCTGGCTGCTGGTTGCAGCCTATATGGTTCGGTTTCTGGCCGCTGCGCTAAGTGCCTATGAGGGCGGTCAAAGCACAGTCCACGCCAATATGGACGCGGCCTCTCGGTCCTTGGGGCAAAGTCCTCTGGGCACGTTGCGCCGCGTGCACCTGCCGATTCTGACACCATCGCTGCTGACCGCGTTGCTGATCGTGTTTGTGGACGTGATGAAAGAGCTGCCCGCGACCCTGATCATGCGCCCGTTCAACTTTGACACACTGGCGGTGCAAGCCTATCGGCTGGCCTCGGACGAACGGCTTGAGGGGGCTGCGGTGCCGTCTCTGGTTATTCTGGCTGTGGGGCTGTTGCCGGTTATTCTGATCTGCCGGCAAGTGGGGCGCAGACGCTAGGTCGCTTCAAAATTACCACACCCTGTCGTGCGTGGGCTTGATTCAGGCGCGTTTTCCGGCAAGGCTTAGTGTATGAACATGCAGCCTCCTAGCCGGTTCTCTGGTAACTCGGCCCAGATGCCCGTCGCCTTCAACCGCCACGAGATGTCCCATATCCTGTCCGTCTATGGCCGGATGGTTGCCGCCGGAGAATGGCGGGACTACGGCATTTCCAACCTGCGCGACATGGCAGTGTTTTCCATCTTTCGCCGCACGGCTGAACATCCGATCTATCGGGTCGAAAAGCACCCGCGCCTGCGGCAAAAACAGGGGATGTATTCGGTGGTCGGCATGGATGGCCGTATCCTGAAGCGCGGCCATGATCTGCGCACCGTGCTACGGGTATTGGAACGCAAGCTGATCCGTTCGGTTGACCTTGATTAGAGCCTTTTATGGCTGGTCACAGGCCCGTCACCCTGATCCTTGATACGCGCGATCGCCTGCGTCATCGGCTCGAACGTCACATCCATGTGGAATGCGTTGGCGTGTAGAAGCATGTCCTCAGCGTAAACCCACGCAACATGGCCCTTCCAGAACAATAGATCACCGCGTTGAGGCGGAGTTCCGTCTGGCAAAGTTTGCCCGACCGCGCCTTCCTGATCTCTGCTATCACCCGGGCAAGGCATCCCGCAGGCCAGCAATCCGGCCTGCACAAGGCCCGAGCAATCCAGCCCGTTCCGGCTGTTGCCGCCCCACAGATACGGTGTGCCCAGAAACAGCTCGGCCACGGCGACCGGGTCGGTCAGGGTCACGCCGATGGGTTTGGCGTGAACGGCGGGAATGAAACCAAGCTCGGTTTCCAGAAACCCGTTCACTTCGGATTTAGAGGCAATCCGGCTGCCGAAACTCAGCGACGCGGTGTCCGGGCTTTTCATATCCGTTTGGGTATAAGCATGTGTGGCGGGGGCAGTGATCCAATGGGTTGCGGGGGTGTCCGGGCCTAGCTGGTCCGACCGGACCCAGCCCGGATAACCATCCTTGTCCGATGTGATCTGGCTCCAACCATCTGATGTATCAGTGACCGCGACGGTGTCCCCGTACAAAAGTTGCCGATCCCGGGGACCATCTGGGCTGCGCATCAGATCAACAATTGGCTGTATTATGCGGTGTTGGGTCATAGGTCCAGCATCTCGGGCAGGGCGGTCAAAAGGGCACGTGGGCCTTGGCCCAGCCCGCCCTTGCTGCGTCCGGGTTCTTTGCTGCGCTGCCACGAATAGATGTCGAAGTGCATATAGGGACTGTCGCCCGCAAAACGGCGCAGGAACAGAGCGGCGGTGATCGACCCGGCAAATCCACCCGCAGGGGCGTTGTCCAGATCGGCGATGCCGGGTTCGATCATGGCTTCGTAAGGCTCATGGAAAGGCATCCGCCAGACCGGGTCGGCTGCTGCGCGCGCCGCGCGGGTCAGGGCGTCGGCAGCCTTGTCGCTGTCGGTATAGAAGGGCGCCAGATCAGCACCAACCGCCACACGCGCCGCGCCGGTCAGTGTCGCCATCGAGATCACTAGGTCAGGTTGCCCCTCATCCGCCAGCGTCAGCGCGTCTGCCAGAACAAGACGCCCTTCGGCATCGGTATTATTGATCTCGACCGTAAGGCCCTTGCGCGAGGTCAGGATATCGCCGGGTCGGAATGCATTCCCGGCCACCGAATTCTCAACCGCTGGGATCAGGACACGCAGTTGCAACGGCAGGTTCAGCGCCATGATCATCCGCGCCAGCCCCAATACATTGGCCGCCCCGCCCATATCCTTTTTCATCAATCCCATTGATGCACCGGGTTTAAGGTTCAACCCGCCGGTATCAAAACAGACACCCTTACCGACCAGAGTCAGTTTCGGTCCCGCGTTACCCCAGTTCATCTCGATCAGACGAGGAGCCTGCGCGGCCGCACGACCCACCGTGTGGATCATGGGAAAACTCTGGCCCAACAGATCATCGCCCGCAATCACCGAACAAGATGCGCCGAATTCCTGCGCCAGCGCTTCAGATGCGGCCTGCAAGTGATCCGGCCCCATATCTGATGCAGGCGTGTTGACGAGATCGCGGATCAATGCCTCGGCCTTGGCAATAATCTCCAACCGGGTGGTATCCACGCCGTCCGGGGCGATAAGGCGGGCCTTGGCAGCGGATTGGCTGGCATAGCGGTCAAAACTATACCCCGTCAGCAACCATCCCAGGCATTCGGTTTCAACCACGTCGTCTGGCAGGCCCGAAGCGATGTGATACGTGCCCTTGGGCAAAGCTTCGGCAGCGGCGGCCAGCGGGAACCGTTTGCGTGCGCGACCGGCAGGCTTGCCATAGCCCGCCAGCGCCATGGACGGCGCACCGTCTGGGTTGGGAATCAACAGGGTTTGACCCAAACCAGCGGTAAAGCCGCTGTTTTCGACCCAAGCCCTCACAGCGTCCGACTGATCCGCCAGCCAGCTTTCGAGCTGGGGCTGCGCGATCACGTGCAATGGCAGGGACGGGTCAGAGGCGGAGGCAAAGGACAGGTTCATGGGGATCTCAACTGGTTCGATTTGCGCCCAGCCTATCCGTCCACGATCCGTCCGCAAGCCCCGTCAGACCGAAAGATCCTGCTGGTCCCATATAACGGTCAGTGATTTCTCACCCACGCGGATCAGGCGCGACAGTGTTGCGCCGGTGGCGACGGCATCGCCGACATCCACGTTATGCGCCACATCACCCGCTACGCGCGCCAGCGCAGTCATGCCGACCTGTTCGGAAATCGCCACCAGGGATCGCGCACATTTGCGCAAGCTGGTCCAATCACGCCGCCGCCAGTAGCGTTCGCAATTCGACAAGCGCACGGCCAATTCCTCGACCGTGCGGCACAGCACGTCCAGTGCATTCTGATCACCCAGTTGCCCGCAAAGACCATTCAACTGGTCCGGATCCAGACGGACGGATTCCTTGTGTTCAAGTGTGACTATCTTTTCCACCACATTTACCCCAATTCTAAACGCCCCCACGGCGTGGATTGACTGTTGCGCGGAATTCCTTTGCAAAACCTTGCTGCGCACAGGGATAATGGCTCGAATTTTCGGCGAATTCAGGTTACAGCACTCGTCAGACACAAGACTAAGGACATAAAAATGGATCGCGCCAAACCTTTGCCGAACTATCTGGTCAAGCGATATCACGGCTGGAAAGCTACGACGTATTCGGAAAATCAGGTCTGGTACCGGCGTCTTGCCACCGAAGGACAGCGCCCGCGCGCCATGGTCATTTCCTGCTGTGACAGCCGGGTGCACGTGACTTCGATTTTCGGGGCCGATCAGGGTGAGTTTTTCATTCACCGAAATATTGCCAATCTGGTTCCACCCTATGCCCCGGACGGAGACCACCACGGCACCAGCGCAGCAATCGAATACGCTGTAACTGCATTGAAAGTAGCGCATCTGATCGTTCTGGGCCATTCGCAATGTGGCGGCGTTCAGGGCTGTATCGACATGTGCAAAGGACAGGCCCCGCAGCTTGAAGCGAAAGATAGCTTTGTGGGGCGTTGGATGGATATCCTAAAGCCGAAATATGATCTGGTGGCCGATGTCGAAGACAGCACGGAACAGGCCCGACAATTCGAGCGCCACGCGGTTGTCGCCTCGCTGGAAAACCTGCTGACCTTCCCCTTCATTGCCTCGGCTGTCGAGGACGGATCACTGAGCCTGCACGGGCTGTGGACCGATATCGGAGAGGGCGGGCTGCAATGCTATGACCCGCATGAAAAGAAGTTCGTGGTTGTTTGACCATAAGTAAGTTCGCTGCGATCGGAAGGGCCGATCAGGCCCTTCTTGAAACGCAGTTACTCATCACCTCAGAACCATTCCTTCGGGCCAGCTGAGCTTGGTTTCGATCTCAACGGTTTCGGTCTGGCCGGGCGCAAGCTCCATTTCCCATGCCAGAATACCGCGCCGGTTGTCGACATTCTCATCGGTCGGCTTGGGGGTCGCGGTCCATTCGATCTTAAGATCATCCTGTTCGGAATATGGAACACTGTCGAGCAACCGCAGGGGCCACGTCTCATCCGAGAGGTTTTCAACAAGAATTTGCGCACGTTCGGCGCGTTCGTTCGAGCGTGCAATCAAACCGACATCACCACTGCGCCGACCCAGAACCTGCCGCCGCAAGGTGAGCGCGTATAGAGGGCCAAATCCCAGCTCTACCTCTTCGCCGGGGCCGATATCAGGGCTGGAGTCGACCGCGACCAGAACACCGTCGACCTGCCACCGTGCGTAGTCAGATGAAAACAGGTTTTGCGAATAAGGGTTCGTAAACCGCGCGGTCCGATAGGCTGTGGTATCCCGGCTGGGATTTGCCAGGGCAAACACTTCCGCAGGTTGGGACATGCTGTCCAGTTCCAGCTCGGCGACCCCATATCCGCTGGAAATCGAGATCGGTACAGGCAGTGTATAGGTCGTGCCTGTCCCTTGAATTGAGGCGGCGCTCGGGGACCAGCTAGTCCCTGTTTCTTCGACAATAACCGGGGCTTCTACAACCGGTTCTTCCAGCGCTTTGGGCTTTTCACGAATCGAGCGGCGTTTGGCCCTAATCCTTGACGCGGCGTTTTGCTCGTCGGGTTGCAGTGTGGAGACACTTAGCGTGATGTCGTTCCAGTCCTCGCCGGTCATTTGACCCACCAGAACGCTGCGATTGATTTGTACCTCCGGGGCATTTCCGGTCTTCAGGTCAAAAACATAAGCCGGTTGCCAAGATGCGGTTTCATAACTGAGATACGACAGCGACAATGTTCCTTTTGTATCTTCTTCGGCGTCAACATCGACGGCGATAAAGATCCGTTCATCTGCTTCGGGCAAAAGGGCGGCCAGATCAGCGTGCGCCGTTTCCAACTCGGCCTCAAGCTCGGTCAGTTGGGTTTCTGTTTCGCGGGCCTCAAGTTCTGCCGCCAGCGCAGTGTTTTCGGCCTCAAGGGTTTCCTCGCCAACCATGCGGGCAATGTTGCGCAGGTTTTCAGGATCCGATCCGGCCAAACCTACGTTACGCCCCAGATTGGACAGGAACGTAATCGAGTGATCGGCAGCTTGGGCTTTCAATCGGGCGGTTTCGGCCTGATCCTGAACCGATTGAATTCGCGTTTCTATGTCTTTGATGCGGTCTTCTACCTGTTTGACGGCGTCGCCGACGTATTCACGCCAGGGCACGTCTTCGAAACGTGAAATAAGGGCCGTTTGGGTTAACCCATCGGCGCGGAACTGCATGGCCGCGATTTGGAGGCCTATGTCATCGCTTACCGGCGTGCCTAACAGGATCAGACGATGAGTGCCCGCCGGAACGTCGAACTCAGCTGTTCGGGTGATCAGGGCGCTGTCCGGGTAAACGGTCACGGCGCTGACATCTGTATCAAGGGTAAAGGTTTCGGCGGACAGGATTGTTGGCACAAGGGCCAACAAATAGAACACTGGTTTCATAATCACTCGCGGAAATAAAATTGCAAACTACCGTATTGGTTGCAATTGAACCGCAGTACATCAAGTCAAAATAAAAAGAGCCGCCCAAAAGGCGGCCCTTCATATCGGTTCAAGTAAGCGAATTCAGCCCTTTTTCAGAACCTCACGGCCCAGCAGTTCGGCGATCTGCACCGCGTTCAGGGCTGCACCTTTGCGCAGGTTGTCGGACACACACCACAGGTTGATGCCGTTTTCCACGGTCGAGTCCTGACGGATGCGGCTGATGAAGGTGGCGAAATCGCCCGCGCATTCGATGGGCGAGACATAGCCACCAGCCTCGCGCTTGTCGATCACCATGATGCCCGGTGCTTCGCGCAGGATATCGCGGGCCTCATCCTCGTCGAGGAATTCCTCGAACTCGATATTCACGGCCTCGGAGTGGCCGACGAATACGGGAACGCGGACGCAGGTGGCTGTGACCTTGATCGACGGATCGACGATCTTCTTGGTTTCCACAACCATCTTCCATTCTTCCTTGGTCGAGCCGTCTTCCATGAAGACGTCGATCTGCGGGATGACGTTAAAGGCGATCTGTT
Organism: Ruegeria sp. R8_1; assembly: GCF_017743815.1. NCBI lineage: Bacteria > Pseudomonadati > Pseudomonadota > Alphaproteobacteria > Rhodobacterales > Roseobacteraceae > Ruegeria > Ruegeria sp. R8_1. The sequence goes on along the minus strand of NZ_JAGHRL010000004.1, from coordinate 232,500 downwards.
TCTGGAACTTCTTGGGCTCCACTTCGGTGGTGGGGTTATAGACCGCTTTGGTCTGATCCCACAGCTCATCCATGCCCTCTTTGCCCGCGCCCGAGACCGACTGATAGGTCGAGACGACAACGCGCTTGATCTTGGCGCGGTCATGCAGCGGCTTCAGCGCGACAACCATCTGAGCGGTCGAGCAGTTGGGGTTGGCGATGATGTTCTTGTTTTTGTAGTCGTGGATCGCCTGCGGGTTACATTCCGGCACGATCAGCGGGATATCGGGGTCGTAGCGATAGAGCGACGAGTTGTCGATCACCACACAACCCGCTGCGGCCGCCTTGGGCGCGTAGACTTTGGTTGCGTCCGAGCCGATGGCAAACAGCGCCATGTCCCAACCGGTGAAATCAAAGGTATCGATGTCCTGGGTGGTCAGTGTCTTGTCGCCAAAGCTTACTTCGGTGCCCAGCGAACGACGGCTTGCCAGCACGGCAAGTTCATCGACGGGGAACTGGCGTTCTGCCAGAATGTTCAGCATTTCGCGGCCCACGTTACCCGTGGCGCCGGCGACAACGACGCGATAGCCCATTTCATGTCTCCAAAGTTAAGGACGCGCGTTCATAGCTGCGTTGCGGCAAAGAAAAAAGAGTTTTCGGTGCAGATTTTGCTGCGTCACAGCGATTTGACGCAGCAAGACACGGTTTTACGGTGCATCCAGCAGGGATCGATAGACTTTGACGATGGCCTCCGCCTCGCCCTCGATTCGGAAATTCTGTTCGACGTGCTTGCGCGCCGCCTGTCCGGCGGCGGCCATTTTCGCCGGATCGCTCAGCATGTCGCGCAGGGCACCGGCCAATGCGTCGGCATTGTCCTTTTCCACCAGACGGCCCGTTTCACCATCTTTGATCTGCGCGCTGAATGCGCCGACGCCGTGGCAGGCAATGGCCGGAACGCCCGAGGCCATCGCCTCGAGCGGGGTCAGGCCGAACCCTTCGTGGCGGGCAGGGGCCACAAACAGGTCCAGCGCGCGGTAGGTTTCGACGATCTCTTCCCACGGGCGTTCGCCCAGAAACCGCACCCGGTCGGCCAGCCCGGCCTGTTCCAGCTTGGCCTCTTGTTCGCGCTGAAAGCCCTCGAACTCGGTTGTTGCGTTGCCGGTAAAGACGATCTGCGCATCCGGAAAATCGGGCAGCACCTGAATCGCCGCATCCACCAGCAGGTCGACGCCCTTTTGCGGGCGAATGCGCCCGAAACAGCCGATCAGCGTGCCCGAGGGCAGGCCCAGCTTGGCGCGCAGGGCGGCCTTGTCGGGTTCAGGGTGGAAAATCTGTGTGTCGACCCCGTGCATGATCACCGTCGCCGGGTGTTGCAGGAACGAAGCTGCCTGCGGCGTCGTCGCAATCAGCGCATCCATTTTCGATATCAGCCATTTAGTGAACCCCGAATGATCGCGCTGCGCCGCCGAGGTGAACAGCAGCTTATAGTTGCGCCGAAACACTGTGCGCAACACAAGGCCCATCAACATCTCGGTATTGCGGCGGGCGTGCCAGACGATGGGAGAGCGATTGGGTAAAACCAGGGTCTTTAACAGGCGAATATGCGGAATATCCTCGGGCAGCCCCGGCCCTGTGGCGCGGATATTGATCATCTTGACCTGAATAGGCAGCAACCGGATCACTGTCGTTGTAACACCGGACAGGCTGTGCTTCAGGTTTGGCGCAAGAACCTGGATATCCGGCATGGGGGCCTCCTGTCGGGTCAGTCAGTGCTGTCGCGGCTGAAAAGATAGATTATGCAGCCAAGTGTCAGAGCTACGGCGAAAAAGCCGAATATCGCTGTGTAAGGTGCAGAGGGGCTGATGTCTACCGTGGCTGCATGGACGCGGCCGGTGACGAATTGGGCAAGGCCGACGCCTCCGATCCCGAACAGGTTCAACAGGGTCACGCCTCGGCCCACTAGGTGTGGAGGAACAAAGGCGCGGCCATGGGCCATGATGACCGGAAAGCTGGCTCCGGTGAACCCGATGACCGAGATCAGAACCACCGACAACCAGACCGCATTGTCGATCCACAGACACAACAAAGTCAGGCCGACCACGCCCAGAGCATTGCCGCCAAAGATTACCCATTTTCGAGTCCCCAGAATCCGGTCAAGTGGCCCGTAGACGAATGTACCCGCAATCATCGACGCACCCATGATCAGAGTGGCGGTTCCGATCTGCGTGGTGCTGAGGGCGAAAACATCGTTGAGATACGGCCCGGCCCAAAGCCCGCGGGTCGCGGCCGACGGCGCATAGGCCACCAACATCAACGGCAGGATCGCCCAAAGTGCCGGTTGTTTCAACAGATCCAGAACCGATCCCTTGTGGTCGGTTTCAACGCGTTTGGGATCATGAACTGTGAACAGGATGCCGATGGCGATCGCGCCTGAAAACAGGGCCAATGTGACCATAGTGGCCCGCCAGCCCATCAGCTCAACCGCCAACGCCGTGGGGTATGAGGCAACCAGATTGCCGACTGATCCCAAACCCAGCATCAGAGCAGCCAAAGTGGCGAAACGGGCTGGGGGGTATTCACGGGCGAAAATAAAGTACGATGCCATCAGGATCGGCGAGCATCCCACTCCGATCAGTCCCATTGCCACGGCGATATGAAATGGCGTGCTTGCAAGGGCAAAGATCAGCGCGCCGCCAGCGCCGCCGACCAGCAGCAATACAGTCGAGGTCAGTCGGGGGCCAACACGATCCAACGCCCATCCGACGGGCAGCTGCATGGCGGCGAAGATCAGGAACCAAAGACCCGATGCAAAGGCAAGGTCTTCGGGTGTGGCGCCGATATCCCGGCCCAGATCAACGCTGAGAACCGCCAGAAAAGCGCGAAAAAACTGGCTGAGCACATAGCCCAGGCACAACACGACCAAACCTGCTTTCATGAAATGACTCTCTCCCCCGCGGCTAACCGGCTATGCTTGGCACGGCAGGAGTCCGCACACAAGGATGTGTGTAATGACGATTTCGCGGGACAGGTGCCACAATCGGGCTATGTTCAGGGATAATTTCGACAAGAGGTTATTATGAAGGACGCTCAGGTCGCGTTTTACGACAGCCTGCCCTTGCTGCGGGACTTTACCCGTTTGGCCGACCCTCAGCGGTTTTCGGCCATTCCCAGTGACTGGGTTGTTGGTGTTGCGGACATTGTCGACTCGACCGGGCAGATCGCGCAGGGACGCTACAAAACGGTCAATACCGTCGGGGCAGCGGTTATTTCAGCGATGATCAACGCCATGCGCGGGCGCGAGTTTCCGTATGTGTTCGGTGGTGACGGCGCAGGCTTTGCTGTGCCGGCCAGTGCGGCCGAAGCGGCTGGCGAGGTTCTGGCCGCCATGAGGCGCTGGGCGCAGGAAGAGTTTTCCATTCCGCTGCGCGCAGCATTGGTGACGGTGGCCGAAATCCGCACGGCGGGCAAAGACCTGCGCGTCGCCCGTTTCGCACCATCGGACGGGGTCGACTATGCAATGTTCTCGGGCGGGGGGCTTGCTTGGGCGGAAACGCAGATGAAGGCCGGTCACTTTATGGTGCCCGAAGCCGACCCCGGTGTGCGCCCTGATCTAACCGGTCTGTCCTGTCGGTGGTCCAACGTTAAGGCGCAGCATGGGCAGATCGTGTCGCTGGTCGTGGAACCCACGCCGCACGCCACCGAGGCGGATTTTGCCGACCTCGCCCAATCGGTTCTGTCTGCAGCCGAAGGGTTGGAGCGCGCGGGTCACCCGGTACCGGAAAACGGCCCACCGATCGGATGGCCACCACCTGGTCTGAGCATTGATGCCCATGTCTCGCGCGCCGGAGGCAGCGTCTTTGGTCAAATGCTCAAACTGTTGGTACAGAATTTGCTGATCGCATTACTGTTTCGGTCCGGCAAACGGCTGGGTAACTTTGAGCCGGACCATTATAAACGGATGGTCAGCCGGAATGCAGATTATCGAAAGTTCGACGACGGGCTCAAAATGACGCTGGATTGCGATCCTGCGACGTTGGCGCAAATTCAGATGATGCTGGAACAAGCGCGCGGGCGCGGCAAGGTGCGTTACGGCTTGCATGCACAGGACGAGGCAATGATGACCTGTTTTGTGCCGTCAGCTACCCGCGATGACCACGTGCATTTCGTTGATGGCGCGTCAGGTGGCTATGCGCAGGCCGCTGCGGCGATGCAGAGCTGATCGTTACCGGGTCTTCCACTTCGTCGCCAATGCGCGCGCCGCCTGCGTCAGGATCATGACGTCGATTCCAACAGCCAGAAATTGTGCGCCCATCTCAAGGTAGCTTTGTGTCGCCTCTTCATGAGTGCCCAGAATTCCGGGGGCCTTGCCGGCTTTTTTGATTCGGCTGATTGCGTCGGCAATCGTTTCGCGAACCTCAGGCGCCGCGCTGTTGCCCTGGTATCCCATATCCGTCGACAAGTCCGCTGGACCGATAAAAACACCATCGACGCCATCGACTTTCAAAATATCATCAAGCGCGGCGATACCGGCACGGTTTTCGACCTGAACCAATAGGCAGACTTGCGCATCTGCTGTCTGGATGTAATCGGAGAACGATCCGTACCCGGTCGCCCGCGCGGCGCCGGCACCGACGCCGCGGACCCCTTCGGGTGGATAGCGACACGCGCGCACCAATTCGCGCGCTTGATCGGCGCTGTTGACCATGGGAACCAAAATTGTTTGGGCCCCGGCGTCCAGGACCATTTTGATCAGCGCTGTGTCTCCGACGGGAACCCGAACAACGGGATGTGTGGGACTGGCCGACAAGGCCATAATCTGGTCACGAACCGAGCGGATATCGTTGGGCGCATGCTCTCCGTCGATTACCAGCCAGTCGAAGCCAGCGGTTCCCATGATTTCAGCGGTGACGCTTTCGGCGAAGCTGGTCCAGCAGCCGATCAAGCGATCTCCATTGGCCAGAGCTTCTTTGAATGTGTTTACAGGGGCTGGCATCGCGGGGCCTCCAAGGCGGTGGTGGAAACGCCTGACAGTGATGGCCATTCGGGGGAAAAGGTCAATCAGATTTGGCATTGGGTTCGAAGGTGTTGGGGCAAATCTGGACAACAACGCTCTGAATAAGGGGTTTTCCGCGCTGTTGCAGTCTTATTAGATTTCGGTCAAGATTCCGTATGACCAAAGACCTGCCATCGACATCCCGCTCGTTGCCGATTGCGTTGCTTCGGGCCCGCGAACGGGTCATGGGTCCTATTCGGAAGATGTTGGCAGACGCCGGCGTCACCGAGCAGCAATGGCGTGTGTTGCGTGTTCTGAACGAGGAAGGTCCGCAAGAGCCCACGGTGATTGCTGACCGGGCGTGTCTGTTGTTGCCCAGCCTGACACGGATTTTGCAAAAGCTCGAGGTTAAGGGACTGATCCGGCGCAGTGCCCATCCAATCGACAAGCGCCGACAGATTGTCGAGATCATGCCAGCGGGTGAGCAGATCATCCGCGACAATATCGACGTCACAGTCCGGCTGGCGGATGAGATAAAGTCGCAATTGGGCCCCAAAAGGCATGAGACGCTGCTGGACCTTCTGAACGATCTTTATGATCTCAAAACCTGAGAGGTTACTCTGCGCCCCGCCAGAGGCGGTGATTGGTGTCCCCTGGCGGGAGAGTCGGACTTAGACTTGTGTTTTGTGTCCGACCGACGCTTCAGAGGACCAGTCAACCTGAAATGAGGCGACATTGCGAAAGTTGCGACCCTTGGGGGGGCGGGCCACGACCGCGGTTCTCTGAACAGGTGCACCCGGTCTTTTGTGCAATCTGCCCTATCTTGGGGCTTTGGGCGGGCAAGTATGGTTTGGGTGCAATTCAACGTCTGTTTGTCGTCTGCAACCTTTGATTTAGTGCTTCGATCTGTCATTCCAAGATGTTGGGCTACAATGTAACCCGGGTCAGGTCGTCGCTTTGGCTTGTTCAGACCGGGTGTATCCTTAGGATGCGCCCAGTGCGTTGCAAGAAGGGGCCAAAGATGTCTGATACGTTGTTTTCCTTGCCAGACCCGATCGAGGTACCGATCCACGGGGAGTCGTCCTTTTACCCCGTCGGTCGAATTTTCTGTGTCGGACGCAATTATGCAGCCCATGCCGCGGAAATGGGCCACGAGGTTGACCGCGAAGCGCCGTTCTATTTCACCAAATCGGCAGCCAATGCCGTTCTGTCCGGTGCGACCGTGCCGTTTCCGCCCGGAACCGAGAATTTTCATCATGAGATGGAATTGGCAGTCGCGCTCGGAAAGCCCGTTTTCAAGGCCAAACCTGCCGAGGCCGCAGATGCAATCTACGCCTATGGCTGTGCTATGGACATGACCCGTCGGGATTTGCAGATCCGCGAGCGTAACAAGCAACGCCCTTGGGATCTGGGCAAAGACCTTGAAAATGGCACCGTTCTTGCCCCGCTGACGCGCGCCTCGGACTGGATGCCCGAGGATGACAAACGCATTTTTCTCAGCGTGAACGGCGACGTTAGGCAAGATGCGACCTTGCACGAACTGATCTGGAAGATTGATGAGATCATCAGTCACCTTTCCGGATATTATCATCTTCGACCCGGAGACATAATCCTGACCGGTACACCGGCCGGAGTGGGGGCGCTTGTGCCCGGAGACGTTCTTGAGGGTGGAATAGATGGGCTGCAGCCAATCTCTCTGACGCTGTCAGATCCTGAATAGCCTCTATTTAGGCTCTTTCAGCCAGTCCGTAGAAAACTCCACGCCATCCAGCCCTGCGAACCTGCGGACCCGGTCCAACTCCGAGGTCAAGCGACCTGTCCGCGCCGTGGACCATTTGACCGAGCGTTCTGGCCACACCGCACTGACTCGCAAAACGCCCCGATCGCGATGAGCCTTCATGTCGATCCGGCCAATAAGTCGGTCGCCCTCAAGCAGAGGGAAGACGTAGTACCCATAGGTGCGCTTCGCTTCGGGGACGAAGACTTCGATACGATAGTGAAATCCGAACAATCGCTCGGCCCGGTTTCGATCACGCAGCATAGGGTCAAAGGGGCTGAGCACGCGAATGCGACCCGGCGGGGCTACTTGGGGCTTGGTGTCGGCCAAGACCGGTTTTGAAACCAATTTGCGGGTCTGCCCATCCGCACATGTGATTTCGACTTCCTCAATTTCGCCCCGTCTTAGAGCCAGCTTTACCCATTCTCGCGCCTCCGCTGCGCTGACTGTGTCCCAGAATGCTGCCAGCTCACCGGACGTTGCGAACCCCAGCCTGTCGAGGGCTGCGTTACAAAGCCAATTCACTGTTTCCGGCGCATCAATATCTGAACCGTCGGGGCAAAGATGCGTGTCGATCACCCGTTCCGTCAGGTCGTATCGTTTTTGGAACCCGCGCCGTCCGACAACCGTCAACGCGCCAGATCGCCAGAGAAATTCAAGCGCGGTTTTTGAAGGATGCCAGTCCCACCACCCGCCCGAGCCCTTCTTTTCGTCCTTCCCGACATCGGACGACGATACAGGGCCATGATCACGAATATGGTTCAGAACGGTCTGGAACTGCTGTTCGAAGCCATCGCGTCGCCAATTCTTCCACCGGGATTTCAGCAGTTCAGCATCGCGTTGAAAGCGCAGATGCCAGTGTCGGTAGAATTCCATCGGAATAACGGCGGCATCATGGGTCCAGTGTTCGAACAGCGCGCGGTCACGTTCATAAAGGCGCTTTAGGTTTTGCGCGCGATAGCTGGGCCTGCGTGAGAACAGGATCATATCATGGGCTCGCGCGACCGTGTTGATACTGTCCAGTTGAACAAAACCCAGCCGTTGGATCAGATCCAGCAGCTCCGCCCCTTTGGCACCCCCTGAAGGCTGTTCCGCCAGCGCATGGCGGTCCATGAACAGCAATCGGGCTGTGCGATTGTCCAGCTTTTGAATAGCCACGGCGTCAGCGCCGTTTCAGCGTGTCACCATAGCTGATTTTCGGCGTCAGGGTAACGCGGGACTCCAATTCAGCCTCGGGATCGGCCAGTTGGGCGGCTATGATCTCGGCGGCTTTGCGCCCGATCTCAAGACGACAGGCATCCATCGTGGCCAGCTTGCGCGGCAGGCCTTGCAACAGTTCAACGTTGTTGAACCCGGCAAGACCAATCTGTCCGGGCACGTCGATGCCTTGCTCCAGCAGGTACAGCAGCCCTCCGGCACCAATCATATCATTGGAATAATACAGAAAATCCAGATCCGGAGAACGGTCCAGCATGGCTTGCGTCATCTCACGCCCCTTGGCCAGGGCTGACCCGCCGGAATAGAACTCGCGGTCTTCAATTTCGACACCATGTTTGCCCAGCACTTCGGTGAAGCCTTCGAACCGTTTGCGGGCGCGGTGATCCAGCGGCATCTTGGTGCCCATAAACCCGATATGTTCGTACCCCGCCTTCAGGATTGCCTGCGCCATCTCGCGTCCGGCGCGGCGGTGCGAAATGCCAACCATTGCATCCACGGGTTTGCCATCAGTATCCATGATCTCGACCACTGGAATCCCAGAGGAGTCCAGCATGGCACGCGCGGCCTCGGTATGTTCCAGCCCCGCGATGATCACACCTGATGGCCGCCACGAGAGCATCTCGTACAGTACCTTTTCCTCTTTCTCGGGAAGGTAGTCGGTAACGCCGACCACGGGCTGCAATTCGGTATCTTCCAATACCTGGTTGATGCCGGTCAGCACCTCGGGGAACACCATGTTCGAAAGTGAAGGGATGATCACCGCGACCAGATTAACCCGGCTTGAAGCCAGCGCGCCAGCGATCTTGTTGGGCACATATCCCAGTTCTTTAGCGGCAGCCAAAACGCGGGTGCGGGTGGCGTCCGACACATCACCGCGGTTGCGCAGAACCCGGCTGACCGTCATCTCGGACACCCCCGAGGCCTCAGAGACATCCCGAAGAGTGAGCGGGCGTTTGGTTTCTGTTGTCACGATGGCACCTGCGTCGTTGTTTTATGGGATGGTAGCGTGAACAGGACGCATTTTACAACTGCCCATCAAAGGTCATGACAACCTGAAAAATCCGGGGTACAGAGAGCTTTGCGCGGCCCCGTGGCTCAACTGGATAGAGCAGCCCCCTCCTAAGGGGCAGGTTGCAGGTTCGAATCCTGCCGGGGTCGCCAATTTACGAAACGTTTCTTTGTTGGCACTCACAGATCATGTGATGCAAATCACATTATCGATCTGCCAAAGCCAAGTGAACCGCGCTGGGAACGCATTGTCTGAGTAATTTGATGTTTTCTCGGGAGTGGCGTTGCAAAACACGAATTGCAACGCCATCTAGGCCCTACTTATAAGCCGGCGGCATTCAGAACAGAAAGACGTCGTCCTCATGCAAAAATAGCTCGATAGGGCTTCTTTCAATTTGGTCCCCGAGATCGGGCATCGCATCCCATAGGTTTTCGGCGCTCAAAATCACGTTTCCAGTAAGTTTGAGGAAGTGATCGCCATCAGCGGCGCTGCCTTCCACAGTTTCCGCATCTGCCGTTGAGAACGAGAACTGGAATTCGTCTTCTGCAGCGCCTTCCAAAAGCGGATTGATAACCCTTTCACTGACAGACGAAGTCAATCTTGGCAATCCTGTACCGGTTGTGCCGCTGCCATCGATATCGGCACCATAAAAGACTTCAACATCAGCGACATCAGGAATGCCGCCTCCGCCGACAAGCTCGCCCTGACTATTCAGGGTCCACTCATAAAACTCGCGGCTATCGTTTTCCCAAAGCACGCGGTAGCCGTTGCCCGTGGCTTCGGCGTGAATTGCGCTCCAGCCTGCGATGGTGTCTGGACCAACCACAGCGCCGTTCAGAAAAATTTCGGTGCTGCCGTTGATCAGGTACATGCCTTGGGTCGAGGATGACAGAGTCGTCGATCCATCGTCTTCGATCAGGGTGGTGAAATGACCAGTGGTTCCGTCGTTGTTGATATCCGCTCCGTAGA
>NZ_JAGHRL010000004.1:0-222546 GCF_017743815.1 Ruegeria sp. R8_1 | reverse complement strand
ATTTCGGTGCTGCCGTTGATCAGGTACATGCCTTGGGTCGAGGATGACAGAGTCGTCGATCCATCGTCTTCGATCAGGGTGGTGAAATGACCAGTGGTTCCGTCGTTGTTGATATCCGCTCCGTAGAATACTTCTACATCGATCACGTTGCCCACAACGCTTCCGCCGATAAGCGCGCCCTGACCGTTCAGGATCCACTCATAGTAGTCACCGTTCACGTTCTGCCACAGAACGTTGTACCCACCGTTTGCTGCTTCGGCCTGGATGGCGCTCCAGCCCGAGATTGAATTGGGGCCGACGGGTGCCCCGTTTTGCAGGATTTCGGTGCTGCCGTTGATCAGGTACATGCCTTGGGTCGAGGATGACAGAGTCGTCGATCCATCGTCTTCGATCAGGGTGACCTTGTGGCCGATTGTGCCGTCATTGTTGAGGTCTGTGCCGTAGAAAACTTCGACATCAACTACGTTTGTAATGTCGCGCCCGCTGACTCTCTGGCCCTGATCGTTTAGCGCCCATTCGTGATAGGCGCCTCCTGTGTTTTGCCAGAGAAGACCAAAGCCGCCAAATTCATTCGCCTGCGTTTGAATCGCGCTCCATCCAGCGATCGAAAACGCGCCTACAATCGCACCATTGTTGGTCACTGCGATATTGCTGCTGCTACCCCCAACCAGATAAATCCCGTGTGCCGCGTGCTGCAGGGTGGTGCCGGTCGTTTCGATGTCAAAGATTTGCGTCGCTGCCGAAATCTGCGGCAATGTATATTGCTGGGCGCCCCAAGCGAACTCGAATCCTTCGACGTCGTTCATGACCGTAAATGAAGCGCGGGTCACTACATTGAAGATAGTGTAGGAGCTGCCATTGTTCAGGAACAGGTAGGTGTTTACAGCGCTGGCAAACCGGACGGTGTCCCAGCCTTCTCCGCCCTCGAATGACCCAGTATTGTTGACTACGATTGCAACGTCGTTATCTTCATTGCCATAGACAGTGTCTGCGCCACTGCCATTGGCAAGGTGAATGATATCCTGTCCAAAGCCACCGCGGATTGTATTGTTGTTGGTGCCGTCTGACACCGAGTAGATTGTGTCGTTTCCGCCGTTTCCGTTCAGAACATTCTGAGCGGTGTTCCCAATGATGATGTCGTTGCCCGATCCACCCGAGGCGTTTTCAATCACGACTCCGGCTGCGATGGTGAAACCACCGTCTACGCCCTGGACATATGAAACGGCACCACCCCCCATATTATCGTAGCCCAGCGTCGCCGGACGCAGGTCGATTGTGGCTGCTGCGCTGCCGGTGTGTCGGATCGTATCAATTCCGCCGGTGTCCCAGATTGCCTGATAACCGACGCCAGATGAATTGAACGACGCCAGATTGTAGCTGTTCGTGCCCGAGTTATAGGAGGTATTCGCGCCATACATTGCCTGCAGTGCCGCGATATCAAGAGCGCCCAAGCCAGTCGACCCTCCCCAGGCTGAATTGGCTGGCAGTATTCCGTTTACCTGTGTCCAGCCGTCGTTATAGGACATGACGGTAAAGATACCTTGGTTCAGGTTACCTGTACCAAAGGAGTTAAACGGTGACGTTACGCCGGACATGACGGTCGTCCCCAAGCCACCGTCATGCGGATGGCCCAGCCCAAGCGCATGGCCCAGTTCGTGCAACAGGGTTGTAAAAAAGAACCCTCCTGGATCCCCGTTTCCGCCAGGACCAGCCGTCCAGAAATCTGTATTGAATGCTCCCTCAGAGGGGCCGTTGAACGGTGTTACATGGTAGCCAAGGATATTGGGCGAGTCGAAGAAATTCGGGTTTGAGGATGGGGATATGACTTCGTAAATATCCGCGTCTCGCCAGTCGTTGACCTCGACAAACTGGATGTTTGCAACGGATTCAAAAACCGCCAGTGCGGCCCGGAAGTCATCTTTGTACGCGCTGGTCCAAGCTTGCGACCCCGCGTATTGGTCAAAGTTGTATGTAATTGTCGTGACCGTATTTGGGTTGCCGTCTCCATACGCCACATTTCCTTGAATGGCGCTGAGAGGAGAAGAGATATTTGGGGTCGGAATGGATACGGTCATATCAGGCCTCAAGAGCTTGTCGTTCAATAGTTCAACAAATTCACGCCAAAGTTGTCATTTTCAAGGCGGCAATCTCCCTTTGATACAAAGTCTGCGGGTGATCAAATCAATTCTTGCCGGTTTGGTTTATTCCGCCCCAATGTCGTGTCGCAAAGGCCACGAAAGCCCAACTCAAGTGGGAAAACGCGGCACCTTTTTGAATAGAAAGCAGGCTCTGCCGGATAGGGTCATCTCGGGCAGATAATATGCAAGCCTTGCGATAGGTTGCAGTAGACCAAAGGGTGTTGAGCCCTTTGGAAATTTATCTCACGTCGCCGTACCCGGGCAAGGTTTTTGCTGCTTTGCCGGTTAGGTACGCCCAGTAGAGCTTACGGATATCGCCCTTGGCGTCTTTGCGCTTGCGCCGGAACCAAAAGAGCAATTTGAGGTTCGACCAAATCTGGTGCGGGCCAAACAAGTCAAGAGCTGCCCATCGGCGATAGTCGTCGATAAACTCAGGGTCGATTTTCTCCAAACCCCAAAGATGAGTGTTTAGCTGAACACGCAGGTAGTTAACGTAAGTCCCGCGCTCTGCGGAGTTCAGGGCTATGTTGCGAACAGTTTCCAACAAAGGGAAGTGGATGAAAAGGCGGTCATCACTGATCGCAACGTCCTGGCCTTCGCGTTCCTGTCGGTAATTTAGAATTACCTTTGGGACATATGGTACGTTAACTATTTCGCTTAGCGCGTGAAACTGAAACGGCAGATCGTCAAATCGTCGGGCCTTTACCTCAAATTCGATCTGATGCGCGTCCAGAAATGCTTTCTTATAGAGCCGCCGCCATATTGTTGGGCGACCAAGAATACCGTTGGCACTACTTCGATAGTCAATGCCACCCGGGCCGGGCCAGCGGCTGTTGGATTCCAATGGCAGTTCGTGTTCGAAACGGTTGTTGGGATAAGCAAAGCGCCAATCACCTTCAACAACATCAGCGTTTGATAAAACGGTCAGGCGATACAAATCGTCCAGAGCACTTTGCTCCATCCAGTCGTCCGAGTCGACAAAAGTGACGTATTCGCCCTTTGCCTCGACCATGCCCTGCATCCGGGAAGACGCACAGCCGCCATTTTCCTTGTTGATGACCCTGACGGTCGGGTCGCGCTTTGCCCAAGCATTACAAATCTCAGGGGACCTGTCGGTAGCCCCGTCATTGACCAGCAAAATCTCACGATTCTGCAGCGTTTGATTACTTAACGATTCAACACATTCGTCAAGATACTCTTCGACGTTATAGACTGGAACGACGACACTGACTTCTGGCATTTCAGGCGGCCTTGACCTACCCGAAACCAGCAAGCCGCTTTGACCGCTCATGCAAAATGCAGAGCTGAATGACTGCATTGCCCGGTGCAAATCGACAGGGTCAATGTCCAAGTCACTAAATGTCCCGCAGACATATTCGGGTGCGGGTAACGAGGTGCCGCTTGACGTATTGAACGTCTCCAAAAAAGAAAGATCGTCCAGCGATCTGACATACAGAAAATTAATCCTTTTCCATCTGCCCAACTCAGGCGCTGCGGATGCCACTTCGTCGAATATGATCAAGTTCGCCACATTCGCGGTCCGGGCCTTGGCGGCAAGTGCATCTCGCCGTTGTTCATTGCGACAAACGAGTATGACGCGAGACTTTGGCCGGTCTTTGGCGAAACGAAGGGCACCATCTGTTCCGTCGGCGTCGATGAAAACCGCTGTACCGTCAACAGGTGTTGTCGCCCAGCCTATGCCCCAATCCCAAAACGCGTGTTTTGAAAATGTGTCAGTTGCAAGTTCAGGCGCGTTGAAACCAACTGTTCGGTACTGCGTCCATGGCAGGCCATAACGTTTCCGGCGCAGGCTGAGAGGACGCGAAATCTTCCAAGCAAGGGGTAGGCCATCAAGCGCGGACTTTATCGATCCGTCACCAATAAGCCCTTTTGCGATCAACCGCGCGGTTACCTTGTCGGACAACGCCAGTTTCCGGACCCACTTCTTTGGAAACTTTCTGTGAAGACTGGGTTGGGCAGCTAAAAACTTGTGGCGCAGTTGAACCGCAATAGACTGCCGACACCAATTTATGATGCGCATGTAACCGGCAAGCAGGTTGCGACCGCACTCATCGTTCAGGTCTTGGATCGCAGGATGATCCAAAGCGTCCGAGACGTTGCTCAGGACGTCGAGCCGCCCTTCGCTTTTGCTTTGCGTAATCGCCCCTGAGCGTCCTTCGCGATAAAGCAGCCCGATTTCGTTGAGGATCCCCACGCGTCCGCCAATTGCCAGTGCTATAGAGTGGATGCCAACGTCTTCGAACAGACGTCCTTCTGGGAAACTAAGATCATGTTCCTCGACATACGCACGTTTCCAGATTCGTGCGCATGTCTTTGGTTCTGTGCGGAATACTCTTGGTTCAACCTGCGGGCAAAACTGTCTATGCTGCAGACCGCCCAGAATGCTGTCCCAGATTTCGCTGTCGTAAAAGGGACGAACAGCCAAAGTTGTGTCGGAAAACACAACCGAGCGGGAAAAGACCTGAGCACAATCAAATTTTTCCGCATAGCGAACCATTCGTTCGTAGGCTTTGGGGGCCATCAGATCGTCGCCGTCAAGATAGGCGATGTAGGGTGCGGTTGCTACTTCGCGGCCTGTGTTTCTAGCGGCGGACAGGCCCCCGTTTGGGCGATTCAGAACCATCCAACTTGTGTTGCATTCGGAAAGTATTGCACCTGCGATATCCGCGGTCTCATCTGAGCTGCCGTCATTGACGACAATCACTTCGATTGTCAGATTTCCTGCGGCAGCAAAAACTGAATGCAGCGTTTCTGGCAAAGTGGTCGCACAGTTATACGAGGGAATAATGACACTAAGTTCGGGGGTTGGACCGGACTTGTTTTTGAGAACTTCTGTTTTGAATTGGTTTCGGTCAGCGGCACTAATTCCGCTGATTTTCTTGTCCGAGCAACCAGTGATCGAGAATTCCATGTGGACACTTTTCTTGTAAGCAGGATTCTGTTTGTGGAATACGCGAATACTATGACAGCAATCCACGGAGGCGAGATTTGATTCGTGTAGACATTCCAATTTTAGCATGAATATCTATCCAACCGGTGTTTTCCGGATTCCGGGCCCTCAGATTGTCGATTTCGCGCTGAATACTATTTTCAGAAACCCATTCGCCAGGAGTTTCCTCTCCGAATGGTCCGCTCGACGGGCCAAGAAATGTGTACTTCACAGTCTTGCCCTCGCGCGCGGGCTCAAGCGCGGAGCTGCCGGAGACACTCATCTGATCGATCACCTTAAAGCTGCTATAGCCAGCTCGGGACAATGTCGCTACGCGATCCGACCAGTCGTCAAAACCGGATTCAAAGCTGACATATGTTGGTTTTTCCGTCAGGTCACCGATCGAGTCGATCACGGTGCCGTCGAATCCTTCGATGTCGATCTTGGCGTAATAGGGCACACCGAAACTTGGCCAGATATGTGCTGGATTCACGGTTTTGATCTCACATGACTCGACTGGCCCCAACCGCAAAGCCATGTCTTTGTCGAATGAACTCTGTTCCGAGTTCACCAACGACACGTGAAACAGCAACAATCCGTTTTCTTCAGCAACGCCCAAGTTTAGCAAGACGAGGCGTCCGTCGTTGATTTCCTCTGCAAACCGGGTTGCGTTGCGTTCGGCGATCTGGGGGTTGGCTTCGATTGCGACCACTCGGAACCCCTTGGCAAGATAGAATTCAGTATCGCTTCCCGAGTGCATCCCAAAATCGTAGATCAGATCATCCTGACGCTTTGTGAGATGGCCTTCGGGAAATTCAGCGACCTCGCGAATAACACGCTGCAAAGCTGTTGTGACCAGCTTTGACGTGGCTTCTTCGAAACTGAAATTCCAAATTTCTCCGGATCCGCAGACTTTACCAACCTTGGACAAATCGACAGGAATCTCAACTGAACCGTCGATATCGTCACCCGATAGCTTGAGGCCCTCTGAGGTGCGTTGCAATTGGATCGTAATACTGTCTTTGCCTTTAAGCTTGATCGAATTGATCAATTTCACCCAATTCCCGCCGTCTTGTTGCTGCGAAACAGAAAGCTTGCCGTTCTCAACTCTTATCGTGGCGGCGGCAGTTTCGTTTTTTCGCTGAAAAGTAATGAACGTGCCGTCGTTCTTCATGGAAAGAGAGAAAGTGGTGTTGAGTCGGATTTCTCCACTTGCCAGCCACAGTTCTCTCCAACCTGTAAAAGTGTTATTCATGCCAGAGTCCTAAATTCGAATTGTTCTTCTATGTATCCGCGAAACAGCGTTTGGTCTTGGGGGTATTGCAGCACAGCCAATCGGTCCACTGGATATTTGCGGGCACCGTCAAAAGCCTTCTCTCGTGTTGAAGCTCGTGTTTTTCAAGATTCTACTTCGTTTTTTTGTTTTTCGGTTTCGTGCGTTTTGAATTGTTGATCGAATAGGCTGCGGAAGCTGCCGTTCTTTTCCATCAACTGTTCAAGATTTCCTTGTTCGATCACCGCTCCATCCTGAACAACCATGATTTTGTCCGCCTCAAGAATCGTAGAGAGCCGGTGTGCGATCACAATAACGGTCACGTCTTCGGTCAGCGAATCCAAAGCGGCTTTAACCAATGATTCGGATTCTGCATCCAGTGCGCTTGTTGCTTCATCCAAAAGCAGAATCTCGGCTTTGCGCAGTATTGCGCGAGCAATCGCTATACGTTGTTTTTGCCCACCGGACAGGAATGTTCCGTTCTCGCCGACCTGTGTTTCATAACCATCGGTCAATTCAGTGATGAAATCATGCGCATGGGCAGCTCTTGCCGCGGCTATGACCTCTTCATCGGTTGCTTCGGGGGCCGAGCAGCGCAGATTTTCCATAACTGTTGTGGAAAACAGAAAGGTGTCCTGTCCTACATACGAAATCTTTCTTCTGAGCGATGCATAGCTGACATGACGCAGATCTTGTCCATCTATTTCTACGCTGCCGTCCTCGGGGTCATAGAACCGCATGATCAAGCCGAAAATAGTTGACTTGCCGCCGCCCGATTGCCCGACTAAAGCTGTGGTCTTTTTGGCTTCGAAGTTGACGTTCATCTCTTCAATAACCGGCATGGCGCCGTTGTAACCGAAGGTGACGTTGCGCAGAGAAATATCGCCAGGACCCTCTAAAAGGTCACGGGCGTCGGGGCTTTCTTTCATTGTATCTTCTTGATCCAGAAGACCAAAAAGCAAGCCAACACCAACCAGGCATGTCTCGATCTGAACGCGCATTTTGGACAACCTTTTCGCGGGCTCATACGCCATCAGAAGGGCTGTGATGAATGACATTAACTGGCCAGCAGTCGGTTGTTCACTGCCTGCAATGCCCATAGTGCTGACCACCAGAACACCGGCCACGGCAAGACCTGCAAGAAACTCCATCAGTGGGCTGGCGATAGATTGAAGTTTTGCGATGTCATTCGAACGGTTTTCGACTTTGCGGATCGCAGTGTCCATTCGGTTTATCATCCTGTCTTCCAACGAGAAAACCTTGATGACTTTGATGCCAGCGGACGTTTCTTGCAAAACTCGAATGATCTCGGCCAGAGACTTGAATTCTGCTTGCATGATCGATCGCACGCTTTTTAGCAGATATCTCACACCCAACAACGCAACCGGACCAACAATAAAGAACATGCCCGATAGTACAGGTTGCTGATAGACCATCACGATTATAAGGCCGATAAGAGTGAGGGTATCGCGCACAAAGCCGGTCACGATGACATCAATCAATTGCCTTGCCGCCTGCGCCCCGTGGGTTGTGCGCATCAAAAGGTCTGAGGATTCGTTTGACGCAAAAAACGAAATGCCATGAGTCAGCAGTTTTCGATACACCCGATCCTGCTGTGCAGCGACAATTCGATTTCCCGCGCGGGCTAGGTAGACGGCTTGTACATAAGACGCCACGGCCTTGACTAAAAACAACCCGATGACACCCAAGGCTATTATGTGGGCCCAGCTCCGCAATTCCGGGCTGGTCATAGCGTCAATGATAAATTCCATCATATAAGCTGACCCAGCGGTTGTTACCGCCACCGCGATCATCGCGACGATCGCGACTGCATACAGGCCACCCTGCGCATAGAAACTCTCGCTGAGGAGGCGGCCCATATAGCCAGATCGCCAATTGTCCCAGGCACGCTTAATCATTGCGTTCTCCAGATCGTGAAACCATGCGCTCGCTCAGATAACCTATATTCTGTCCTGTCAAAAGAGCGGACTGTAAGGCGTGACAACTTGATAGAGGGCAGGTGTGTCGAGAAAGCCGTCGCGTCATGGTAATGGTCTGGCTGATCGGCAGGTGAATGGCGGGAAATGTCCAATTTGGGCGTGATGTTGCGCAAAAAAAAACACGAGTTGATCGGGATCAGTTTAAAAGTGTTAATATTGTGATACAGTTATGTGTCAGTGAGCACAAACCGGTATTGAGGAGCGTTACTCGCAATTCGCGTAAAGAGTGTGGTGGTAGGCGGATATTTGCCAGAGGCTGGCTGCTCTGATCCTGCTGCTGAATCTGTTAATTTATGTAGTTGTTGTTGCAGCTTGCGGCCACTAATAAGGCCGCGTATTTGAGTGGAATAGAACCGTGTCTATAAGAGCTGTTGTTCTCAGTTTGCCGAAAGATGTTCAACGTAGACGATTCTGCGAAGCGGAGCTTGCGAAGTTTGGCGTCACGTTTGAGTTTTCGGATGCTATCCCTGGACATAAGCTCGATACGCCAAATCTGCATCAGATTTACGACACGAATGAAAATCGTACAAAATTTAAGCGCCCGCTCAGCCTGAACGAAGTTGCCTGTACGCTGGGCCACCGTCAGATCTGGCAAAAACTGGTGGATTCTGGCGACCCTGTTTGGCTGGTGCTCGAAGATGACGCGACATTTGTGCAAGATCCAAGATCGTTTCTGGATGCGATGCACGAATGTTCTGAGTGCTTCGAAAGCGTGATGATAAAACTGGACGGAGTTCCGGGGAAGAACGTGCAAGTCCTTAAGGAATTTGCGGACCAAGATCTGGTCCTATCAGATCACCTGCCACCTCGAACAACGGGGTATATCATCGGCCGCAAAGCCGCGGCGCAGCTGCTTGAAATTGATGCTCCGATTGCCCGGCCTGTTGATATCGATCTGAAGTTCTACTGGGAACACCGGGTACCGATACTTACGCTGGCCGCTCCGATGATCTCTGAGCGCGAAGCACTCGGTAGTTCGATCGACCATTGCCGTAAAAAAATGAAACCGGGATCGCCTCTGCTCAGGTTCGCGCGCAACCTCGTTTATCAGGCCAAATATACTCACGGCAGGCTAAGCCACCCTTTGAATCCTGACAGAATCGAAGGGTTAGGCCCATTGTTGCGCGCCGGGAACAAGGTCCGAAGCCACGTATGAAGAAAAGCCTCGTCGTTGTCCGTGCGGGCAGCAAGTCATTGCACCACCGATGGTGCGAAATCCCCTATGAAGATCGCGACTATGACCTGATCGTCAGCTTCTTTTCCGACGAAGCCTATAACAGCTTTGTCGCAGAGGACGGGGTTGAGGCGGTCCTGCTGAAAGGCGGCAAGTGGGACGGTTTGTACCAAACGCTTATTGACCGGAACCTTGAGGGTTACGACTATTTCTGGTTGCCTGATGACGATCTGGACATCAGTGCGCAGGACGTCAATGCCATGTTCGCGTCGATGCGGCATTATGGTCTTCGCATTGCTCAGCCATCGTTGAGTTCAGAAAGCTATTTTTCGCATTTCGTATTCAGCCAGTGCCCGGGCTTTGTTCTGAGATACACAAACTACATCGAGATTATGGCCCCTTGTATGCACCGCGATGTGCTGCAGAAGGCACTGCCCCTGTTTCAGAGCACCATGAGCGGCTACGGGCTGGACTATATCTGGTGTCGTTGGGCCGAGGCCGGTGCATTCAGGACAGCCATTCTGGACGAGATCGCAATGCATCACACCCGCCCCGTCGGGAAAAACCTGAAGGCGGCGATGGCGGCTTCTGGTAATCTCAGTTCAGAAGAGGAAGAGGCGGTTCTGAAAGAGATGTTCGATTTGTCACGACGCATTGTTCCGATCGTGTTTGCGGGTATCTTGCAGGGCGGACAACCCATCTCGGGGCGGTTGAAGTTGGGTTGGTGGATGTGCCGTGGCTGGATGTCCGTTTTGAACGCCTTTCGCAGCAAGGCCGAGGCACGGTCAGGCATATTCAAAATCGCTAGGCGACAGTTGATCAAGCCGCTCGACATGAGCACGATTTCACCGAAACACGAAGGTAAATAGATGAACAAAGGTCGATTTCTGATGGTAGGGGCCGGGCTTTCTGGCGCGGTGATTGGTCGTGAACTTGCCGAACAAGGGCATGAAATCACAATCATCGACAGTCGCGACCACATAGGGGGCAACTGCCACACCGAGCGCGATGCGGATACAGGCGTGATGGTACACGTCTACGGCCCGCACATCTTCCACACGGACGATGAAGAAGTGTGGAACTACGTCAACAGCTACGCCAATTTCCTGCCCTACAAGAACCGGGTCAAGACGACCTCGAAGGGTCAGGTGTTTTCGCTGCCGGTGAACCTGCATACGATCAACCAGTTCTTTGGCAAGACGATGCGCCCGGACGAAGCACATAAGTTCATCACCGAGGAGCAGGCGGACACTTCGATCACCGACCCTCAGAGCTTTGAAGAACAGGCGATGCGGTTTGTTGGCCAGGACCTTTATGAGGCGTTCTTCAAGGGCTACACCATCAAGCAGTGGGGATGTCATCCGTCCGAACTGCCCGCCTCGATCCTGAAACGCTTGCCTGTTCGCTTCAACTACGATGACAACTACTTTTTCCACAAGTTCCAGGGCATGCCGGAAAACGGATACACCGATATGATTGCGGGTATTCTGGATCACCCCTCGATCACTGTGAAGCTGGGCACGACATTCGACCGCAGTATGGGCGATGACTTTGACCACGTTTTCTATTCGGGGCCGCTGGACGGGTATTTCGACTATGAGCTGGGCCGGCTGGGGTATCGTACGCTGGATTTCGAACGCTTCACGTATGATGGTGACTACCAGGGGTGTGCTGTCATGAACTACGGTGAGGAAGAGGTTCCATATACCCGTATTACCGAGCACAAGCATTTCGCGCCGTGGGAAACGCATAACGGTTCCGTGTGTTACCGCGAATTCTCGCGAGCGGCCGAACCGGACGACATTCCTTATTACCCTATCCGTCAGGTCAAGGAAAAGGCGCTGCTGGGGGATTATGTCGAGCTGGCCAACAAGGCCGAAAATGTCACGTTTGTCGGCCGCCTTGGCACCTATCGCTATCTGGATATGGACGTCACTATCCGCGAGTCTCTGGACACAGCGAAATCGGCGCTGTCCGCGATTGCGGCAGGAGAGAAACTAAAGCCGTTCTTTGTGACGGTTCTCTGAGTTCAGGACGGTGTAGGTTCGGGGAACCGGGAGCGGGTTCTGTTCGCGAAGGCCACAAGCGACAGCATCACCGGAACCTCGACCAAAACGCCAACAACGGTCGCAAGCGCCGCCCCTGAGTTCAGACCAAACAGGCTGATGGCGACGGCGACGGCCAGTTCGAAGAAATTGGACGTGCCGATCATGGCGCACGGGGCGGCGATACGATGCGGAACCTTCAGCGCGTAAGCTGCGCCATAGGCCAGGGCGAAGATGCCATAGCTCTGGATCAGGATCGGTACTGCAATCAGGACAATCACAAGCGGCTTGGCCAGGATCGTCTGTCCTTGCAGGCCGAACAGGATGACGACCGTGGCAATCAACCCCAGGATGGACCACGGTTTAACGCGGGCCGAGAACGCCTCAATCGCTTGTTTAGAGCCTAGCTTGCGTCGTGTGATCAGCCCTGCGATCAAGGGCAAAACAACATAGAGCACCGTCGCCAGAACCAGTGTTTGCCAGGGAACCGCGATATCAGTGACCCCCAACAGAAACGCCACAATAGGGGCAAACACCACCACCATGATCAGGTCGTTGACCGAGACCTGCACCAGTGTATAGGTCGCGTCCCCCTTGGTCAGTTGCGACCAGACAAACACCATCGCCGTACAGGGCGCTGCACCCAGCAAGATCAGACCGGCGGTGTATTGTGCGGCGTCCTCGGGGTGTATCCACGGGGCGAAAACGTAGTCAAAAAACAGTACAGCCAAGAGGGCCATGGTGAAGGGTTTGATCAACCAGTTCACCACGAGCGTCACGATCAGTCCCTTGGGTTGGCGGGCAACACCGGCTACGGCTCCGAAATCGACTCCGACCATCATTGGGTAGACCATGGCCCAGATCAGCACCGCGACAACCAGATTGACGCTTGCCACCTCGGCCGAGGCGACCAGGCCCACCAGCCCGGGCGCGGCGAGTCCGATCAAGACGCCGCCGATCATCGCCAGCGCAACCCAGATGGTCAGGTATCTTTCAAAGACGCTCATGCATGTGCCTCGTGGGTTTGGTCGGTCAGCTTGCCGGATGTCAACGCGGCAAGCGCGACCATTGCCGCGGCTGTACCCAGGACCAAAGGTAAGCCTCCGACTTGGTAGGTAAGGCCGGATAGGACGGTGCCCACAAGGCGTCCTGTGGCATTGGCCATGTAGTAGAAACCGACGTCCATAGTGACCCGCTCGGATTTGGTGAAGGCCAATATCAAGTAGGAATGCAGGGACGAGTTCACTGCAAAGATCGCTCCGAAAGCCAAAAGACCCAAAACCAGTGTCACGGTTAGCCATGTTTGCGGCCCGTCCGAGATCAGTACCGCTACCGTCAGCGTCGCAGGAATGCAGAACAGTACAGCAGCCCAGGTGCGAGCGGCTTTTATCAAGTCGCTCTCGGTACGGTCCGCGGCCCTCAGGATTTTCGGCGCGCTGGCTTGGACCGCGCCGTACAGTATGACCCAGACGGCCATGAACGTACCGATCATGAAAAAGGCCGCGCGGTTGCCTTCTTCCGTGCCATCCGACAGGACGGCGTAAAAGTATATCGGTATGCCGACCACAAACCACACATCGCGTGCGCCAAACAGAAAAACCCGCGCCGCCGATAGCCAGTTGACGTTGGGCGATTTCGAGAAGACCTCGGAGAACTTGGCTCCTTTGCGCCCTTTGGGTAGGCCGGGCGGCATAAAACGAATGACGGCGAACAGGATCACGGCCAGAACAGCGGCCATGACAAAGATCGCTGTCATAAAGCCCATTGTGACCAGCATGATCGCGCCAAGCAAAAAGCCCACCCCTTTGACCGCGTTTTTGGACCCGGTGAGGATGGCAACCCAGCGAAACAACCCTCCGCCCGACGTGGGGGCCAGCAGTTTGACGGCGGATTTCGAAGACATTTTGGCCAGATCCTTGGCCACGCCGCTGGCACCCTGTACAGCCATCACGAAGGCGACCGAGGTGGCGACGCTCCAATGCGGGTCCAGAAACGTCATTGTCAGCAATGCTGCGATCTGTATCCCCAGACCTGCATAAAGCGTTGAGGTCAGCCCGAATCGCGCAGCGATCCAACCTGCTGACAGATTGGTCACCATCCCGGCGACTTCATACAGAACAAACAGATAAGCCAACTGAACCGGCGAGAACCCTATGGTATGAAAGTGCAGCAGCACCAACATCCGCAGGGCTCCGTCGGTCAGCATAAAGGCCCAATAGGCCGCCGTGACCGCGATATAGGCCGACAGTCCCTCGGGCCGCTCGGTCACAGCGCGTTCCCCACCATCAGCGCCACATCCACCAGACGGTGCGCATAGCCCATTTCATTGTCATACCACGCATAGATCTTTACCTGCGTCCCGTTCACCACCATGGTCGAGGGCGCATCGACAATCGAAGACCGTTCGTCATTGGTGTAATCGGTGGATACCAGCGGGCGCGTCTCATAGCCCAGAATACCTTTCAGCTCACCCTCGGCGGCGGCTTTGAAAAAGGCGTTGACCTCTTCGACGGTGGTTTCACGTTCCACCTCAAACACGCAATCGGTCAGCGAGGCGTTCAGCAAAGGCACCCGAACGGCGTGGCCGTTCAAACGACCCTTCAGTTCCGGGTAGATCAGCGTGATCGCCGTGGCCGAGCCAGTCGTGGTCGGGATCAGCGAGTTCAAGGCCGAGCGCGCACGCCGCAGGTCTTTGGCGGGGCGGTCCACGATGGTTTGGGTGTTGGTCACATCGTGGATCGTGGTCATCGAACCGTGGCGGATGCCCAGATTGTCATGGATAACTTTGACAACCGGGGCCAGACAATTGGTGGTGCAGGACGCCGCGGTGACGATGTGATGGGCTGTGGGGTCATAAGTGCTTTCATTCACGCCCATCACGATATTGGCCGTGGGGCCGTCCTTGACCGGGGCCGAGACGACAACCTTCTTTACCCCCGCCTCAAAATAGGGGGCCAGTTTGGCTTCGGTCTTGAAAACGCCGGTGCAGTCGATCACCACATCCACACCGTCCAGAGGCAGGTCGGACAAGTCTTTGGTGCCAATGAACGGCAAACGCGTTCCATCGATCGTCACGCTGTCGGCATCATGGGCGAATTCCGCATCCCAGCGGCCGTGAACCGTGTCGAATTCCAACAGATGCGCGTGCATCTCGGGGTCGCCAACACCGTCGTTGATCCAAGCGATCTTGGCGCCCTTTTCCAGCAAGGGCTTCAGAATCAGTTTTCCGATCCGGCCAAGGCCGTTTACCGCGTAAGTGGTCATTTCATATCCTCAACGGGGGTTCTGCCGATATCATCCACGGCGGTTTGCAAAGCGATCCGGTCCAGGCTTTCGACCGGCAGAGAGGTAAACGCCTCGATCCGGCGCTTCAGCGCGCCATAGGCGTTCTGGAAGGCCAGACTTTTCTCGGCGTCCGTGCCTGTGGCTTTGACCGGGTCGACCATGCCCCAATGGCCGCTGATCGGCTGGCCTTCCCAGGCGGGACACTCCTCGTTGGCGGCCTGATTGCAAACGGTGAAGACAAAATCCATCTCGGGCGCGCCATCGGCTGCAAATTCGGACATATGCTTGGACCGCAGCACTGAGGTGTCGTGCCCTTTGTCGCTCAGTACCTGAACGGCAAATGGGTTGAGCTGCGATGTGGGCTGCGTTCCGGCCGAATAGACGTTGAAGCGATCCCCTCCCAACGTGCGCAGAATGGATTCGGCAAAGATCGAGCGGGCGGAATTGCCCACGCATAAAAACAAAACGTTGTATTTGCGATCCGGCATAGTCTCGGGTCCTTGTGAAAACGGCATACAGATATCGGGCCGGCCCCTGCAGCAATCGTTCAGCAAGAAGTCCAGCATGTGCTGCACATTCGTCATCTCGATCGAATAGAGCAGCGACGTCCCTGACCGTTCCTGCCGCACCAGCCCCACGCGTTGCAGCGCGTTCAGGTAATTCGACAGGGTGCTGGGTTTGATATCCAGCTCGGACGCGAGCTCACCCGCTGGAACAGTGTCAGGATATCGTCGCATGAGCATGCGAAACACCATCAAGCGTTGCGGGTGACCCAGGGTGGCCAGTTTGTCAGTTGTCTCATTTATCATAATTCATGAAATATCGAAATAATAGAAAAACGGCAACCAGCGATCAGCAGTGTCGTAAAAATTTCACAAAACAGACCGGGGTTTTGGGCGCTGCAAGCACGGCTAAAAGCCCTGCCGAACAAGTCTTGCACGTCAGGGCGAGACGGTTTAAACGGTCCCCCGCTGCCTCAATAGCTCAGCTGGTAGAGCAGGTCCTTCGTAAGGACAAGGTCGGGGGTTCGAGTCCCTCTTGAGGCACCATTTTCCGCAAAAACAAAGATTAGGCGCGTTTTTCGCCGATTGTCGCCACGCCCAGAATCGAGAGCACTTTGGCCTCGATCTGCTCGGCATTCATCCCGGCCACTGCGTACATATCCGCCGGGCTGGCCTGATCGATGAAGATATCGGGCAATACCATTGAACGATATTTCAGGCCGTCATCAAACACGCCCTCGTCCGCCAGCAGCTGTGCCACATGGCTACCAAAACCGCCGATTGCGCCTTCTTCGATGGTGATCAGCGCCTCGTGATTGGCGGCCAGATCCAGAATCAGGTCCCGGTCCAAAGGCTTGGCGAAACGCGCATCGGCGATGGTCGGGGTGATGCCTTTGGCGGCAAGCGCCTCGGCCGCCTTTTGCACTTCGGCCAGACGAGTGCCGAAGGATAGCAGCGCGACGCGCGCGCCGGTTTGGATAATTCGGCCTTTGCCGATTTCCAGAACCTCGCCGCGTTCGGGCAGGTCTACACCGACGCCCTCACCACGCGGATAGCGGAAGGCGATGGGGCCGTCGTTATGCGCGGCGGCGGTGGCGACCATGTGCATCAGCTCCGCCTCATCCGAGGCGGCCATCACCACAATGCCCGGCAGGTTGGACAGATAAGCGACGTCGAACGATCCCGCATGTGTCGCGCCATCGGCCCCCACAAGCCCCGCGCGGTCGATAGCGAACCGGACCGGCAGGCGCTGAATGGCCACGTCATGCACCACCTGATCATAGCCGCGCTGCAGGAAAGTCGAATACATCGCACAGAAGGGCTTCATCCCGCCCGCAGCCAGCGCGGCGGCAAAGGTCACGCCGTGCTGTTCAGCAATCGCGACGTCGAAACAGCGCGACGGGTAGCGTTCCGCAAACAGGTTCAACCCGGTTCCATCCGGCATCGCAGCGGTCACAGCCACGATCTTGTCGTCGCGCCCGGCTTCCTCAACCAGCGTCTTGCCAAAGACCGAGGTATAGGACGGCGCGTTCGACGGTGCTTTGTGCTGTTTGCCGGTCACCACGTCGAATTTCGCGGTTGCATGCCCCTTGTCGCGGGCTTGCTCAGCTGGGGCATAGCCCTTGCCCTTTTTGGTCAGCACGTGGATCAGGATCGGCCCGGTCGCCCGCGCCTTGACCGTGCGCAGAACCGGCAGCAACTGCTCCATGTCATGCCCGTCGATGGGGCCGATATAGGAAAAGCCCAGTTCTTCGAAAAACGTGCCGCCCATGGCCATGCCCTTGAGCATCTCTTTGGCACGTTTCGCCCCTTCGCGGAAGGGTTCCGGCAATAGGGACACCGCGCCTTTGGCGGCGGCTTTCAGATCGTGGAACGGGGCTTCGGTATAAATCCGCGAGAGATAGCTGGACAGCGCACCAACCGGGGGCGCAATGCTCATCTCATTGTCGTTCAGGATCACGATCAGGCGTTTTTTCAGGTGGCCTGCGTTGTTCATCGCCTCGAATGCCATGCCTGCGGACATCGACCCATCGCCGATCACAGCAATCGCATCGCCCAACCCTTCGGGCGTGACACCGCCCAGATCGCGCGCGACGGAAAACCCAAGCGCGGCACTGATCGAGGTACTGGAATGGGCAGCCCCGAACGGGTCATAGGGGCTTTCGCTGCGCTTGGTGAACCCGCTCAGCCCGTCCTTCATGCGCAAGGTACGAATGCGGTCGCGCCGCTCGGTCAGGATTTTATGTGGATAGCACTGATGTCCCACATCCCAGATGATCTTATCGCGCGGCGTGTCAAAGACGGCATGCAGTGCCGTGGTCAGTTCGACCACACCCAGCCCAGCGCCCAGATGTCCCCCGGTGACAGACACGGCCGAGATGGTCTCGGCCCGCAGCTCATCCGCGACCTGTCGCAATTGCGTGTCCGAGAACTGCTTGAGGTCCGCAGGGCGGTTCACAAGGTCCAGCAGAGGCGTATTGGGGCGGTCAGACATTTGGCGCGTTCCTGGCTTAGCTGTCCCGGGCAATAACGAAGCGGGCGGCGTCCTTCAAGGTTTCAGCGGCAGGCCCATAGCCATCCAGCGCAGCACAGGCCTGATCCACCAGCTCCGCCGCGCGGGCCTTGGCGGCCTCCAACCCAAGCAGCGACACAAAGGTGGCCTTGCCCGCCTGTGCATCCTTCTGCAGGCGCTTCCCGGCCTTTTCGGCATCGCCCTCAACATCCAAGATGTCATCGGCAATCTGAAAGGCAAGGCCCAGAGCGCGGGCATATTGGCGCAGCGGGTCCGGGTCTGCCTGAGCCAGCCGTGCCCCCGCACAGGCCGACCATTCGA
Organism: Ruegeria sp. R8_1; assembly: GCF_017743815.1. Classification (NCBI taxonomy): domain Bacteria; kingdom Pseudomonadati; phylum Pseudomonadota; class Alphaproteobacteria; order Rhodobacterales; family Roseobacteraceae; genus Ruegeria; species Ruegeria sp. R8_1. Next base: position 204,345 of record NZ_JAGHRL010000004.1, on the reverse strand, counting down.
TCAAAGCCCCGGTTTTGCCCGCCTGCAGCCGCGTGATCTGATCCAATTTCAGCGGGCTGGCCGCCGTTTCCGCCGCGATATCCAGTGCCTGCCCCAAAACCATCCCCTGCGCACCGCTGGCTTTGGCCAATGTTAGGGTCAAATCCGCGCGAATTGCGGCTTCACCCACCTCGGGACGCGCGCACAGCTCAAAGGCCAACGTCTGCAGAGCATCCCCGGCCAGAACGGCGGTGCCCTCATCCCATTTCACATGAACCGTCGGCCGCCCCCGGCGCAGGTCGTCATCATCCATGCAAGGCAGATCATCATGGACCAGCGAATACGCGTGCAGCGCCTCGATCGCCGCAGCTGGCCAAATCGCGCGATCGGCGTCGACCCCATGCAACCGCGCGCTTTCCAATACCAGAAATCCGCGCAGCCTTTTCCCACCCTCGGTGGCATAAGCCATCGCCCGGGTCACATTCAGATCGTCCAGCGCCCCCAGAACCGTATCGAAATGGCCCTGAATAAACGCCGCATCCTGCGCCAATCTGTCCCGAAACATTTACTGACCTTCGACAGGCGTAGTCCCGGTCGGCTGACCATTGGCGTCCAGCGTGATCGCGGCCACTTTTTCCTCGGCTCGTTTCAACTCATCCTCGCAGCGCTTCTTCAGCGCCGCCCCGCGTTCGTACAGCGCGATGGACTGGTCCAATGCAACATCGCCACGTTCCAGCTGGCCGACCACGGCCTCCAGCTCTTTCATGGCCTGTTCGAATGTCATCTGGTCGACGGGTGTCTCGGTCATTGGGCTGCCTTCATCAATTCTTCCACATGAGCACGGGTGGCTTCGGACAGGGCTCTCAGATCATACCCGCCCTCCAGAGTCGAGACGATACGACCGCCGCAAACTTCGCCTGCGATCTTACAGAGTTCGGAGGTGATCCATGCGAAATCATCTGTGGACCAGTTCAACTCTGCCAGCGGATCGTCCTGATGCGCGTCAAACCCGGCCGAGATGATTATCAGCTCAGGCCGAAACTCTCTGAGACGCGGAAAGGCCAGCGCGCGATAAGCTGCCCGCATCACCACCCCGCTTGATCCCGGAGGCAGGGGAATGTTCAAAACGGTATCAAATGTTCCGGTCTCATCAGGTCGGCCTGAACCCGGCCACAGGGGCATTTGTTGGCTGGTGATGACCAGAGCACGTTTTTCGTCCCACAACAGGTCCTGCGTGCCGTTACCGTGATGGACGTCGAAATCGAAAACGGCGACCCGTTTCAATCCGTGATGGTCCAGCGCATGTTTAGCGGCCAGCGCTGCATTACCGAAAACACAAAACCCCATTGCGGTGTCCGTTTCCGCGTGGTGGCCGGGCGGCCTAACCGCACAAAACGCATTTGGGGCCTCACCACCAAGCACCAAATCCACCGCACGAACAGCCGCGCCCGCCGCGCGGTAGGCGGCACTGACCGAGCCTGGGCACAGAAACGTATCGCCATCAACCTGACGGAACCCCTCGGTCGGAGCGGCACGGCGAATATCCTGAATATAGCTTTCGGGATGAATACGCAGCAAATCATCATCCGCAGCCAAGGGCGCAGTCTTGCGATCCAAATCCAATGGCTCCAAAGCGTGCAGAATATGCTCTAACCGCGCGACCCGTTCAGGATGGCCCTCGGGTGTTACATGTCCAAGGCAATCCGCATGAGTCAAAAGCGCAGTCTTCATCGGGATCCCATCTTCATCTGGCTACAAATATCCTCGCCGAAGGCATGAAATCGCCGCGCAGCGGCTCAATCAGTCCGGAGCCAACATGTAACCCGCGCCGCGTACAGTTTGCAAATACCGCGGCTGTTTGGGGTCTTGTTCGATTTTGCGCCGCAGCCGGGTGATCTGTACATCCACTGCGCGTTCCTGTGCCTGACCCTTGTCGCGGCCCAGATCTTCAACCAGTTTCGACCGGCTGATCGGCTCACCGGGCTGGGCCGAGAAAATCTTCATCAACTGGCTTTCCGTTGCGGTCAGGCGAACAGGTTCTTCGCCTTGCCACATCTCACCTTTTTCGACGTCGTACCGGATCGGACCCAGGGTCAGGATTTTGCTGACAGTCTCTTGTGCGGGCGTTTCGGGCATGCGCCGCAGAATGGCATTGATGCGAAGCAGCAGTTCCTTGGGCTCAAACGGCTTGGCCAGATAATCGTCTGCACCCGCCTCAAGCCCTGCAATGCGATGCTCGGTCTCGCCGCGGGCTGTCAACAACAGGATAGGCGTCGCATGGGTTTCGCGCAGCGCCTTTGTCAGGCTGACACCTTCTTCCCCTGGCATCATCACATCCAGCACGATCATGTCGAAATCCAACCCCGACAAAACCCGACGTGCATGGGCTGCATCCCGCGCCGCCGTAACCAAAAACCCGTTTCGCATCAAAAATTTCTTGAGCAGATCCCGAATACGTTCGTCATCGTCAACGATCAGCAGATGGGCGTCCATATCGCTCATGAGGTGGTATCCCGCAATTTCTTATATGCATGACGCATATCAGCATCCATCATGGCTTCAAGTACTTTACGAAACCCTGACACGGCCTCGGGGCCTGCATCTTTGTATGCGGCACGCATGCGCACGCGCTGGGCTTCTGATAGTTTCGCTTCCAGAGCTTCGCCTTCATGGGTTAGAAATAGGTGCCGTTCGCGTTTGTCCACTGTTCCAACGCGACTTTCGACCAAACCGTCCTCGATCAGCGTGCGCAAAACCCGGTTCAGAGACTGTTTTGTCACCCCCAATATGGCCAGCAGATTGTTAACCGTTGTCCCCGGCGCGCGGTTGATAAAGTGGATCGCGCGATGATGCGCGCGGCCATAGGCAAGGTCCGACAGAATGCGATCAGGATCCGCCGTGAACCCGCGATAGGCAAAAAACATCGCTTCGATCCCTTGCCGCAGTTGTTCATCCGTCAGAAACAACAGGCTTTCGCCGCCGAAAACCTGGGCGGGACGGGTGTCGGACATATCATGCCTCATGCGTTACTTCTGCCCGAGTTTATGTCAGCGTTATTGACATTCCAAGAGGAGACAGGTATCGAATCGCAGTTTTTGCGCAACTTTATGTCCGGTTCGGACTTAATTGACGCAATAATCGAAAATTTCGACCCGGTTCAGGAGGTTTCGCATGGCGGGGTATGATGATCGTGATGGTGTCATCTGGTTGGATGGCAAACTGGTTCCCTGGCGCGAGGCCAATGTCCATATCCTAACGCACGCAATGCATTATGCGTCCTCGGTCTTTGAAGGCGAACGCGCGTACAATGGCAAGATTTTCAAAAGCCGCGAACATTCCGAGCGCCTGATCGCCTCGGCTGAGGCGCTGGATATGCCGATGCCTTACACGTTGGACGAAATCGAAACCGCCAAGGAAGAGACTCTGAAAGCCAGCGGGCTGCAGGACGCTTATGTGCGTGTTCTTGTCTGGCGCGGCTCGGGTGAGGATATGGGTGTCGCGTCGGCTAAGAACCCTGTGCGGATGGCCGTGGCAGTCTGGCCCTGGGGTGCCTATTACGGCGACGCTAAGATGCAGGGTGCCAAGCTGGACATCGCGGAATGGAAACGCCCCAGCCCCGAAACCATCCCCGTCCACGCCAAGGCGGCGGGTCTTTACATGATATGCACCATCTCAAAGCATAAGGCCGAGGCCAAGGGCTGCTCGGATGCATTGTTCATGGATTACCGCGGTTATGTGGCCGAGGCGACCGGTGCGAACGTGTTTTTCGTCAAGGATGGTGAGGTTCACACCCCGCTGGCCGATTGTTTTCTGAACGGCATTACCCGCCAGACCGTGATTGGGATGCTGAAAGACAAGGGTCTGAATGTGATCGAACGTCACATCATGCCGGAAGAAATGGCCGAGTTCGAGCAATGCTGGCTGACCGGCACCGCAGCCGAGGTCACCCCGGTCGGGCAGATCGGCGACTACAGGTTCGAAGTGGGCGACATCACCCGCGAGATCGCTGCCGAGTACGAGGCGCTGGTCCGCGCCTGATCGCATCTGGTTCACAAGAAATCACACCCCCGCTTTGGCGGGGGTTTTTCTTTGCCCAGCGTTCAAGAGATTGTGCAGATCGTCCGGGCTGCTGGATGTTTTGGCAAACGGTTGTACGTTAGGTCTATGTTGGACCTTCTCAGCGATATCCTCACCCGCCTGTCTTTGCGCGGTACGTTTTATTTCCGCACCTCGTTCACGCCCCCTTTCGGGATCCAAGTCCCGGCCTTCGAAAATGTGGCACGGTTTCACTTTGTTCAGCGCGGTGAACTGAAGGTTTATGTCTCTAACACAGGCGAAATGTTGCGCCTGAAGCAAGGTGACCTGATCCTGATACCGCACGGCTCGCCCCATGCATTGCTGTGCAACGAGGTCAAGCCGCTGGACGCTCTGCCGCTAGAGCAGGTGCTTGAGGATGCCGGGTACAAGGGCGATGGAGTTTTGATCTATGGGGGTGAGGATAAAAGCCGCGATACACAACTGATCTGCGGGCATTTTTCGTTCTCAGGACCGCCGGGCCGTCAGGGCACCGGACATATGCTGATTGACCGGCTGCCCCCTTATATCCTGATCGAGAATTACGGCGAGGAAGCCGGGGCCTGGATCGAATCCACCCTGCGGATGATTGGGTCCGAGATTGGTGGAACGCGTATTGGCGGCGATTTAATCGCGCTGAAACTGTCCGAAGTTCTGTTTGCGCAGGCCATCCGCGCCCACCTGGAACATCAAAGCCCCAGCGAATCCGCGCTGGCCGGGTTTGCTGACCCGCGTGTGTCCCGCGCGCTGACGGCGTTTCATCAGGCGCCCGCGCAGGACTGGAGTGTTGAGAGCTTGGCGCGTGAGGCCGGAATGTCCCGCACCGCATTTGCGCAACTGTTTTCCGAGAAGATGGGGACAACTCCGATGCAATATCTGACCGATTGGCGGATGCAGATCGCTTGCCACGGTCTGACTGAAAACCGGTGGAATGTGGCGGATGCGGCGGCCGAAGTAGGATATGCATCCGAGGCAGCCTTTTCCCGCGTCTTCAAGAAACAGATCGGTCTGTCGCCGGCAGCATATCGGTCAATTCATTGATGTCCTGATTTCTGGACGATCTGCGGTTTTTTACGGACGATCCGGACTGAAACGTACAGGCTTTCCGACCTACCTTGGAGCCATACCAAGCAAGGAAAGGAAATATAATGTCTGTTCGTTTCGTTACGCGCAATATCCATGCCTATCTGGACTATCCCGTCGCTATCGCCCTGATGACGCTGCCTTTTCTTTTGGGGCTGGGTCAATCCAATCCGTTGGCGCTGTGGCTATCGGTCGTCACTGGCGCTGCCGCTTTTGTGCTGACCGTTCTGACCGACCATCACCTGGGGATCTGGCGCGTCTTACCCTATAAATTTCATCTGGCCGTGGATCTTCTGGTCGGAGTGACCTTTCTGGCTGCGCCCAGCCTGTTTGGGTTTTCGGGCCTGGATGCGGTATTCTACTGGTTAAACGGCGCTGCGGTGGTCGCCGTCATCTCGCTCAGCACGCCGGAAGAGAGTGTGACAGCGTGAATGCGTTATCCACAAGTGTCACAATATCATCGTGATACTTTCAAAAATCTGAGCCGCTTGTTTTACAAACAGGCGGCTCACTGCCGCTCACCAATCGCGTGGTCCCTAAGGGCCACCAGACAGGAGAGCCCAAATGACCCGAATCTTACGCCCCAACCGCCGAGCCTTTCTGGCTGGCAGCACCGCCTTCGCCGCATCATTGTCCATGCCAGCCATCAGCCGCGCATCCTCGCGCCCGGTTTTCACCCACGGCGTTCAGTCGGGTGATGTTGACACCACCTCTGGTATGATCTGGACCCGCACGGATCGTCCCGCCCGCGTGATGATGGAAGTTTCCACTACCGAGAGCTTTGCTGATGCGCGCAAATTGACTCCGATGGATGCAATCCCCAACAGTGATCTGGCCGTTAAGCGACTGGTCGATGGGCTGCCGTCGGATCAGGATATCTTTTACCGTTTTGTGGCCGCCGATTTGCACGACATCAACGCCGTATCAGAGCCTATTGTTGGCCAATTCCGCACTGCACCGACCTCACGCCGGAATATCCGTTTTGCCTGGTCGGGTGATACGGCCGGTCAAGGCTGGGGGATAGACGACGACGGAATGCGCACCTACGCCACCATGGCGCAGCACAAGCCAGATTTCTTCATCCACTCGGGCGACACGATTTATGCCGATGGTCCGATGCAGGATGAGGTCGTCAAGGATGATCAACTGATCTGGAAAAACACCACCCTGATTGACGAGAAACGTAAAGTGGCTGAAACGCTGGACGAATTCCGTGGTCAGTGGAAATACAACATGATGGACGAGCATGTGCGCGCCATGAACGCCGTCTGCCCGACCTTCTTTCAGTGGGATGACCATGAGGTCGTGAACAACTGGTCGGATGCGAAAGACCTGATCTCGGACGACCGCTATACCGAGAAGTCGGTGCACGTGCTGCAATCCCGTGCCGCCCGCGCCTTCCACGAGATGACACCGCTGCGCATCACCCCGGCCGAGCCAGGGCGGGTGTATCGCAAGATTTCGTATGGGCCGATGCTGGACGTGTTCTTTTTGGACCTGCGCAGCTATCGCGGGCCGAATGGTGCCTCGATGGAGGATGAGATCACCGATCAGTCCCGCATTTTGGGGGCCGAGCAACTGGCTTGGCTGAAACGTGAACTGGCCGCATCCGAGGCGACGTGGAAGGTTATCGCGTCCGACATGCCGATTGGGTTGATCGTCTGGGACAACTGGCGGGAGCAAGCTGGGGCCGAAGCCATCGCAAACGGTGATAGCGGCCCCGCCAAAGGGCGCGAACTGGAGATTGCCGATCTGTTGCGGTTTGTCAAAACCGCCGGGATCACCAATACGGTTTGGTTCACGGCTGACGTCCACTATACCGCTGCGCACTACTATGACCCTAACAAAGCGCAATTTCAGGATTTCGAGCCGTTCTGGGAATTCGTCTCGGGCCCGCTGCACGCCGGAACATTTGGGCCGAACGCGTTGGATGGAACCTTTGGTCCCGAAGTCAAATTCGTCAAAGCCCCGACTGAAGATCAGGGTGCCAACCTGCCGCCCAGCGCTGGCCTTCAATTCTTTGGATTGGTGGATATCGACGGTGCAACCGAACAGATGACGGTACGCCTGATGGACCGCGCCGATACCGAGCTTTGGTCGATCACGCTGGACCCGAAGTCTCGCGCAATTTGATAGGATCAGAGCGCCCCAGACTTATGATCGGGGGCGCTCTGTCATTCCAACACTTAAAAATCCACGCCGCGCTGGGCTTTGATACCAGCTTGGAACGGGTGTTTCTCTTCCGTCATTTCCGTGACCAGATCTGCATAGTCTCGCAGGGCTTGCGGCGCGTCGCGGCCCGTCAGGAACACGCCAGTCTTGACTGCCCGTTCGTTCAGACCGTCAATCACCTGATCCACCGTCAGATATTCATAGCGCAGGGCGATGTTGATCTCATCGAGCACCACAAGGTCGTATTCGCCACTGGCCATCAAGGCCCGCGCTTTGTCAAAGGCCGCGTTGGCGGCGGCGATGTCACGCTCTCGGTCTTGCGTGTCCCAGGTAAAGCCCTCGCCCATCGTGTGCCATGTGACCAGATCGCGTTCCTCAAAGAAACGACGCTCGCCCGTTTTCCACTTGCCCTTGATGAACTGCACCACGGCCACTTTCTGACCCCAGCCAAGCGCCCTGATCACCACACCAAACGCAGCCGAGGATTTGCCCTTGCCCTTGCCTGTGTTGATTAGGACCAGCCCGCGATCCGGGTCTACGGCCTCGGATACTTTCTTGCGGTGCTGGGCCTGCACCTTCTGCATCTTTTCCTTGTGATCCTGCGCGTCACTCATGAGAGGAACCTTTCATTCTGTTGCGCCCAACCTAAGTGAAGTTCGGCAAAGGTAAAGATCAGGTCTTGGGATCGGTTGCAGATTGGGCTTTATTGCGTTCCAAGCCCAGCTGACGTTCGCGTAGGATAACCACAACGTTGCCCGCAATTACCAAAGTGGCACCGATCAACATGACGAGTGTGGGCAGTTCGTCGAACCAAACGTAACCGATAACCACAGCAAACAGCATTGTTGAATAGTCGTAAGGCGCCAGCATGGACGCCTGCGCGAACTTGTAAGACGTCGTCACCAAAATCTGAGCAACACCGCCTGTTATTCCTATAACCGCCAGTATCAGAGTCTGTTCAAGGGTTGGTGTCGTCCAGCCCCATAAGGCCGTAAAGGACGATAAAAGGGTTGCTGTCAGTGAAAAGTAAAAGGCCACGGCGGCGGGGTGATCGACCTGCACCAATTGTCGGATGTGGATTTGTACAAATCCACGCGCCATCGTCGCAACCAAAACGCAAAGCGCTCCGATCGCCGCTGTGCTTTCCATGTTGTTGCCGCCCAGCCGGGGCCAGATCATGATCAATACGCCGAGCAGCCCAAGACTGACTGCACCGATGCGGATCATACGAATACGTTCGCCCAACATGAAGGCCGCTAGAATCAGGGTGAAGATCGGTGTGGCATACCCAATCGCCGTAACCTCAGGCAGGGGTAGTAAAGCCAGTCCGGTGAAGGTTAGTCCCATGGCTGACGTTCCCAGAACCCCTCGCCAGAAATGCCCCATGGGTTTTCTGGTGATTAGCCCTTGTGCCAGTTCTCCGCGCCAAAGCAGCCAGCCAACGACAACCGGTATCGCAAAAAGTGATCGGAAGAACACGATTTCGCCGGGTGGAAAGTCATCCGACACCGCCTTGACCACTGCAGCCATCGCCGTGAACAGGAACAAAGCGCCCAGCTTCAGACCCACCGCCAGGACGGGTCGATGCGATGTTAAGGATTTCGCCATGGGCCGGACCCTGCGCCTTTAGTCGGCAAAGATCAACGGGTGGCCTCGCCGTTTATCCATGTATTGGGTAAGTCACTGCCGATTTCTTCGGCGAAGTCTTCCAGAAACCGGATCATCCGCGCGGTACGGCGTTTTGCAATCTGCCGTCCGGATTCGGTGAGCATATCGTCGGACAAGTTCAGCAGTTTCACTTTCCAATGGTCCAGTGAAAAGTGCAGATCATCCAGCGTGCGATCAGCTGCAAAGGGATCAGCTGCATCATACAGAGTGCGCCCTAAAGCGCCCGAGACCGAGAAGTTCCGTGCAATCCCGATGGCGCCCAATGCGTCCAGCCTGTCGGCGTCGCGTAGAATGCGGGCCTCGGGCGTTTCGGGCGGAATATTTGCCGAAAAGCTATGCGCCTCAATGGCATGTTTGGTGGCGTCGATCTGGGCGCGGCTATAACCAAAATTCCCAAGAATAGGCTCTGATTCCAGCGCGGATTTACGTGAGGCTAAATGGCGATCCGGATCATCTTTGGGCAGGTTTACCAGATCGTGCAGATAGCTGGCTGCCAGCAGAACAGTCATATCTGTCCGGTCATCAGAAATGGCCTGTGCGTTCACCCAGACGCGGTCCAGATGGGCCAGATCATGGGCCGGGTCTGTTTCCATGCGCTGCGCGACGACGCCGCGCAAGCGGCCGCGCAGGTCAGCCGATATGTCCACGGTTTTCTCCGATCTGACCGCGATGCAGCAGCAGATGATCAAGGATCACACAGGCCATCATCGCCTCGCCCACCGGCACGGCGCGGATGCCGACGCAGGGATCGTGGCGGCCTTTGGTGATGATCTCGGTTTCCTCACCAGATTTGGTGATCGTCTTGCGCGTCGTCAGAATGGAGGAGGTCGGCTTGACCGCAAACCGCACAACGATGTCCTGTCCGGTCGAGATGCCGCCTAGAATACCGCCCGCGTGGTTCGAGCTGTATTGTGGGCCGTTCTGACCCATGAAAATCTCATCGGCGTTGGCCTCACCGGTCAGTTCTGCGGCGGCCATGCCTTCGCCGATTTCGACGCCTTTGACGGCGTTGATCGACATCATCGCTGCGGCCAGATCAGTGTCTAACTTGGCGTAAACCGGCGCGCCGATCCCTGCGGGGACGCCGCGCGCGACGACTTCGACCACAGCGCCAACCGAGTTGCCGGATTTGCGCAGATCATCCAGATAGGCGGCCCAGTCGTCAGCGGCTTGGGCGTCGGGAGTCCAGAACGGGTTCTGTTCGATCTGCGACCAGTCGAAATTGGCGCGGTCGACCTTGTGCGGCCCGATCTGGGTCATATAGCCGGTGATCTGCACATTGGGCGCGATCTGTTTGATCGCCTCGCGCGCCAACCCTCCGGCAGCGACGCGCGACGCGGTTTCACGGGCCGAGCTACGCCCGCCGCCGCGATAGTCGCGGATGCCGTATTTCTGCCAATAGGTGATATCAGCGTGGCCCGGACGGAACTTGTCTATGATATCGCCGTAGTCTTTCGAGCGTTGATCGGTGTTCTCGATCATCAACTGAACGGGCGTGCCGGTAGTTTGACCTTCGAACACACCGGACAGGATTTTCACCTGATCGGGCTCACGGCGCTGGGTCGTGAACTTGTTCTGACCGGGTTTGCGCTTGTCCAGCCAGTGCTGGATCATACCCTCGTCGATCGCAACGCCCGGAGGGCAGCCATCCACCGTCGCCCCCAAAGCGGGCCCGTGGCTTTCACCCCAGGTGGTGACGCGGAAGAGGTGTCCGAAACTGTTCATCGACATGGGGCGTGCTCCTTTGAGGGTTGTGATTAGCGGGGAGAGCCCTTGGCCTCAAGCGGATTTGCGGTTGGGGCGGGGTGCGCTGCCCGGTGGGCAGCGCGTTTGAGTATTTGTGAAAAGATGAAGATCAGGCCGCCTGCGCAACTTTTGCGCGGGTTTCGGTGATTTTGAGGGCGGCCTGCGCGGCCTCGCGTCCTTTTTCCACGAAATGCGCGCGGTAGATCGCATTGTGGTGGTCGGTTTCCTGATATTGGTGCGGCGTCAGCGAGACCGACAGGACCGGAACGCCCGTGTCCATTCCCGCGCGCATCAACCCGTCGACCACGGCCTGTGCCACGAAATCATGCCGATAGATACCGCCATCCACCACAAAAGCGGCACAGGCGATAGCCGCATAGCGCCCGGTTTGCGCCAGGTCGCGGGCCAGCAGGGGCATTTCAAACGCGCCGGGGACGTCAAACACGTCGATTTGGTCGGCGGGGATAAGTTGCTGGAACCCTTCCAGCGCCTGATCAACGATATCGGAATGCCAGTTGGCTTTGACGAAAGCATAGCGGGTGTGTGTCATCATGATCTCCTTAGCAAAACAGACACGTCACCCAAGGCGATCACGAGCAGCCGCGCCGAGGGGCACGCTGCACGTTCTCTTTCATCCGGACTGTAACCGTCGGCTCTGGCTTCTCACCAGATCTGCTTGTCATCCTTTGGTGGTTCCACAATTTATCCGAAAACCGGTTCCCACTTTTCGGATCGTGGACACTTCGGGACCGCTCGCGGGCTTACGGGTCAGCGCCCGCATACCGCCGGTGGGGAATTTCACCCCGCCCTGAGAACGACGCGGACCTTGCCAAGATCGCTGCGAATCTGCAAGGCGTTCCGTTAGGAGATTTGATATGCACCCAAACCCGGCTTTCCGCTCTCAAGATCAGGCCCTGAGTGTCGAATTTGCCCGAGCGCGGGCCTTTGGCCTATTGGCGCTGTCCACCGAATGCGCGCCGTTGATCAGTCATGTGCCTTTCCTGCTGAGCGAAGATGGCAGGGTCGCAGAATTGCATCTTGTGCGGTCGAATCCGATTGTCCGCGCGCTGACAGTCCCGCGCGCGGCGAAAATCGCCGTCACCGGGCCGGATGGCTATGTCTCACCCGATTGGTACGGGGTCGAAGATCAGGTGCCTACGTGGAACTATGTCGCCGTTCACTTGACGGGAAAGTTGGAACTGCGGCCGCATGATGAATTGCGGGACCTTCTGGACCGTCAGTCGGCTTTTTATGAGCAGCGGTTGTTGCCTAAACCACCTTGGACAACCGGCAAGATGACCCCTGATGCACTGGACCGGATGATGCGCATGATCGTGCCGTGCCGGATGCAGGTCAGCGATATTCAGGGCACATGGAAGCTGAACCAGAACAAACCCGAAGCCGTGCGCTTGGCTGCAGCGGATCAGGTGGCAGAGGGAATCGGTTCAGAGCTTTCGAGGCTGACCGCGCTGATGCGGGGTCAGCGCTAGGGTCAGTCGCTGAACGTCGCCAGGTAGGCCGCGATGTCCTCGGCCCCCTTTTTCAGCTTTACGCTCATGTTGGGACGGGCCGTTTCATCGTCGAGATAGTCTTTGATAAAGCGAATCGGATCTTTCGAATAAGCGGCGATGTTGTCCTCGGTCCAGACCAACCCTTGCTGACCGGCGAGGATCATGTCGTCGGTGAACATTCCGATCGGCAGCCGTTCACTGCCATTCAGGTAGTCGGTTTCGGTACCCGCTGTGCGACCGACAACACCAAAGAGATTCGGTCCGGTGATTCCTCCTTTGACCAAAACCTCACCATCCTTGATGATCGCGTGGCAAGAGGAACACCTGTTGTAAAGCGCCTCGCCCTTGGCTGGATCTCCGGCCGCGAGGGCCTGTGTCGATAGTGACAAAGCGAAAAGCAGCGTGATCCGAGAAGTCTGTGGCATGGGAAAAGTCCTGCTAAAAGTTGTCCTGACCCGCGCCTTCGTGCATTCGCGTGCCAAGTGCAATCAAATTCCGAGCGCATAGGGGCATTCTGAAATATCTATTTTTAATTCAATAATTTATACGCTCTGAATTTAGCTGAAGTTGAAGAAAATAAGGCAAGAATTGGGAATATTCTTGAAAGTTTGGCCTCTTCGATTTCTGCTTTGTAAAGCCTGACGGTTCGCGCGCGAACCTGCCCGTTATTGGCGCGAATCACCTGAGCAGAGACATGTCCCTGGTGCCCGAATCCTTTGGCTAAAATCAGCTCCAACCTTGAAAAAAGTACCTGACGTAGTGACATGAATGCCCAGATGCGGCGTAGTGCGCGCCTATGACCGCTGGACGAACCGATTTCTCCCGGCTAGATAGCCGCGATGAGACGCCGCTTTGATGCGGTGCTGATGCATGTTTGCCCGGTATCCTCCGGGCGCCGGAATCGGAGAAAACCTCGTGTCCCACGCAGAAGACAACGAAGGCACCCGCAGAGATTTCCTCTACTACGTCGCTGGCGGCGCAGGTGTCGTTGCGACGGGTGCAGCCGTATGGCCCCTGATCAACCAAATGAATCCCTCGGCAGACGTTCAGGCGCTGTCCTCGATCCGTGTGGACGTGAGCGGCGTTGAGCCGGGGACGCAGCTGACTGTGAAGTGGCTGGGTAAACCCGTCTTTATCCGTCACCGCACCGGTGCCGAGATCCAAGAGGCCAAAGAGCAGGACGCCGAAGGTCTGGATGCGCTGCCCGATCCGCTGGCGCGCAACTTCAACCAACCGGCTGATGCGCCCGCGACCGACGAAAACCGCGTGATGCCGTCGCCCGAGGGTGAAGCCCCCGGTGCCTGGCTGGTTCAGATGGGCGTATGTACGCACCTGGGCTGTGTGCCGCTGGGTGATGCCGGTGACTTTGGCGGCTGGTTCTGCCCCTGCCACGGTTCGCACTATGACCTTGCCGGTCGTATCCGTAAGGGTCCCGCGCCTGAAAACCTGCCCGTTCCGCCCGCTGAGTGGACGGACAACAGCACCATCAAACTCGGCTAAGGGAGACCCAGATGTCCGGAATTCCCCACGATCATTACGAGCCGAAGACAAACGGCGAGAAGTGGCTGAACAGCCGCCTGCCCATCGTCGGCCTGATTTACGACACCATCATGATCCCCACCCCCAAGAACCTGAACTGGTGGTGGATCTGGGGCATCGTCCTGGCGTTCTGCCTGGCGCTGCAAATCGTCACCGGTATCGTTCTGGTGATGCACTACACCCCGCATGTTGATCTGGCCTTTGCCAGCATCGAACACATCATGCGCAACGTGAATGGCGGCTATATGCTGCGCTATCTGCACATGAATGGCGCGTCGCTGTTCTTTGTTGCGGTTTACATCCACATCTTCCGTGGCCTGTTCTACGGCTCGTACAAAGCCCCGCGTGAAATCACGTGGATCATCGGTATGCTGATCTACCTGATGATGATGGGTACTGCCTTCATGGGCTATGTTCTGCCCTGGGGTCAGATGTCCTTCTGGGGTGCAACCGTGATCACCGGCCTGTTTGGTGCGATCCCCTTTGTTGGCGACGCGATCCAGACCTGGCTGCTGGGCGGACCTGCGGTGGATAACGCCACGCTGAACCGCTTTTTCTCGCTGCACTACCTGCTGCCGTTTGTCATTGCGGCGCTGGTCATCGTGCATATCTGGGCCTTCCACACCACCGGCAACAACAACCCCACAGGTGTTGAAGTTCGCCGCACGTCGAAAGCCGATGCCGAGAAAGACACGCTGCCCTTCTGGCCCTACTTTGTGATCAAGGACCTGTTTGCGCTGGCCGTGATCCTTGTCGTGTTCTGGGCGGTTGTGGGCTTCATGCCGAACTATCTGGGCCACCCCGACAACTACATCGAAGCCAACCCGCTGGTCACACCTGCTCACATCGTGCCCGAATGGTACTTCCTGCCGTTCTACGCGATCCTGCGTGCCTTCACCGGCGAGGTCTGGGTTGTGCAATTCGCCAGCTTCATCACCGGCGGCATCATCGACGCCAAGTTCTTTGGTGTGATCGCGATGTTCGGTGCGATCCTGGCGATGGCGCTTGCACCCTGGCTGGACACCTCGACCGTGCGTTCGGGCAAATACCGTCCGATGTTCAAATGGTGGTTCTACCTGCTGATCGTCGACTTCTTTGCCTTGATGTGGTTGGGTGCGATGCCCGCCGAGGAGCCCTATGCGACCTTCTCGCTGATCGCGTCCGCCTACTGGTTCGCCTATTTCTTCGTGATCCTGCCGATCCTTGGTGTGATCGAGAAACCTCTGGCCCAGCCCGAGACCATCGAAGAAGACTTCAACGCGCATTATGGCAAGGCTGACGCCGAAGCCACGCCGGCCGAGTAAGAAGAGGGACCGGAAACATGTTCAAGAAACTTGCAATCGGTGCCGCGTTTGCCCTTGCCCTCACCCCTGCTGCGTCCTTCGCGGCAGGTGGCGGCGAGCAGCATATCGAGGACTTCAGCTTTTCATTCGAGGGGCCGTTTGGCACCTGGGACAAGAACCAGCTTCAACGCGGTCTTCAGGTCTATACCGAAGTCTGTGCGGCTTGCCACGGTCTGCAATATGTACCTCTGCGTGATCTGGAAGCGTTGGGATATTCGGAAGAAGAAGTCATCGCCTATTCGGCAGAGAATTTCGAAGTATTCGATCCGGAACTGGATGATTTCCGCCCTGCGATCCCAACCGATCACTTCCCGGCCAACACTGGCGTTGGCGCACCGGACCTGAGCCTGATGGCCAAGGCCCGTGCCGGATTCCACGGCCCTTACGGTCTGGGGATCAACCAGTTCTTCAAAGGCATGGGTGGAGCTGAATACATCGCGTCCCTGCTGGATGGCTATACCGGTGAGGAAAAGGAAGAGGCAGGCACCGTTCTCTATGAGAACAAAGCCTTCCCCGGCGGCTGGATCTCGATGGCACCGCCGCTGTCCGAGGACCAGGTGGAGTTCGCTGACGGCCACTCGGCGTCAGTTGAGGCCATGTCCGAGGATATCGCTGCCTTCCTGATGTGGACGGCTGAACCGAAGATGATGGAGCGCAAGTATTCCGGCTTTGTCGGCGTGATCTTCCTGTCGGTTCTGTCGGTGCTGCTGTATCTGGTGAACAAACGCCTGTGGGCCGGTGTCAAAGGCAAGCGTCAGCACTAAGGCTTTTGCATCGCTGAAATTGAAAACCCCCGCGCCATCCGGTTGCGGGGGTTTCTTGTTTCTGGCGGGATAAAGGGGCCAGCCCCTTCTTGGCCTACGGCCAATTCCTGGGCTCCGCGCGTTCGCGGCTGAAATCGTCCACTGGACGATTTCTTTTTCACCGCTCACACCGCCGGGATATTTTTAGCCAAATGAAGGACGGATCAGGCTTTGAGTTGGCTGTCCGTGTGATCGGTGATCGTGGCGGTTACGATCTGACCTTCGGGTTGCGGCGTATCGAAGGTGACTTCGGTAAACTGTTCCGTGCGGCCCATATGTGGGTTTTCCGTCAGGATGTGATGGGCTTTGCCCAATTGTGCGGTCAGGTGTTTTGCGACCTGTGCGTCTCCGACCGCGCGCAGGCGCGCGGCGCGGGCTTTGATGATGGTGCCGTTGATCTGCTGCGGGATGCGCGCGGCCGGGGTGCCTTCGCGTTTGGAATAGGGAAAGACGTGCAACCAGGTCAGGTCGCACTCGGTCACCAGTTTTAGCGAGTTTTCGAAATGGGTGTCTGTTTCGGTGGGGAAGCCCGCGATGATATCCGCGCCAAAGGTCATGTCTGGGCGCAGTTTGCGGGCCTCTTCGGTGAAGCGGATGGCGTCGTCGCGCAGGTGGCGGCGTTTCATCCGTTTCAGGATCAGGTCATCGCCATGTTGCAGCGACAGGTGCAGGTGGGGCATAAGGCGCGGTTCGGTCGCGATGGCCTGCATCAGGTTTTCGTCCACCTCGATCGAGTCGATCGAACTGATCCGCAGGCGCGGCAGGTCCGGCACCAGTTTGAGGATGCGCATCACCAGATCGCCCAGCTTGGGCTGTGCGGGCAGATCAGCGCCCCATGAGGTCAGGTCGACACCCGTCAGCACTACCTCGTTATAGCCCCGGTCCACCAGCCGCTTGATCTGGTCCACCACCACGCCCGCAGGGACGCTGCGCGAGTTTCCACGGCCATAGGGGATGATGCAGAAGGTACAGCGGTGGTCACAGCCGTTTTGAACCTGCACATAAGCGCGGGATCGGGTGCCGAAGCCATCGATCAGATGGCCTGCGGTCTCGGTCACGGACATGATGTCATCGACCTGCACCGCCTCGGTTTGGCCGATGAAATCAGCGGCCATACCTTTCCAGGTGTCAGGCTGCATTTTCTCGGTATTGCCGATGACCGCGTCGACCTCGTCCATTTTGGCAAAGGTGTCGGGCTCGGTCTGGGCGGCGCAGCCAGTCACGATCAGACGCGCATCGGGGTTCTCGCGACGCAGCTTGCGGATTTCCTGCCGGGCTTTACGCACGGCCTCGGCCGTAACGGCGCAGGTGTTCACCACCACCGCGTTCGACAGGCCCGCCTGCTGCGACAGTTCCTTCATCGCCTCGGTTTCATAGGCGTTCAGGCGGCAGCCCAGAGTGGTGAATTTGGGTGCGCTCATCCCAGCGACCTCAGAAATTCGGGGGTCAGCGTGCCCGAGAAGACATGGGCCGTGGGGCCGGTCATCCAGACGCCATCCTCGCGCCAGTCGATCCAGATCGTGCCGCCATCCAGCTCAATCTGCACCTTGCGCCCGGTCAGGCCACGCCGGGCCGCCGCCACCGCTGTGGCACAGGAGGACGAGCCCGAGGCCAGTGTGATGCCTACGCCACGCTCCCACACGCGCATCCGGATGTGATCGGGGCCGATGATCTGCGCCACCTGAACGTTTGTACGTTCGGGACAAAGCGGGTGGTATTCGTAGCGCGATCCGAATTCCTCCAGCGGGATGGCCTCGGCATCGTCCACAAAGAATGTGCAGTGCGGATTGCCCATTCCAGTCGCCGAGGGTGCGCCTTCGATCGGCAGTTCCAGCGTATCAACTTCTTCAGCCAGTGGAATCTCATGCCACTCCAGCTGCGGCGGGCCCATGTTGACCGAGGTCAGCCCGTCCCCCGCATCGCGCGCAAAAAGCGTACCGCGTTCCGTTGTCAGGGTCAGTTCGGGCTTGCCGGATTCCTCCATCAGGAACCGCGCAATGCAGCGCGTGGCATTGCCACACGCGGCCGAGGTCGACCCGTCCGCGTTGTAAAACACCAGATGCGCGTCCGATTCACCGTTTTCGATCACGGCCAGCTGATCGAACCCGACTCCGAACTGACGGTGACCGATTCCCTTTGCCAGAGCGGGCGTCAGGTCAATGCTTTGCGCACGCGCATCCACAATGACAAAGTCATTGCCCAGCCCGTGCATCTTCATGAAGGGCAAACCCGAGGTCAGTATTCGTTGCATGGCGGGCATATAACCCTGCCTTTGAAATGAATCCACCCTATCGCGCAGATTCCTGAAAAAAGGGGTTGACCCCCCTGCGTCCCCTGCCTAATTAGGCCGCCTATCGGGTCGCCGGAGCGTAAGAAATTACAGGCGAAACGAGGCGTGAAATAAGGACTTGCACCCGATCGGGAAAATGCCTTAGAGAGCGCCACGGATCGAAAGATCCAGACAAAAGAGTGGGCCGTTAGCTCAGTTGGTAGAGCAACTGACTTTTAATCAGTGGGTCGCAGGTTCGAATCCTGCACGGCTCACCACTTTTTCGAATAAACACAAGCTGTTGATTGGTTGCATAAAGGTGACCATACATTCTTACTTGGTTTCCGAAAGCAATACGGAAGCATAGTGACACCGATTGAACTGTACCCAACGAACCACAGCGAGAACGCCGTAGCAAAGGGTCTAAATTTCGAACCCTTCACGGATCACTGCTTTGTCGGAAAAGCGATATCCTTTTGGGAAAGGACCTCAGACACGAGAGCGACGCAGCCCGGCAAAGACCGAAGTCAAGGGTATGGGTAGTCCATATCGCTTTCACTGGGCAGCGGGAGCTTGGAAACTATCGGGACTATGGGTAGGCGCCTAGATGGAATAACTCGATTTTCGTACCCGTCCTGCGGCAAACGACGGCCGAGTTGCGAGAGAACTGCAAATGTGCCAAGTTTTCCGAGTAAGGTTTTACCGACAAGGAAGCTACGTTCTTTAGCGGGAACGACAGACCAGCCAATGGTCAAAAGCTTTAGGTGTCTGTTAGCAAGCAAGACGGCAGTTTTGAAACTACGGTTTGTTACTCTGTTTTAGACTGGAATTCCATTGTGTTAAAAGAATTCGCCAAGCAAGTACTGCAGGTTTCTCCGAAGATACCGCTTTTTATCCTCGATCGGCTAATTAAAGAATCGCAGCCACCCGAGAAACGCGCAAAAGTCGTATTCTCGGTCCTGACAAAGGCTGGGCCACTCGCCAACGGAAAGGTTTCGGCGTTCGAGTTCCTTCCGACGTTCTGTGACACTTTGCGAAGGAATGGGTTCGCAACCGAATGGGCGTCAAATGTTGCCGAATTGGATGCGTCTCTGAACGATGAAGTGCCGGTTTTTCTGGTCCACCTATTTGGTGAAGACCATAGCGATATTTTCAGTGCGGAGGTGCTGGATCTCGAGAAGAAAGCCGTCGCGACATTCAATACCGCCGAGGCTGGCCAGTTGTTGGCGGACAAGTTGGCGTCGCACAAGGCATTTGTGGATGCTGGCATCCCGGTTCCGACGCTCAGGGAAACCGGGGGCTTCGTCAGAAGTCGTTTCGGGACGGCTTTACCGACCGAGATTCAAGAGGGAACCGAGGCATTACCTGCTGAGGATGAACGGCGCATATTCACTGACTTCGTGGACACGCGGATCGAGTACGACGGCCGACTGTTCTACACGACCGTCAGAATCGTTTGCATCGACGGCACGATCCTTCATTCATATCCAAGGGCCCGCGATGCGAAGGAAGAGAACCCTAGCGTGCATGCCAAAGATACCCCCCTTGAACCCGCTTTGGTCGAATACCTGAACGACGTTCTGGTCGTCCCAAATGCTGAGGCATTCGAAGGCATAGCGCGGAACCTACACCATGTTCTTGGCCACGGTTTTTTCGCGCATGATTTGGTAATCGATAATGTTTCAGGTGAAATCTTTGTTTGTGAAGGGGGGTTTAAGTTCGACGACCCTTCCTACTGGCGTCATATGAAGCGCATTTCCTCTGATTTACCCAGTCAAGCTGTCCTGTTTCCAATTCAAAACTTTGCAAAACATTCGTCGGAAACATTTTGTCGACGCTGCCTGTCTATTCTTGAAAAAACCCCGGTCAAAGCGGCGTCGGCAGCAGGCTTAGGGTCCAATTGACAGGGCAGACAGACGCGGAGCGCACCGAGCCATTGATCACGAGGCGAGTGACGCATGGTTCGGATGGTTTTGAGGAAGCACACCCCCGAACCCGGTGGTACTTTTGACTATTCTTTGGACACTCCTTTGGAATGCGCCGTGTTCAATCAGCCACTGAATACTCAGGTAAATCGAATCGTTTATGTGAATCACGATTCCAGTTTATCCTTTGATCAAGTGCTTGTGAGCAAAGCGCCTTGGTTTGCGCAAGGCCCAGTCTGACTAAAGTCTGCCACTTGCTATCCACTGGCGCAAAGATCGAACTGTTAGTTGTTTTATTGGTTGTATGTAAATGATCATTGTCGATACCCTTCTCAAGAACCGTGCTGCCGAGAATAACCCAGTCCGGATCGGTGTATTTGGCGCCGGGTTCATGGGGCGCGGTCTGGTCAATCAGGTTGTGCGATATACCCCCGGTATGCATGTCGGCGTCCTGTGTAACCGCACTGTTTCCGCCGCGCGGCAGGCATTGCTGGATGCCGGCGTTCCCCCCAGTGATATCGTCGAAGCTGAAACTGTCGCTGCCGCTGACATAGCTGTCGAACAGGGCAAGTCCGTGATCACCGCAGACCCTTTGGTGGCCTGTGCGATGTCACAGGTCGATGTATTGATCGAAGCAACTGGCCATGTGGAATACGGCGCTCGGGTCACGACAGCTGCGATTGAGAACAGCAAACACATGGTTCTGATGAATGCCGAGTTGGACAGCACGGTCGGACCTCTGCTTAAGCAAATGGCAGATCAGGCGGGCGTTATTCTGACCGGATGTGATGGCGATCAGCCGGGCGTTCAGATCAACCTGCTTCGATTTGTGGAAAGCATCGGTCTGATCCCTCGGGTTTGCGGCAACATCAAGGGCTTGCAGGATCGTTACCGCAATCCGACCACGCAGGAGGGTTTCGCCAAGCAATGGGGGCAAACCCCGCACATGGTCACCTCGTTCGCGGATGGCACCAAGATCAGCTTCGAGCAGGCAATCGTGGCCAATGCGACCGGGTTCAAAGTGGCGCAACGTGGCATGATCGGGATTGAGCACAAAGGTCATGTGGACGAGTTGACCGGGGCCTATGATCTTGACCAGATCCGCGCATTAGGCGGGATCGTTGAGTATGTGGTCGGTAGTCAGCCCAGCCCCGGCGTGTACGTCTTTGCCGAGGCGCAGGACGATATGCAGCGCCACTATCTGAACTATGGCAAACTGGGGCAGAACGACCTTTACAGCTTTTACGTGCCCTACCACCTGACGATTTTTGAGGTGCCGCTGTCCGCCGCGCGTGTGGCTTTGGCCCAGGATACCGTGATTGCGCCTATCGCCGGTCCGGTCGTGGATGTAATCACCTGCGCCAAGACCGACCTGAAAGCAGGGGCCAAACTGGATGGTCTGGGTGGATACATGACCTATGGCATGTGCGAAAACTATGACGTGGTGCGGTCGCAGAACCTGCTACCGATCGGTCTGGCCGAGAACGCAACGCTAAAGCGCGATATTTCGAAAGATGCCGTCCTGACATATGACGATGTCGATCTGCCAACCGATAGCCTCACGGTCAAACTGCGCCAGCAACAAGACGAAATGTTCCCTGTTACCAGTCCTTAACTTTAAAGAGAAAACTCTCGTGAAAACTGCTCAAGATGTTGTTTCTGCTGATTTAGACTATATCGCCCGCAAGATCGGACCCGAGTTTCAGGCCATGTCGGGTCAAAACCTTCTGATCCTCGGAGGCGCAGGGTTTCTGGGATTTTACCTTGTCCAATCCGTCCTGCATTGGAACAAGCTGTCCGGCCAAAAGCCGATCTCGTTGACCGTTTTCGACAACTATATCCGCGGCGTTCCCGATTGGCTGAAAGCGATCGAAGGTGATGCCAACCTGACCTTGGCCACGCATGACATCACGAACCCCCTGCCGGATGATATGGGCGATTATGACTTTATCATCCACGCGGCCTCGATCGCGTCACCGATCTACTATCGCCAACACCCGCTCGAGACGATGGACGCGAATGTTGGTGGCCTGAGGTATATGTTGGAATATGCTTTGAAACAGGCCCAAAAGGGCAAGCCGATCAAAGGGTTCCTGTTCTACTCGACCTCCGAGATTTACGGCGATCCGACTCCCGAAAACATACCCACACCCGAGACGTATCGGGGCAATGTGTCCTGCACCGGCCCGCGCGCCTGTTACGACGAATCCAAGCGGTATGGAGAAACGTTGTGCGTCGTGTTCGCGCAACAGCACGACCTGCCGATCACGATCGCGCGGCCCTTCAACAATTATGGGCCGGGGCTTAAGATCTCGGACCGGCGGGTTTTGCCGGATTTCGCCCGCGATATCTTTGCGGGACGCGATATCGTAATGCTCAGCGATGGCGCGCCAACCCGGACGTTTTGCTACGTCGCCGATGCGGTCTGTGGCTATTACAAGATCATGCTGAACGGAAAACCGGGTGAGGCCTATAATATCGGGATCGAAGAACCCGAGATTTCGATGGCCAATCTGGCCGAGCGTGTCACCGCGATTGCCAAGGATGAATTCGGGTATTCCGGCAAGGTCGTGTTTCAGGTCTCGGACGACAAGGATTATCTGGTCGACAACCCAAACCGCCGGTGTCCGGTGATCGCCAAGGCCCGCACCGAAATCGGATATGACCCCGAGATCGGCGTGGATGAGGGCCTGCGGCGTGCGCTGCTCTGGTACAGTGGCAATCAAGAGGCAGAGGATAAGTGATGCGCGTCTCGGTTATCGGAACAGGGTATGTCGGGCTGGTTTCAGGCGCTTGTCTTGCGGGCAAAGGGCACGATGTGGTTTGCGTGGACACGGTTCAGCAAAAAATCGACCAGATCAACGCCTGTACCCCGCCCATACACGAAGACGGACTGGCCGAGCTGTTGCGCGAAACTGTTGGCAAGACCCTGCGCGGAACAACAGACCTGCGCGAAGCGGTGCTCAACTCAGACATTTCACTGATCGCGGTTGGAACGCCGTTCGACGGCAGTGAAATTGATCTCAAATACATCCGCGACGTGTCCCGTCAGATTGGCGAGGTGTTAAAAGACAAAGACGCCTACCATGTCGTGGTGGTCAAAAGCACGGTGGTGCCCGGCACGACGGACACGGTGGTCACGCCCATTCTTGAGGAAGCCTCTGGCAAAAAAGCAGGCCAGGATTTCGGCACCGGTATGAACCCCGAGTTTCTGAAAGAGGGTGAAGCGATTGCCGATTTCATGCATCCCGACCGGATCGTGATCGGCGGCAATGACAGTCGCGCAATCGCCGTGATGGATGAGCTTTATTCTGTTTTCCCCGGCGTCGACATCGTGCGGACAAACCCGGCGACAGCGGAAATGATCAAATATACAGCCAACTCTTTGTTGGCGACGTTGATTTCCTTCTCGAATGAGATCGGAAATCTCTGTGCCAAGGTCGGTGTCGACGTTGTCGAAGCGATGGAGGGGATGCATCTGGACAAGCGGTTCACGCCGATCCTGCCGGAAAACGCGGAAAGGGTCTGGCCGGGGTTCATAACCTATCTGGCTGCGGGTTGCGGCTTTGGCGGAAGTTGCTTTCCAAAGGATGTAAAAGCGTTGATTGCCTATGGCGAAAATGCAGGTGCACCCATGCCTCTGCTGAATGCGGTGATCCAGACGAACACCAAACAGCCGCATCAGATGATGGACCGGCTCAGATCGCATATTCCGGCTTTGGCCGGGCGGCGCGTTACTGTTCTGGGCGTGGCCTTCAAGCCGGGTACGGATGATATCCGCGAAAGCCCTGCTTTGACCATTATCAGCGAGTTGTTGGCAGATGAGGCTGTTGTGACCGCTTATGATCCAATTGCCCGGCATGAGGCCGAAGCACTGTTCGGGGACAGGATTACCTATGAGGACGATCTGAAACAGGCTCTAAATGGGGCAGATGCAGTCATGATCGTCACGCGTTGGCCCGAGTTTTCCGAGCTTCCCATGCTGTTGAACGGTCAAGCGGTACAGCCTTTGGTGATCGACGGGCGCCGGATGATACCCAAGGACAGCGTTTCTCGGTACGAAGGTATCGGTCTGCAGACTGCGGTTTCCTAGCCAAAGGCAACGGAAGGAAAAGGGGACAACGATGATCTTTCAGGAAACACCTCTGTCCGGTGCCTATCTGATCGAGTTGGAGCGGCGCGGCGATGATCGCGGCTTCTTTGCCCGGACGTTCTGCGCGCAAGAGTTCGCAGCGCAGGATCTTGTTACCAATTTCGTGCAGGGGAACATGAGCCTCAGCCGTGATGCAGGGACTTTGCGCGGTCTGCATTTCCAACACGCCCCGGCGCAAGAGACCAAGCTGATCCGATGTGTTGCGGGCGCGTTGTTCGATGTAATTGTTGATATTCGCCCTAGTTCCAAGACCTATCTGCAGAGTTTCAGCGCTGAATTGAGCGCACAGAACGGACTTGCCATGTATGTGCCCAAGGGCTTTGCGCACGGCTTTCAAACGTTGCAACCAGACTCAGTCGCCAGTTACATGGTTGACGAGTATTACTCGCCGCACGATGAGGGCGGGTTTCGGTACGACGACCCAGCGCTTAGTATAATGTGGCCGCATGAAGTGACTGAGATTTCAGCCAAGGACACAAGCTGGCCGCTGATCGAAAACGACTGATACGCGGAGCGTGTTCTCAGGCGAAGGCGATTCCTGAAAGCGATCAATCGAATCGGTTTTCAAGCGATAGTTTCCAAAAAGTTAACAATCAGTTTCCATTCGAGGAGTGGACACAATTTTGCCACAATGTCATTCTTCTCGTGTGGGCGGCAAGTTTGATTTTAGCACGTTCTGGTTTTTTGACTGGTTTTGAGGGGGTACTGAGTGCGACCTGCCGCCCCACGACTTCACCACAGAAATAGGACGGATCAAGTGGCCGCCAAGGCATTCGGCCCAAGTGTCAGTTCCTGTTGCGTTGCACCTAGTTTCCCCGCGATATCTGAAAGGTGCTGACGACGTTTTAGCATACCGTCGGGCTCGGGCAGGTTAAGGTGGTCCAACACTTGCGCCCAACGATGCATCCAGTCGTGTTTTTGCAGGCCGTGCGCAAAATTGATCCTGCGAATCCGATCCTGTTCGGCGGGATCATCCCAAAGGGCCACGATCCTTTCCAAGGCTTCATCGGGGTCTTCGGGCAATCTGATGACCGAGTCGGGCCAGTCGAAGAACCGATGATAGTCCTCCATATCCGGGGCGTATCCGACCTGAATAGCACCGCCTGCAAAGCCCTCAATGTGTCGCGGGCCCCAGGCGATATTGCCTGCTTTTTGATCTGCATGGCCCAGCTTGGCGATATCCACCATGAACAGCTTTGAGTGCTGAATCAGATTCGCCAGCAAATCGCGATGCACCGTATGATCGCCGGTGATCGGGGGTTTGGTGATGGAATCGTAGATGTAAAAGCCCCGTCTCTGCTTGATCGCAGCAAGCAGGTTCTGGTGCAATTCGGCGCGGCGTCTGCCCATGGAATACATGTCGACCGGCCGATCGACGTTCAGCGAGTCGGGCGCGAACCGGACCATATCCGCGGCGGCGGGCATCTGGATGACGGGGGTGTCGGTCAGATCCTGAATCATGCCGCAGGTTTCGGCAAAGGCGCAGGCGATCAGGTCGAATTGCGAGAGGGACTTGATCAGCGGAGTGTATAGACCGATATCGCCACTCCAAACCTCTTCCAGTACACAGACTGCCGTGTCGCACTGGTCGCGCCAGTTCGGTACCGCATCCAGTACCAATAGCTCATCAGGTCTTTGCACATTGCAAAGAAAAAGATCGTAATCCTTGGTCAAGCGAGATTGCGGCACACCAGAGGGCCAGTGCTGGAAAAGGTCCGTCCGTTTGGACAGCCATCGCTTGGGATTCAACGGAATGCGAGGTTGTCTGGTACGGGTCGGTGTCAGAACATGCGCGTCCTCGATCTCGGCAACGACATCCTCAAACTCATAGCCCGAGCATCGAGAGATATTTGCGTTGAGTTTGCGTTGCGAGAATATCAATACCTCGCGTCGCACCGGTGCGGAAACTGCGGAACTGGTCACACTTTTACTCCTTACACACAACGCACGCCTGGACCTGATCCAAGCTTGACGCCTTGTCACAACGCCTTTCTGACAGACGGTCTATGCCCGGCCCGAATGGCGGTTTGTGTCACAGGGACTTGTATCGCACCCAGTCGCCGGGATTGCCGCCTCGGCCGATTCCGGGGCGGTGTTTTCCGTTGCCATCTTCTGTGGCCTGGGGTGCGTTACCGTTCGCGTTTTCCCAGGTCGCCCAGGGCCGGTTGCCGCTTTTCCACATATCTTCAAGGCGACGTTTGTCGGCAAGGTGATCCATGCAATACCAAAAGCCGGAATGGCGATAGGCCATCAGTTGGCCCAATTCCATTAGCTTGGGCAGAGGGCCTTCTTCCCACATGATTTCGTCGCCATTGACGTCTGCCACTGCGTCGAACACCTCGGGTTCCAGAACGAAAAACCCGCCATTGATCCAGTCAGCAGCGGTTTCGGGTTTTTCCATGAAGCCTTCGACCAAGCCATCTTCTCGGACCTGCAAATGGCCGAACGTCGTCAGGGGTCGTACCATGGTGATCGTGGCCAGTTTGCCATGTGACCTGTGAAAGGCCAGCAACGCATCAAGGTCGACGTTGGACACGCCGTCGCCATAGGTCAGCATGAAAGTTTCGTTGCCCAGATAAGGCTGCAGTCGGGCAAGGCGCCCGCCGGTCATGGTATTGGTCCCAGTATCAATAAGATCAACCGTCCAGGGCGGCATCTGCGCGTCCAGCACACTGTTGTGATACTCGGGCTCGCCGAACAATTCGCGTTTGGCAAAATCCACTCGGAGGTTTCCGTCGTGCTGGCACAGATCGGATATATACTGCTTGATCAGATCGCCCATATACCCAAGGGCCAAGACAAAATCGTGATGCCCATAGGTCGAGTAGTGCTGCATGATATGCCAAAGGATCGGCCGGTTGGCGATTTCAACCAGAGGCTTGGGGCGGATGCGGGTTTCTTCGATCAGGCGGGATCCTTTGCCACCTGCAAATATTGCTGTCTTCAATTGGGCCTCCCCAAAAGTTCCTAAGATTAGAAAAAGACTCGAATTTTCAATATTCAAAGTCGACAACACTTGGCGGGTTGATGTCAATCTTCCCGCAAGATCAAAGCGCGTTTGCGAAAGCAGTTTTTGGAAACATTGCGCAAAATATGCAGTATTATTTCCTTAACGGAAACACCTGAGCGAATTTATTGCTGGGTTGAAGCTTGACCAGTGCGCACTGTTTTAACGATCAAGTTCATCTTGGTCGCATAGGCCACGAAAAACATCCAAGTGGCGGAGAGCCTCTCCAGAATAAAACTTTCAGTTATGTTGCCAAAGACGAACATCATCCCAAGAATTAGGGTGAAGGCGATCGAGTCGCGGTTCTGGATGAACCACAGGCTGTAGAAAATCGCATAGAAGAACCGCATGAGCGCAAGAAAAAACAAAGCAACGCCGACAAATCCGACATTCAGGAAAGTTTCAATCAGGCCATTGTGGGAATAGAAAGGCTGAAACACCAGCTTTATGAAGTAAATGCGTAAGTGCGGTGCGTCTTCGTACCAATGCGCGACATAGCCGTATCCCAGCCAAAACCTGTCCATCGCGTAAGGCCACACGACTTCCCACAGCGGAATACGGTCCGAAAGCGTTGGCTTGCGCCCGATCAGCGCGAACAAAGGATCTGCGACAGGCGATGTCAGAACAAATGCAGTCACGCCCACCAAAAACAGCGAGATAAGTATGAAGCAGATGGCCCACATGATTTCGCGATTTGGGAAGAGGCCGCGTAAAAAAAGTGCAGACATCGTCACCACAGCCAGAATCTGAGAGGTTCTGGATTCTGATGCAATAAGCAGAAACAGGGACAGCAATGTTAGCAAAACAAACAGGGTTTTCAGTTTTCCCGTAAGCGTTTTCACTGCATAGGTACAAGACAACAAGGCAGCTGTGGCCGCTGCCCCAAGCCCATTTTTGTGCATATAGATCCCATTCCAAGTGTCCCCCCACGGCGGGATACCCCTTGCTTGCGGGAACACAATGATCGCCCCCATTGCAAGCACCATGGATAAGCCGAAAAATGTCGCAATGAATAAAAGCAACCCTCGCAGCGACATCATACTGCCCAGGGCCAGGCCGAATGCGGTTGTTACGATCAGCGGAATGCTGCGTTCCAGAGACTCGGCGGGGTAGGTGCTCCAAGTTACTGATGCTGCAGCAAGGATCACCATCAACACGATCTCGGGTGATGCGACGGCCCCGCGGAGCAGATGCCGATAGTAGAGGCACGTGATTGCAAGCATCGGCGCCAGAGATAGGATTTCGATTTTATTCGCCAGCGAGTTTTGCCACAGCACGATGGACAAAAGCCCAGTTCCCGTCAGAACGAACAGAACCTGGCACACCATTAACACAACCTGATGGAATGTGCTCCCATCCAGGGTCTGGCTCGAAATTGTGCGGTATGTTGCTTTCATAGGGTCAAGGCACGATTCAGGGTTCTGATTAAAAGAGCCTATAAGCTCCAATAGACGGCTCAGGCCCGGAAAGCGTACTAACCACCCTACGCCTTGTCTATCTTCGTGAACTCAATCGAAACGGGTCGGTCCCGAGAACGCTCGTGCAAGTCTGGGTCAGAGCCCACTTTGCCTGTCCGAGCCAGGCGGAAAGTTGACAGGTCAAAAGGAGGGCTCCATCCTTGCTGCAATTCCAGCGCAGTTGTTTATGAGTCGTGTAAGTGCCTGATCACGGCAGTTAGGTTCTAATGAGTTTCAAAGAGGCGACCACAGGGTGCCGGTCTCGATGACCTGGTTCTTTGTTCCCAGAATCCTGTCCGCAGTTTTTGTGGTGGCGATCCTAGTCGTAATTACCCGTGTTTTGGGGCCGGCAGATTTTGCCAGGTACAATCTGACAATGTTACTGGGGACTATCCTGTTCTCGTTTACGTTTCTCTGGCTGGTTATTGCGATCAGCCGATTTCACCATGCTAAGGAATTCAAAGGTACCACGATTGCAATGACCTTGGGCGCGGGCGCGATCTTGTCGGTCATGGTATTGGTCGTTTCCGTAATTGCTTCCTTGATTTTGCCCGGAGCATGGGTGGACGGGCTGTTTTACGCTGCGATCTTCAGCGTCAGTCTGGCAATGCACGAAGTGGGAACAACGTGCCTTCGGCTGTATCACGAAGGCCCGAAATTCGCTGCGGTGACACTGCTGCGTCATGCGCTTGGCGTGGCCTTCGCGATCGGGTTTGTGCTGAGTGGCGGGGGGTACAAAAGCGCGGTGATCGGGATGTCACTGGGGGCTGCGCTGACGGGTGCCTATGCGCTGGGTATCGCGTTAAAGAAGTCTGGTATCGCCTGGCCACAGCTCAGCGCAATAAAAACCTACCTGTGGTTCGGTTTTCCGCTGGCCGTGGTTGCGTCAAGCTCAACGTTTTTCGCGATGTCGTCGCAATCTCTTTTGGCTGCGTTGGCCGGGTTAGAGGTTGCCGGATATTTCGCCGCTGCGCAGGCACTGGCTACACGAACCTTGGGGCTACTGATGAGCACCATAATGCGCGTTGTCGCGCCCTCTGTCTTTGAAATGCAGGAAAAGCATGGCACCGCAAGCTCGAACGCTTATCTGGAGCGTTACTTTTCGTTCCTGATGCTGGTGTCGATTCCCCTTGCTGCGGCGCTGATCTGCGCTCCTGAGGTATTGGCCAGTCTTCTGTTCGAGGCTGATTTTGTCGATAATTCTTCAGAATACCTGCGGATATTGACGCTTGGTTCATTTATTTTCGGGCTTCAGGGTGCCTATATCAGCTTTTCCTTCACGCGGGCGAAACGGACGGGGTTGCAACTGACAATAACCTGCTGTGCCCTGATTGCGCATGTGATCCTGTCTTACTTAATTATCGAACTCTTGGGCGCGCGCGGCGCCGCTCTTGCCTTTGCACTTAGCGCCCTCCTGAGTTTTCTGGCCTATCAGTATTTCGGCCGCAAAATTGATCCGGTCACTGTGCCAGCGTCTGAAATCTACAAGGCTATTGCCGGGATCGCTGCCTTTGTTCCGCTGGGGCTATTGGCCAACTCGTCATCAGGCTTGCCGGTTCAACTTGGCTTGTTGACTCTTGCCGCAGTGGCGATGTTTGCCACTCTTGTGGCGGTAAAACAAACCGCCGCTCTTGTTGTCGTTGCAAAAATCAGGCGCGGGCTGAACTTCGGCGAATTTCCCTCTTTGAAATAGCGTATTATTAACAGCTTCTTAACGAATACCTGCAAAGCTCAATAATAATAGGTGGCACAATTTTGCCTAATGACGCTGCGTATTTTGGTTTTTCGTGCCGGATGAGTCGTTGTTCCAGAGATATGATGGTAATATGACACCAGCTTCAAAATTATGTGTCAAAGCATAACGAATGGATTCACTGACCTATATTGGTGAGTGGATGCCCCAAAAAACGCACATTTGAGGCGCATGATAGGCAGAGTAAAAATACGCGAAACACCAAGAGCAAGAGCTTAGAGAACAATGCTAGCAGTCTACTTACTGGCAGGTCCGTTGATCGCCGCAATGTGTTTTGTGGCATTTCTTATTTCCGGAACGACCATTGGATCAGCTGCGTTGACCAGCTTGTTCATCGGATGCTGTGCTCCGGTTCTAATCGCGGGTCTTAATTTTGCATTCAACGTAAAGTTGCGTGAAAAATTCACACGTAAAGTGCCGATGAAAACTGAAAACTCTTCTGGTCGCAATGCCTGACGGCGTGTTGTAAGATGAGTTAATCTTTCTCTTCGCGCAAAAAATTCTACATCGTCCTGCGAACAGTCAGCGCCTGGAATTTGCGGAAAATTCAGGCAGCTGAGCCTATCCGCTTTGTCAATTAATAACAAAAAAGTTGTTTCGCCCCGTCAGAAGTGCGATCATCCCTTGGGGCTACAATTCTGACCACGTTTTTTTAGTGAGTCGGGAGAATATAATGGGTGGGTAAACGCGCAACTGTGCGCGCAACCTCGGATCTATTGAGCGAAAATTAGGTTTGCTGGGACGTCGTGAGCCATTTGGGTTCTGGGCGTTTCTCGGGTGCATTTTGTTTGAAGAATGCTCCGTCGATGTGGCCATTGTCCGAAAGTGCTAGTTTTGGGGGTTACCATGAACCAACTTCGAGGTTCTTTCCAATTAGAAGACGCTGAAATTTATCAGAATAATCAAGCTTCTGTACAGCTTGAGAGTGACAAAGACAGTTTGAAGAGTTTTTATGCCGTAAAAGGGAAGCGCATTCTGGATGTTTTTCTGGTTGTGGTTGGTGCCCCATTTGTCCTTCCGCTGATGTGTTTAATTGCCCTTATGATCAAGCTTGAAGGGGGGTCTGTCATCTATCGGCAAAAGCGCATTGGATTGGGTGGTAGGGAATTCGACTTTTTGAAGTTTCGCTCGATGGTGCCTAACGCCGATCAGCTTCTTCAGAAACATTTAGACGATAATCCCAGCTTTGCGTCCGAATGGGAAACAAAGCAAAAGTTGGACGACGACCCAAGGGTGACGAAACTCGGGCGATTTATCCGCATGACCTCCTTGGATGAACTGCCTCAGCTATGGAATGTTTTGATTGGTGACATGAGCCTTGTTGGACCACGTCCCATGCTGCCTGAACAGCAGAAGATGTATCCTGGGAAAGAGTACAATCTGATGAAGCCGGGCATTACCGGACTCTGGCAGGTTTCCGAACGCAACGACGTTGGTTTCTCGCATCGCGCGATTTTTGACAGCGACTATTCGCGGAAGATCAGCCTTTGGTTTGACCTTAAGATACTGGTTCGAACCGTAGGGGCGGTTTGCAACGGTACCGGCTGCTGACTGCGGCGTGTCACGGTGTTTTTCGGTAAGAGATATTTTGAAATGAAACGCGACGAAAGAAACGGTGACTGCGGCGTGCAACGGGCGAAAGCCATTCGCTTGCTCTCCGGAGTGATATTGGGCTTGTCCCTGAGCCAGTTGGTGGCGACCACAGCAGCCGCAGATTTTGATCTTGAGCCGGGGGACGAAGTGACTGTCGCCTTCACCGGGCTCGAGGATCTGTCCTTTGACGCGACCATAGATGCGCATGGGGATGTCAATTTGAAATGGTTGGGACAGTTTCAAGCTCAGGGCCGGTCCACGGATGAACTTGAACAACTCGTCCGACTGGATGCGGCCGGAAAAATCGTCAAGCAATACGACCAGAACGGCGAGATCTACATTATCCAACTGGACGGCGATGAGATTGAAATCGTGCGCAACGGCTACCGGCCGATTATTGTCGGGGGCGATGTTGCGCAAACCGGTCAGATCGATTTTCGGGTGGCAATAACCGCGCGCGAGGCCGTGGCTTTGGCCGGTGGCGTCCGAAGCCGCCTGCTGACTGACGATATCACCATTGATCCTATTCAATTGCTGCGATGGCAAACCGCTTACGGACAAGCAGCACTAAAACACGCAGAGGGTATTGTTACGGCGTGGCGTGCCTCGTCCGAGATTGCTCAGGACATGGATTTGCTGCCTCCGGTGGAAACTGCGGTTTCGGTATCACCTAAAGTTCTGAGTGAATTGGTGGCCGAGCAAATCAGAATCCGGAAAATCAACCAGGAAAATGAGGCCGGTGAGCGGGAATTTTTCACGAATGCAAAAAAACAGGCTTCTGAAAGAATTCGGATTCTCGAAGAGCAAAAGACCGAATTGGCCAAGGCGCTAAAGGCCGACGAAGAGGAAGAAGCTCGAGTCGTGAGCCTGGTCGAAAAAGGTCTGGCTCCTGGGTCCCGCTTGGCTGATACGCGGCGTACGACCGTTCTTTCAGCGACCCGCCTTTTGGATGTCGAGGAAGACCTCGCGGGCACAAGTCTGATCATGACCCGGCTGATACGGGACCAAGAGCAATACGAACAAGAGCGATCGTTGCGGCTGCTTCAGGAACGAAGGGCAGCCACTTTGGACGTTCGCGACGCGCGGCATCAGATGGACACTATCTCGAAGTATCTTGCGGGCGCCTCGGATGAAATCGGCACTGAAAGCCTGATTATGGATATCGACTACACCGTTACCGTTTTTCGGATGGTAGATGGCCAGTTGCAATCCCGAGAGGTCGACAAGCTGACTCAGTTGCTGCCTGGAGATAGTCTTGAGATCTCGGTCCAGGAAATCGCGCCGGAACCACCGCTGACGGAGTGAACGCGTTCTCTTCCGGCCTTGTGCTGAACCGAAACTGGCTAAACTGTGTCTATCGGCAGGTCGCATTCAAACGCACGACGGCAGACATTCTGCACGCTTAAACCCACCGGCTAACCCGGCTTACGCCAATAGCGGATCGCCATATTTTTTAATTTGCTTCATATCCACGCGAGTTGCGACCAAGGCAGCCGGACGTACCCCTGCATTTTCCAGCTCACGCATTGCCTGCATAACATAGTTTCTGTCAGTCTTGTTCCAGCGCGTGAACAGAATGACACGCTGCGACACCTGAGAAAGATAGGCAGACTCGACGGCCTGCAAAAGTGGTGGCGTGTCCAACAGAATGACCTCGTATGAATCCGCCAACCCATGCAGCAGGTTCAGGAAAGTTTGAGAACACAGAAAATCCTCAACGGACTTGATCAGTTTGGTGTCCTTTTGCGTTCCGACAAGGGGAAGAACATCCAACCCGTCCTGTGGTGTACCAACTATGAAATCCTGCAGAGATAACGGATGGTTGGCAGCGTATTTCAGAGACTCTTCGGTGACTTGAGACAGGTCTCGATAAGTCGATGTTACTGTGTCGCAATCCACGATCAATGTTCGATACCCAGCCTGGGCACCGACAGCACCAAGCAGTAGAAGCGTGGAGGTCTTGCCTTCATCCGCCAGCGCGGTTGCGCCTGAAAAGATCATGCACCCGTTTTCCGGAGCACGATGGTTGCTTTTGATGTCCAGACTCTTCGAAAAAAACTCAGCTGCTTGAGACGTCGACAATTCCCCATCCTGGCGAAGTGTTCGTAAGCCAAAATCGGCGTTCGCCAAAAGCTTGCGCCCGTAGTGAAGAAGCTGGGAATCGATCTTACCGTTCTTTGTAAAAAATGTTTCGAACGGACGGTTCCGTTTTATTTCTGGCACAATCGCCGACAACTTGATGCCAGTGGCGTTTTCAAGCTCGTAAGTCGTTCTCAGGCGTTTTTGGAATATTTCGCGAAGAACAACATATGATAACCCTAGGAAAACAACCGCGAACATGACCATAAGCGCAGTAACCGAGCGCCGTGGTTCGGAAGGTTCAACGGGAACCCGCGCGGTTTCGATAATATGCGCGCCAGCGTCCAGGTACTCTCCTTGCTCTGCACGGCGGCCAAGCTGAGAAACAAAATCCCGATAGATTGCTTCAGCGACCAAAATTTCGTTCTCAATTCTCTTGGTGACTGAATCGTGCTGAACTTGACGGACCTGTTGTTTCTTGAAGTTTTCGATATTGAGATTCAGCGCCGCAAGTTGCCCTGTCAGAACGTCAGATCTGCGTTCTGCAGCATTTTGGGCATCTTCGAGCACCGCAACGCTTTCCTTAGAGTCGAGCGCCTTGCCCGGAACTTGGGACATCAGCCCGGTCTCTGTCGCGAACTCGACCGCCTCAATCAGTTGATCATTGCTTTTCAGGAAACGCAGGGTCTTTAACTTCCCGTCGATCTCGAACAGTTCATCACCAACCAGAGCTGCGCGTTTTTCGGCCTTAATTCTCTGCGCCTTGATTGTCGCGTATTCGTCCGGAGTGAAGGGGGTATCAATCGAGTGCGCCTCGAGATCCGAGCTGAGCGTGTTCAGGTCCTCGCGTATTTGACCGATCCGGGTGGCAAGCCATTGCTGCGATTGCACAAGGTCGTCGCGCTTCATTCTGGTCAAAAGCGTCATATACTCATTGGCCAAACTGTTTGCGATTAACGCCGCTTTTTGCGGAGATTCCGAGGTTACCCGAATTTCGTAAACCGCCGAAAGATCGCCAATCTGTTCGATACTTCTTGAGTCTTGCAGGTTTTTTATGGTGGTTTCTCGCGTCAGGTCCAGTTCTGGCTGACCTTCACCGCCGGTCGTCAGATTGTTGTCTTCTTCAACAAGGTAGGCGACCAGCTGGTCTTTCAGCCCTCGAGCCAGATCAATCGGAGACAACGAAGTAGCTTCGTCTTGCCCGGAAAACTCTGGGTCGTTCTGCAACTTCAACCGGTCAACGACAGTTTCTATCAAGTCAGTCGA
The DNA here is from genome assembly GCF_017743815.1 of Ruegeria sp. R8_1. Lineage (NCBI taxonomy): Bacteria > Pseudomonadati > Pseudomonadota > Alphaproteobacteria > Rhodobacterales > Roseobacteraceae > Ruegeria > Ruegeria sp. R8_1. Next base: position 168,925 of record NZ_JAGHRL010000004.1, on the reverse strand, counting down.
GCGCAATAAGACCAGTTCGCTTTCAAGGGAAGTTAGCGACAACGGCAAACCGGATACTTGCGGTGTGAATTCAGTTTCCGTCTGAACGCGGGTTTCGATCATTACCTTGGCGTTCGACGTATATTTTGAAACCGACAGATACGTCAGGGCATAGGCCACAACTGCCGCCACAAAGCCTAAGCATAGTACCCAAAACAAAGAACGCCGGATTGCCCAGGCAATGTTTGACAGGACCCTAAGTTCCGGGTCGCCTGCCGAGGTCTGTCCCAGTCCTGATAGTTCCGCATCCAAACTTCTTCGGTACTGATCGGTCATAACTCACAAACAAACTAAATATCTATATTTAGAAACATAAGCCGAGAGGGGGGCATTCAACAGAAAAATCTGCAATTGCGCGAACAATAGGCTAAAATTTTAACTAATGATGCTAAAAGTCGGGATAACGTGATAAGAATAGTCTTAACTTAGGTTAATTCGCCCGCAATCCGGGATTCACCGCCAAATTTAATAGTAAGAATCACTACGCCTGCTAACCTTACGCCGTACCTAGTATCTACCTTTGTTTTTAGGGACGACTGATTATGAGTAAACATGCCGAAATGCGTTTGCCGCATATTTTGGTGGGTGGAATGCCTGTCGCAGTTGCAAGTGACGAAGAACTCACGTCAGCCATGGTTGAAGACGTGAAGCAACGCAGGTCAGGGCAGCTGGGCCGCGCGTTGACGGTATTTTCGTCCAATGCGCATGCAATTTCCGCGTATTCCACGGATGAACGGTTCACAAAGGTCATGAACTCTGCCGATATCGTTCATGCGGACGGCCAGATTATTGTCTGGGCCTCCAAGTTCATTAAGGGCCAACCCAGAATCCCCGAACGAACTGCGACCACTGACTTTATTCATTCGGCGGCAATAGTCGCCGTGAAGAATGATCTTAGTTTTTATTTGTTGGGCGGCGTCGAAGAAATAAACCGCGACTGTACTGAAAAACTCAAGGATTTGTATCCCGGTTTGAAAATTGCCGGACGGCGCAATGGGTACTTCGATGAAAGCGAAGAAGATGCCATTATCGAAGATATCAATGCGAGCGGCGCGGATATTCTTTGGGTTGGGTTGGGTAAGCCGAAAGAGCAATACTTCGCTGCGCGCATTGCTCCAAAGTTGGAAAACTGCGCTTGGATTGTGACCTGTGGCGGGTGTTATCACTACATAGTTGGTGATTACGCTCGGGCGCCTTTGTGGATGCAAAAGTCGGGGCTGGAATGGCTGCACCGAATTGCAACTGGTCCGCGATACCTGATCAAAAGGTATGTGCACACCATTCCGCACGCGCTGAGTATTGTGCTCAGAAAAGACATATCCCGGCGATTGCGACGGCAATAACACACACCGCCGGCGTATAACGTATTTCAAGTCGTCGGGCGGGTTCTGTTGATGAGTTGGAAGGTGTTTTAAAGTGGCGAAAGTCGGATTTATTGGCATTGGCGCGCAAAAAGCCGCGACAACATGGCTGCATCATGTCCTCGCGGAACACCCGGACGTGGTAACCAGCGAAACGAAAGAGCTGAACTTTTTCACCGCAAATTATGACCGAGGGTACACGTGGTACGAATCCTGTTTCGACGACAATTCTGAGGGCCGTATCAGGGGTGAGTGTTCGCCCACCTATTTTTTCAGTCGCGATGCAGCTCAGAGGGCACGTTCCTACAACAAAGATCTCAAACTGATCTGTATTTTGCGTGATCCGATCGAGCGGGCGTTTTCGAACCATATGCACGAAATACGCAAGGGCCACATTGATCCGGCAACTTCGTTCGAGACCGCATGGGCGCAAAACCCTGCCTATGCGCTTCAAAGTCACTACAAGGCCAATCTGGAAAGTTGGCTTGCCCATTTTGATCGAGATGCGCTGCTGTTGCTGTTCTCCGAGGATATTTCCGCCGATCCTCGTGGCACCTATGACAAAGTTTGCGACCACCTTGGCGTCGCGGCCGAGGCCAACCCCGTGTCCCTGGGAGCCCGCCACCACGAAAGCATCACGTATAGGATGCCCGGGGTGCAAAAAACACTTCGATATGGCGGCGATACAATCCGTTCGTTGGGCATGCCGGGTCTGGTAAGTTCCCTGAAGGAATTGCCGGGTTTGAAACAGGCGCTGTCGATGAACAGGCAGCACCTGAAAACCAAAGTGGCACCGCCGACGCCGGAAACACGGCAACGCCTGGCAAATCAGTTCACGCCGGACATGGAATATGTGGCCCAACAAGCTGGTCGGGATGCCTTGCCGTGGCCGACATGGCGGGACGTGTTTGCTGACTGTTCCGAATCCCAAGGGTGAGTCATGGGGTTCTTCCAACCAGTTGGGGCGATTGAAAATGCGCGCTGAGGTTCAGCAAGACCCCGTTCTGCATGTCGCGATTTGCATTGCGACTTATCGGCGACCGCACGGGCTGAAAATGCTGATCGAAAGCCTGAATGCGCAGGATCTGGAGGGTTGGAATGTCCGGATCACGCTGGTCATCGCGGACAACGCGCCCGATGAAACGGCACAATCCCAGGTGGGCGACATACAGGGGCTTAGCCCATGGCCGGTGATCTACGTGATCGAGCACGAGCGCGGCATTGTTTCGGCGCGCAACCGGACTCTGGCTGAGGCCCCATATGATGCAAGGTATTTCGCTTTTCTGGACGATGACGAAACGGCCTCTCCTACTTGGTTGGCGCGCATGCTTGATGTGATTGAAACACCCGAGACGGTTGCTGTGCAGGGCGCAGTCCAGCCCAAATACCGGAAACAACCGCCAGATTGGGTGGACGCATTAGGGCTGTTTCAAATGGGGCCTTATGAACATCGGGCTCAGTTACCTTCTGCTGCAACGAACAACTCGATCGCGGATGCTGCGGTCATTCGGGCGCATGGCCTGCGGTTCGACATGCGCTTCAACACGACCGGAGGCGAGGATGAAGAGTTCTTTTCGCGGTTAAAGCAAACGGGCGGCACGATCCGAGCTGCAGCCGATGCACTGGTTTGGGATGATGTCCCGGAAAACAGGACCACCATGCGTTGGCTAAGCCGACGTTGGTTCCGCAAGGGCAATACATTGGGGCGCATCGCGTTGATCCGGCGTCAGGGGGTGGTTCTACGGATGGTCAAAGGCGTCGGGGCCATCGGGTGGGGGGCAGCCTTGTGCCTGTGTTTGGGTTTCGGCTCCAGAGCAAGGATGTACCGGGGTGTTCTTGAAGTCTGTCGTGGTGCGGGAATGCTGGCGGCGATGGCGCGATTAACCTTTTCCGAATATAGCGCGGCGGCCGTTCAGGTCGATCGCATAGGGGGGCGTTGACATGCAGCAGGCAAACCCGGTGTTTTCGGTGGTTATTCCCGCACGCAACATGGAACGTTTCATCGAAGAAACGTTTCAAAGCCTTGTTGGCCAGACCTTCGCAGATTTCGAGGTTCTTTGTATTGACGACGGCTCGTCCGACGGAACACGTGGCATCATCGAAGAGTTTGCCGGTCGCGACCCGCGTTTCATTCCCGTTGTCGGGCCGGCCAAGGGTGTCAGCGCCGCACGAAACTTGGGTCTAAGTCTGGCGCGTGGTGTCTACGTGTTATTCCTGGATGCGGATGATCTGCTGCACGCTGATGGGCTGCTGTTTTACAAGGACGCTCTCGAAGGTTCTGACGCAATCGGTGCGCTGGCGGGCGTCCAGCGTATTAATGTCGATGGTGAACATCTGCGCGGTGCCGATAACAGGACGCTGGTACCGGACGGAGAACAACTGCCTGCCTTGTTGAAAAAGAACTTCGTCGTAAACGGAGGCGCGCTTGCCCTGCGCACCGAGGTTGCACGGCTGTCCGGAGGATATGACGAAGACCTGACCGCCGGGGAAGATTGGGAATTCTGGTGCCGTGTCTTGCTGCATGGCCAATTCAGCGTGATCCGAGGCCCGGCTTTGTTGTATTACCGTCAGGTCGCAAACGGGGCGAATTTCAAAACGCGCAGTTCGCTGTTTGTGCAGCAGGTGCCGTGCGTCAAGAAGATTGCGGTTAATCCTGAGATGCAAAAAGAATTCGGTGCGCGTCTGCGGTTTCTTTTACGTGCGCGGCACATAGATGCGTTTTGGTCGGGTGTCCGAAATCAGTACCTGTATGGGCGCAAACCCGTCGCCTTGTTCGAAGGCTTGTGTGGCGTGATCATGTACCCGGACAGCTTGTTTCGCCCGAAATTGATCTGGCGCTTCGTTCGCAGTTTGGATCGAAGGGTGTAAGATAGGCGAATGATCAGAAGGGGGCAAATGATCAATGGCTTTGTCTCGGCGTATGTTTTTGTTGCAAAGCACCTGTTTGGCAGGGCTTTTGTCGATTGGTGTCGCGCCGGTTCATGCTCAGGCGCGACAGCATGTGACAGAAGATAGTGTTGGATTTATTGGCGCAAGTATTATCCAGCTCACTCTTGTTGATACCAAATTGGCAGCACCTGAATCTGTTGAAGTGGCCGCTACTGACCGAGTCGTATGGTCGCCGGACCCAACAAAGGATTTCGGTTCGGTCGGGAAGCTGAATGGTCGTTCAGGGAACTTCTCGGGGAATGAGAGTGCGACCATGCCTCAACTTTTCACAAGTTGGGCCAAAGTCGAGAAGGGCAGCCGCTTGGGCGGGTTTCGTCTGGGCAAAGAAGACCATCAAAAGCACGCTTTGGCTGATGAGGCTGATCAGTGGCAAGTGACCGTCGACGGTACAGCCGTGCAGGTGAAAGCGCTGTACCGCAAATCGACACCTGTTCAGACGATGGCAGTCGCAAACGGACGTTTCGAAAGCACGAAAAGGCATGTTGTAACCTTCGAACTGGATCAAGACATTCCCGACGGTGCGGTCGTTGCCATCAAGGGGCCGTCTGTAAAAAGGATCGAACAGCGCCGAGAAAAAAACCCATTCAGCGAAGCGATCCACGTTTGTCATGCCGGATATCCTCTGACCGGGCCAAAGAAGGCATATGTCGGTGCGTGGTGGGGGCAGGACCAGAACGGCCGGGCCGGAAACACGGATGGCGCAGTATCGGAGGACACGGTTTGGCGCCTTACGTCCACCCAAGACGGGGCCGAAGCGATGTCAGGTCGTTTGCGACTTGTGAAACCTGGGGCCGAGCCGCATCGGAAAGACCTTAATTTCAATGGCTGCGATATCTACGAAGCAGATTTTTCTGACCTGAATCTCGAGGGAGATTTTCATCTTCATGTCGACGGGTTGGGTCGGTCCTTTCCCTTCCCTGTATCACTCGCACCTTACGACAAAGCCCTGCGACTGGCTGCCCGCTGGTACTATTACCAGAGATCCGGTTGTGAAATTGCGGAACCATTCGGCGAGGGGATATCGCGGCCGCGCGACGGTCACCCCGACGATGGGCTCAGAATATGGCAAACGGACGTGAAACTGGGCGTTACAAGTGAGGGCTACGGAAAAGCGCGTGTTTTTGAATTGCTGTCCGAGTATGTGCAGGGGGCAGGAGGTACCGACGCCGCGCCCGAACTGTCGACGATGTCGACCAATCCAAATGCATGGGGTGGATGGCATGATGCGGGTGACTGGGATCGCCGCGTGCAGCACATGGATGTGGTTTTTCACATGGCCGAACTTGTCGAGGCTCATGATCACTGCCGGACTCTGGACCTGAACCTGCCTGAAAGCGGCAAACCTTTCGCGCATCCGGCCGTGAAGGCCAAAAAGAACGCGCAGGATATCGGAGATGGTCAAACCGTCCTGCCTGATCTGATCCACGAGGCACTTTGGGGCGCGTCTTTGTGGCGTCGCACACAGCACGAGGATGGTGCGATCATAGGCGGCGTCGAGTATTCCAGAAGCGGGATATTTGGATCGGTTTCATGGAACCCGGTACAGAAAATCTATGCCTATGGACCCGAGGTCTGGGCCGCTTATCGGTTCGTCTTCGGCGCAGCCAAGCTGGGGCATGTGATCAAGAACACCTGCGCAGACCTGGTGCTGGGCGATGCGATCATTGCCGAAGCTCTGTTGGCGTGGAATTGGGCGGAACAGCAACCTGTGCCGGACATGAACGAAGCTGATGAGACGGCCGTTTTGTCGAAAAGCAGGGTCGCCGAGGCCCGTGTCGCTGCCGCGGCGGCTTTGTATCGGGCGACCGGTAACAAACAGGCGCGCGCTGCGTTTGAAGCTCATAACCCGTTTGCCCCGCAGGCTGATACGCCTGCGGACGGCGTTCGATTGGGTGTCTATCCCTACAGCAATACCGAATATATGAAAGCCGCCAAAGAAGGCAGGCCCGTAAACAGCAAGGTGTATTCCGCGATCGGTCGCTGGTTAAAATCGCGCGCTTTAAAAGGCGAAAGAATGGGGCGGGATTTCGGGTTGCACACGACGGCCACGTACCCTTGGGGCCGGGGTTGGATGCGATTTGGTCCCGGCTCGAACTGGAGAGCCGGACAGTTCGCCATGTACGGTGCGTTGGTAGAGGACGTGCCGCAGGATTTGCTGGACAAGGCTGCGGAAGGCATGTGGTTCGGGCTGGGCTGCAATCCCGCCAATGTCAGTTTTGTGCAAGGTATGGGGCATCGCGATTTTTCGGACCCTTTGATGACCGACCGGCGTGGAACGGCCACGATTCCCGGCCAGATCAGCTTTGGAGTAGCCGGAGGCAAGATGCACAAATGGGAGCAGAGAAAGACACAAGGGTCGATTTACCCTTCTCTCCAGGATGACTGGCCGATTTACAATCAGATCTTCGAAAGTCGCAGTATCGCCGTGACAGCGGAACATGACATGAAGGCGAACGCGATGGAATGGTTGGTCGCCTGTGCATTCGCAACGCGTCGACCCTCTGATGAGGCGTCGGGAAATGGTGACACTACAACCGAATAGGCGCAGGACTGCCACGAAATTCACAAAGCCGTCTGCTACTCTTTTACCGGCTTGCGGTGTTCGCTATGTGTAGCGGATCGCCAGTCAAGTGTCGTCGGTCTTCGGTGTCCACTTTGAACAATCGGGAGCACGTAAATGCCGTTTCTCCGCTCGGCCCTTGTGGCTTTGATCTTCTGTAGCTTGCCGTTCGTGTCTGCCGCGCAGTCTCAGGACAGTGGACCGGGGAATTTGCAGATTGAATTGAATGCTTTGCAGGATGTCGAACAGGGCTGTCGCATGAACTTCCTGGTCGAAAACAAAACCGGTATCGACATAGAAGACGCCAGTTTCGAAACGGTTATCTTCGACACATCCGGCAGTCTGATCACCCTGACGCTGTACCCGTTTCGCGAACTGCCCGTGGACCGCCCCCGGTTACGGCGATTTGACCTGCGCGACGTAAGCTGCGCGTCCATCGGCCAAGTGCTGATCAACGGTGCAAAGAAATGCTCGGTCGACGGCGCAGACAGTCCGATCTGCATTGACGCACTGAAGCTGAGTACCCGCACAGATGTGGAGCTTCTGGGATGAGCCCGATTGACGCGCTGCGCGAAATCCTGAACCTTGGCGGACCGGTCGTTGCGATCCTGATTGCCATGTCCGTCGTGACCCTAGCGGTGACGCTCTACAAGGTCTGGCAGTTCACCGTGTCAGGTGTTGGACGGCACCGGGTGTTGTCGCAGGCGCTGGCGGCCTGGGATGATGGCGACAAGCAGAGGGCGCGCGCGCGGCTGGCCAAAAGCCACAGTTATCTGGCCCCGTTGGTCGAAGTGGCGATGGATGCGCCGGATGCACCGGGTCTGGACCAACGTTTGGATGCCGAAGCTGGGCTGGCGCTGGCCGGGCTTGAACGCGGCTTTCGCCTGTTGGACACGGTGGCCCAGTTGGCGCCGCTGCTGGGTTTGTTCGGGACTGTTCTGGGTATGATCGAGGCGTTTCAAAGCCTGCAATCCGCTGGATCGTCTGTTGATCCGTCACTTTTGGCGGGCGGAATTTGGGTGGCTCTGATCACGACTGCTGTTGGGTTGGCCGTGGCTATGCCGACCTCAATGGTCCTGTCTTGGTTCGAAAGCCGGACGGCACGTGAAAGAGTATTCGCCGACAAGGCGCTGCGCACGATCCTTGTGCCTGGGCAAGCGATCCCGCTCGCCGATACTGACCAAACCATTGAAACTGCACCGGGACATGCGTAACAGGGCGCCCTTTGTCAGACGGCCGCTGTCGATGACACCGCTCATCGACGTGATCTTTCTGCTGCTGCTGTTTTTCATGCTCACGTCAACTTTTTCGAAATACGCCGAAATCGAGCTGAGTAACGCGACCGGTGGCGGCACCCCCTCTGATACCCCGACCGAACGGTTTTTTGTTCAACTCGGGCCCGAGACGCTGACTTTGAACGGTGCTGACATCACGTTTGATGATCTGACGGCGCAGGTCGAAACCGGTCAGATTCTGATCAGTTTGGGCGAGGCGACCAACTCGCAGCGGTTGGTGGACCTTTTGGTCCGGCTCAGGGGGCGCGAAGGTCTCAGCGTTTTGGTGCTGGAATGATCCGCTCAATTCGTCCTCGCCGCAAACGCGACTCGACGATCGCTCTGATCAACGTCGTCTTTCTGATGTTGATCTTCTTTCTGATCGCCGGAACGGTTGCGGTGCCGCTGGATCCGGAACTGCAGCTTGTGGATACGTCCGAATTGGATGGGCGCGAACCGCCCGATGCTTTGGTCATGCACAGTGACGGCAGCCTGAGTTTTCGCGGAACAGAGATTGAGCCCGAAGCCTATATGCAAGGCCGAGAGCCCGGACCGGTGCGGATCGTCCCCGATCGCGAGGCGCTGGGCGCGCGTCTGGTCGAAGTTACGGGGACATTGCGTCGTCTTGGGGCAACATCTGTATTCGTGGTGACCCAAAAGGCGTTGGAATGATCCGGGGGTCCATTTTCATCGCGGTTGTCGCCGTACTGGTGTCATTGCTTCTGCATTTCATGGGGCTTGCGTTTACGACGCCAAATCTGGTTCAGGATGCTGGCACTTCGGATGCGCAAGATACGGTTGAACTGGGCAACAGTTTCGAAGACCTTGCCGAACCCGCATCAGAACCGGAAGAGCCCGAACCCGAGCCAGAGCCGCCAGCCGAAGAAGAAGTTGTCGAAGAACTGCCAGAGGAACCTGAAGTGCCGGTCAGCGAGGCGCTTGTCGCCTCGGAAAACCCTCAGCAGACCTTCTCACCGGATGTTGGTGAGGCCGAAGTTGTGCAGCCCGTGGAAACCGAGCCGGTCGAACCGGATGTGGCTGAGACCGAAGATACATCTGAAGGCGAAGAAGCTGCGAGCGATGACATTGAAGAAACTCCGCCCGTGGAAACAGCAGAGGTGGTCGAGATACCCGAAGGCGATCCGGACGTTTTGCCCGAGGAACTTGAGGCCCCCACCGAAACGCCGCCCGTGACACCTGAGGTCGAAGAACTGGCAGCGCTTCCTGAACCCGAAGCTGAACCTGTGCCCGAAATTTCCGCCGTGCCGGTGGTTCCGCTAGAAGATGAGGCGGTCGATCCCGTCCTGCCCGAAGCAACCGCCGAGCCGGAAGAGACCGAGGCGGATTCGGAACTGGCTGTTCGGTCCTCGATCCGGCCACAACGGCCCGAGCGCGAGCCGACACCCCAACGGCAAGGCGCAAGTAATGGCGCGCGGGATTTCAGTGATCTGAGATTCCCTTCGCAAGAGATCGAGTCGCCCTTATCCACCTATCGGCGCAGTGGGGTGGATAATTTCACCCGAGGCAACAGTGGCACCCGGTCTGGTGGGCGGGGGCCCGGGAATTCGGACACCACCAACTATGCGGGCGAGGTTCTGGTCCATCTGAACCGCGCCCCGGTCGTCTTTGTCTCGGCGCGCGGCTTTGCGCAGGTTTTCTTCCGGATCAACCCTGACGGATCACTGGCCTTTGTCGATGTGGTGGACAGTTCCGGCTCGCCCGAAGTCGACCGCGCTGCCCGCGCGCAAGTTCGCGCCGCCGAGCCGTTCCCTCTGCCGCCCGGAGGAACCAGCCGCAGTTTGTCGTTCTTTTATACCAGTAACTGACCACCATCGGACATGCAGATCGTTTTATCTGCACTCAAAAATTTGGGTTTTGAATTTACCTTTATTTTCAATGCGACAGTCCGGCGCTTGGCCGTTTCAAGGCCCATCTTCACTTTTTTCGATCACACCTTTGTAATGTTTCTAGTGAATCCCCGAATGGTTCTTAGATAAACGCTAACTCCGCTGCGGCGGGATCAGCGATCAGTGCAAAGATGCAACAGACTCCATTGAGCTGACAAAAAAACGCAAGATACATATTGCGTAATTTCTGTAAATCTAAGAATGGAAGCTCAAGTCGCAATTGCGCGGCTGTCCTCCTCTCGAAATTTATGGAATCACACCATGAAAAAACTCCTCATCGCATCGACCGCGCTGATCGCAACCGCAAGCGTTGCTGCCGCGGAAGTTAAATTCAGCGGCTACGGTCGTTTTGGTATTGGCTACGAAGAAGATCGTTCTGCACAAACCACAACCACGACCGCCGGCGGCGCCGTCAACGTGAACAATCCTTCGACCGACAATACCATTCTGGTGTCGCGTTTCCGCCTGAACATCGACGCCAATGTCGAAACCGACAGCGGTGTCGAATTCCAGGGCCGCGTTCGTTTGCAGGCCGACGACGACTCGTCCACCGGTGAACAGAACGAAGCTGGTCTGAACGGCGCCCGTTTCTCGGTCATCTACGGCGGCTTGCGTGTTGACGCGGGCAACGTCTCGGGTTCGTTCGACAACCTGGATGACTATTTCGGCAACGAACCCGGCCTGGAAGAATTCCTTGGCCAGTACGTTGGCGTTAACTACTCGTTCCTCGAGTACAGCTCGACCGGTTCCGGTGCAAACGCGGTATTCTTCCGTTACACCGTCGGCGATTTCGCGTTCTCGGCCTCGTATGATCAGGACACTCAATTCTTGGGCGCGGGTCAGACTGACGATCGCGATCGCTGGGACGTAAGCGGTTCGTACACATTCAACAACATCACCGCGTCGCTGGCCTATGGTGAGACCGACGAAGGCGCTGGCGTTGAAAAAGAAAGCCTGGCCGTTCTGACCATCGGCGCAGAACTGGGCGATTTCTACGGCACCCTGTTCCTGGCAGACGACGACGTTGCTGACGATGCCGAAAACGGCACTGCCTATGGTCTGTCGGCAGCCTACAACGTTGGCGCAGCAACCACCCTGCAGTTCGTTTACGGTGACGGCAATGCGGATGACGACACGCGCAACATCGGTGTTGGCGCCATCTACGACCTGGGCAACGGTGCGACCCTGCGTGGCGCTGTTGGCGAGATCAAAGACGGTGACGAAGACGGCCGCATCCGCGCTGACTTTGGTGCTCAGTTCAACTTCTAAGTTGATCTGAACCATACAGACCACTGGGCGGGTCCTTGGATCCGCCCTTTGTCATTTCTTTTCAAAGAACAGAATGACCTCGCCCAAGCGCACGCCGTAACGCGAAACATAAGCGCGGTTCAGCAACCGGTCATCCGACAACAGCCACATCCAGTCGTCGAAGTTCACGCGCATTATGCCTTCTTTGATGGGCAGGTCTATTTTGTATTTCCAGTTGAACGTATCCCCACGCTCGACACCCGAGGCGGTGCCAAGCACGCCCGGAGCGGTTCCTGTCCACGTATCCTCACCTGTTTTGGTCAGAGTCCAGATCCGCTGTTCCGTGGCACCATCGTCATAAACAAAATCTTCGACAAGCGTCAGCGTTTTGCCGTCCCATGTGCCGTCTATATCCACAGTAAACCGTCGCGGGACATTGCCCAGAACGTCTTGGAACTGCCCATAGGCTACGGTTTCGCCCTCAAAGAACTCTTCCAGATTCAACTGCCGGTCTGACAGGAACGTCTTTGGAACGCGCGGCTTGGCCGAGCAGGATGCCAAAGCCACAATCCCCGCGATCGCCAGAGCTGAGACAGTAAGCTGCCGGATCGTCATTGCATCGGCCTCACGTCGCTGTCTGCATCATAGCCGTTCGCCCCGTTCAGATGCGCGGTCTTGACCTCGGGCGCAGGGCGCATCGTGGCAACCAGTTCGGCAACCTTTATTCCGAACTTGCGCATCTCGGACCGGTTCATGATCACACCGTTTTCGGTCAGATACATCCAATCGGTCACGTCCAGAGTATGCCCGCCTGAATCTTGCGGCAAAATGATCCGGTACTTCAACTTGACAGTAGACCCCGAGATCGTGCCTTGACCCTCGCCCACGATGTCATCTGCAGTGGCGGTAAATGTGTTGCCAGTGCCAAGTGTCAGATACCATTTGCGGGTCATCTGCTTGCCGTTGGAATAGGTGAAATACTCGGCCAGTGTACCGGTGTTTCCGTCCCATTCGCCAACCATGCGGGCAACAAAGCTGTTGGTCATCTTGCCGTTGGGTCCATAGATCAACCCCTCGGACAGGATTTCCCCGTTCAGGTTCTGTTTCATGTTAAAGGCAGGGCCTGTGCTTACGTAGTCCGCAGGCGCCTGTGAGCGAAAGCTCAGGAACCTCCGTTTTGCGATGATCACCAAAAGGATGGCGGCAAGAAGGATGGCAACAAGTGTCATTTGGAAGTGACCTCCGTTGGCAACGTCAGAACCATTCCGAACGCGCCGAGTTTCAGGATGCAGGGCAGCACTGCGTAGGCGAGGTTGAGCGTATTCAGAGCCTCGGCCGAGTTTGCTTGTCCCGGAGTGAATCCGCTGCGTTCGAGCAGCGGCAGAGTGAAAAAGGCGGCCAATGCAAGGCCCAGTTTGCCCGCAAATGACCAGATGCCAAATGCCGCGGATGCGTTCAGGCCAGCGCGCGTCAGTACGACCGAGAACATCGCTGGCAACACGACCATATCAGCGCCTAATGCGGCACCAGATGCGATACAGATCACCGCGAACCCAGTCAGGTTCCCCGCCGACAGAGTCGCGGCACCGATGAAGCCTGCGATCGAAAGGGGCATGGCAATGATCAGAGTCTGTTTCGGGCCAATTCGGTTGCTTAGGCGTGCCCAAAGCGGCACGCTTGCCCCGGCGCTGAGGAAAAACAGGATCAATAACGGCCCGGCCTTTCCAGGCAATTGCAGGCGATCTTCAACGAAGAACAAAAACAAGGTTGACGTGATGGCCACAGGCAAACTGTTCACCAGCGCCAAAGCCAACAGACGCAGCGCACCTGCCTGACCCAGCCCTGCAAAAGACAAACCGTCGCCGGTAATCGGGGTACGCAGCCATATAGGGTACGTCACCGCGCATGTCAGCACCGCTAACAGACCCAGGAATATGCCGAAAGCTGGATATCCCTGAGCGGCCGCTCCGAACGCCAGAAACAGAGCAGGGGCACTGGCTGCGACGACCACTCCTAACAATTGGCCACCCTCGCGCCATGCAGCCAGTGTCATCAGTTCTTTCGGATCTGTCTGTTTCGCAAGGGTGGCGCTGCGGCCATACAAAAGGATCGTGCCGAGGCTGTAGGCCGAAAACAGTAACACCAGAACAGAGACTAACGCTGGGATACTTGCGCCTTCGGGCAAGTTAAAGAGGACCGGAAAGCCAATGGCCAACCCCAGCGCAGCCATTGCTGCGAACACCAGCTGGGCCTTGGGCCAACGGTCGATGGCCCAGCCGATCAAAGGATCCTGCACCAAGTCGACCAACCGGATCACCAGCAGGACAGTACCGATTACACCCAGTCCGATACCAAGATTGACGGCGGCGAAACGCGGCAGATGAATATAAAGCGGGATACCCGCTGCCGCGAGCATCAGCGCATAGAGGCTGACCCGCGGATACAGCATTATTGTCCTCGCAACTTCTGCGAGAAGGCGGCCGAGCGCGTGTTTTCACCCAAGAAAACAGACATGAAACTGCGCTTGATGCCCGGATAGGACATCGTGCAGGTCTTGGCTCCATTCAGCCAGAAAGATACGCGATCTGGTCCATCTGATACGGCCAGGTATCGGTCGCCTTTCTTCACGGCCTTGAAGCAGGTTTCAAGCTGATCGCGCACTGGGGCCGGGCTGCCGATGCGCTCCATCTCATCCAGTGTCGAATTGATCAGCGCCTTTTTCGTCACGTTGCGGCGGTATTGAAGTTCAAGGGCAAAGTCCTGCCCCCAATCAAACGACGCGCCGCGCTGTGTGAACAGCTGCGCATTATACAGAGGCAGTCCCAAGTAACGGTAGGTTGCCGTGCCATGCAGTTGAGGGTTGTCCAGCGTGTTCAGGCCCGGTGAGGCTGCAAGCCCGCTGGGCGCCAGCAGCAACACCGAAATCAACGCCGCGCGGAAGCCACCCTTAGGCAGGGATGGCCGGGCCTTTTGCAAGAGTGTCATTTTCAGCTCCGAGGGTTTGCGGGGTGCCGTTCAGCTGCGCAACGACATGCATCGCGCTGGCAATCCCGTCTTCGTGAAAGCCGTGCCTGTTATAGGCGCCGGCAAACCAGGTTCGGTTCTGTCCCTGCATCTCGCGGATTTGCCCTTGTGCTTTCAGGGCTGCTTTGTCGAATACCGGGTGGGCAAATTCGACCTGATCATAGATTTTATCCGCAGGAATTTCTGATGAAGCATTCAGCGATACGAACAGCGGATCGCTGTCTGGAATGTTCTGCAGACGGTTCATCCAATAGGTTACGCCAACATTTCCGGCTTGCGACCGATAGGTCCAACTGGACCAGCAAGCGCGTCGGCGGGGCATCTGACGTTCGTCGCAATGCAGAATCGCTGTATTGGGCTGATACCGGATTGCGCCAAGTGCCGCGCGCTCGGCTTCGGTCGCGGCATCGCCCAGAATGGCCAGCGATTGATCGGAATGCGTGGCGAGGATAATCTCGTCAAACTGATCCGCGTGCCCTTGGCTGTGGACCGTAACACCCACATCGTCGCGTTTTACGTGATCAACCGGCGCGGCCAATCGGATATCACATCCGCGCGCGCGCAGCGCGGCATCGATGCGACGCACATATTCGATACTACCGCCTTTGACAGTATACCATTGATGCTGCTTCGCGCGTCCACTGGCCAGCAGAGCGTGGTTTCGGAAGAATTGCACCAGCGAGCGGGCCGGGAACTGATCCACGAACTCAACAGGGGTCGACCAGATCGCGCCACACATGGGCATCAGATAGTTGTGGCGGAACCAATGGCCCAGGCGTAGCTGATCCACCAACTCTCCGATCGTGGTGTCATCGTCTTGGGCGGCCTCTGGGGCCTCTTTTCCGAACCGCAGGATGTCGGCGATCATTTTGTAATAGGCGGGGCGGGCCAAGTTGCGTTTCTGCGCCGTCAGGGTGCGCAGGTTGTTCAGCCCGTATTCGATGCGGCCATTGTCAATGGTGGCGCCAAAGCTCATTTCCGACTTGATGACCGGAACGTTTAATTCGTCAAACAGCGCGGTCAGGTACGGATAAGTCACATAGTTGAAGACGATGAACCCGGTATCCACCGGTTGATCGCCGTTTTTTCCGGCCATAACCGTGCGCGCGTGACCGCCCAGCCGGGGTTCGGCCTCAAAGACGGTTACGTCGTTGTTTTCTGACAGGTAGTAAGCTGCGGAGAGACCCGAGATGCCTGCGCCAATAACTGCGATTTTTTTCCGGCCGCCCCGGGATTCGTCGAACATTCAAGCCTCGTTATGTAACGTATTACAATAAGATACGCAGAATAGGCGGGGGTGGATCAATCGGCTTAGGTGTTTTTCTTGAATGCACTATGTTGTGACCTCGGGTAACAAAAGACCTGGCGGATCTGCTTTTGATCCAGCGCCCCGTCGCGGTCGTAAAAGAAACACAACATATGAAACGGTCGCGGAATGAGCAGCTTTGACGGAAAAACCTATTGGATCATTGGTGCCAGCGAAGGTCTGGGGCGGGCTTTGGCCCAAGCGCTCAGCCGTCAGGGCGCTCATCTGATCTTGTCCGCGCGCAATGCCGACCGTCTGGCCGAGATGTGTGAGACTTTGCCCAACGCGCGCGCAATCCCTATGGATGTGACCGATCTGGATTCGGTTCGCGCCGCGGTGGCCGGGGCGGGCGCGGTGGATGGTCTGGTTTATAACGCCGGGGCCTATGATCCCATGCGCAGTGGCGATTGGGATACGGAAACCGCGCTGAGGATGGTCGATGTGAATTGTCTGGGGGCCATGCGCGTGTTGGGGGAAACCGTTCCCGGTTTCGTCAAGGCCGGACAGGGGGAGATCACGCTTATCGGGTCTCTGGCCGGATACCATGGATTGCCTGCTGCAATTGGCTATGGGGCCAGCAAAGCCGCGCTGGTGTCCCTGGCAGAGACGATGCGGCATGATTTGGCTGGAACTGGTGTGACTGTGCGGATCGTCAATCCGGGCTTCATCAAGACCCGCCTGACCGAGAAGAACAGCTTCAAGATGCCTATGCTGATGACGCCCGAGGATGCAGCAAATCGCGTGGCCAAAGCGATGGGGCGTCGCCGGTTCCGCACTGATTTTCCCGCGCCGTTTTCCTGGGTGATCCGACTGATTGATTACCTGCCGGATTGGCTGGTGTATCGCGGAAAATAGGCCCTAATTAGAGGTTTATCCAAATTGTCCGTGACAAAACCAGCCCGCTGACATGGTGCCGCCGTGGCCGTAAAACAGCCACAGCCGTTCGCCCTGTTCGGTCACAACCACCCAATAATCACGCACACCGCTGCGCCAGTTGGGGTCATCCAGCCACCATTCGGGTGCGATCCGTTCCGGCCCCGTCGCCTGCGCCAACTGCCAGTCGCGCCCGCGCCAACGAAAGGTCGTTGGAACATCCGGGGTTTCCGGTGCCATCACCGGCTCGGGCTGCCACATCTGCAAGGGGCGCGGGCGCGGTGGTGCAGGCCAATCGGACGCGGGCTCCGACCATGCAGCGGCCAGCACCTGTGCGGTTTTCTCGGGGATGTGCGAGGCCGCCGGGTGCCGCCTTGTGATCGCCTCCAACCCGACCCTTGCGCCCAGTTTGCCGATCAGATCTTCGACGGCGGTGTTGCCGTCCAACCGGTTGCGGGCGACGCGGCGGGCCTCGGCATGGCCGGCCATGGTCCGGACGTGGAGGGGTTCTGTTTGCACCGCCTCAAGCCGCAGCATGTCGATGCCATAGCCCGCGTCGATCTGGTCAATTTTCATCTCTAACAAAGGGCGTATGCGGTGTTTGTCATGGGTTGGGCGGGCCAGTCCGACCTCGATAACCTCGGCGGCCTGATCGGCGCGGTGGGCTTCCAACCGCAGAGTCCGCACCCCGCGCGCTTTCTCTTCTAGCTTGGTGCAGAGTGTCGGCAGAACGCGGTCGATGGCGGCCATCACATCCTCGGTCAGGCCGATCGGGTTGGGCAGGGTCATCCGCACCGCAAAGTGATGCGGCGGACGTGCGGGCGAGACCGACTCGGGCGCGCTGCCCATCGCCTGATCCAGTCGCAGCACCAGCCCCCGCCCAAATCGCCGCGCCAGCGACGCCCGCGGTTGCCCCAGCAGATCGCCGATCCGGCGCAGGCCCAGACGGTTCAACTGTGCGACCACCTGATCCTCAAGCCGCAGCGCCGCGATGGGCAGCGGGCTGAGCGCGCCATAGGATTGCCCCGGCGCCGCAATCCGCGCGCCGCCGCCCAAGGCGACCACCTGCGGCGCGACCCCGCCCTTGGTCCAGTGCCGCCGTTTGGTGGCGCGGGCGCGGGTGGCGCGGGCCTCTTGGCTGATGGCGTCGCCATTGCGGTCGGACGTGGCCTCTTGCCCCGCGTAGCGCGCCAGCGCCCAGGCCGCGCCCAGCGTGTCGGCGATGCCCATCTGTACGCTCAGCCCCATATCTGCGCAGTCGGTTTCGATCACGTTCAACAACGCTTCTTCCCCGCCGAACAGATGCGCGCACCCCGACAGATCCACGATCAATCCGTCTGGCGCTTCTTCGGCAACCCATGGGCTGAACTTGCCTACCCACCGACGCAGGGCGGTCAGAAACGCAGCCTCGGCCGGGGCGTTGCGGGGGCGTGTCACCAGATTGGCGCACATGGCATGGGCATCGCGCACTGGTTGGCCCACGCGCAACCCGGCGGTCTGCGCCGTGGCGTTCAGCGATGTGATCACCTGCATGTTCGACTGCTCGGTCACCACAGCCAAAGGCCCATCCTGCAGCCCCCGCGCAGCGCGGATCAGCCGTTCAGCCCCCAGACGGGGAAACCAGAGCGAGAGTATTCGGCGTTTTGGCATCGGCAGACATCAAAATGTTCCCATTTTGTTCTTATCGTAGAATCGTCCGCCGAGTCCATGCCTAGCCGCAGGTCAGGCGCCGAATGATCCCGGCCTCATCTACAAACACATTCAGCCGGTCGATGCGGTAATCCTGTGTGGCAATGCCGTCGGGCCCCAGAACGCGGGACCGTTCAGGCAATTGGGCCTGAATGGTCGAGACAGGTTGACCAATGGAATTGGCAAAGGGCTCGCCCAGACAAAACGCCAGATCAACCGGCGCAGGTTCGGGCGACAGGGGCGCGTCCTCGGGCGCGGGTGTCTGGGTGCAGGCGGCCAGCAGGGCCAGCGTGGGGATAAAACGGTACATTGGCGTTCCTCTTTCCGGCAATGTCGTTTCTGCAATATCAGATATTTAACAAACCTGTCACCAAAGCGCAGTTGAAAACCTCCTGCGATTGCCGCAGGGTCGGGGCAAAGAAGACAGGGAGACAAAGATATGCGTACCCGTGCCGCCGTCGCCGTTCAGGCGGGCAAACCTTTGGAAGTGATGGATGTGAACCTCGAAGGCCCCAAAGCGGGTGAGGTTCTGGTGGAAATCAAGGCCACCGGCATTTGCCACACCGATGAATTCACCCTGTCGGGTGCCGACCCCGAGGGGCTGTTCCCCGCGATTCTGGGCCATGAAGGCGCAGGCGTCGTGGTCGAGGTCGGCCCGGGCGTGACCAGCCTGAAGCCGGGCGATCACGTGATCCCGCTTTACACCCCCGAATGCCGCGAGTGTGAATATTGTCTGCATCCCAAGACCAACCTGTGTCAGGCGATCCGTGAAACGCAGGGACAGGGCCTGATGCCCGACGGCACCTCGCGCTTTTCGACTTTGGATGGTGATCCGATCCTGCACTACATGGGCTGCTCGACCTTCGCCAACCACACCGTTCTGCCCGAGATCGCGCTGGCCAAAGTGCGCCCGGACGCGCCCTTCGACAAGATTTGCTATATCGGCTGCGGCGTGACCACCGGCATCGGTGCGGTGATCAACACCGCCAAGGTGGAAATCGGCAGCCGCGCGATTGTGTTCGGTCTGGGTGGTATTGGCCTGAACGTGATCCAGGGCCTGCGTCTGGCCGGGGCCGATCAGATTGTCGGCGTTGACCTGAACCCGGCCAAGGTCGAGATGGCGACCAAGTTTGGCATGACCGATTTCGTGAATCCGAACGAGGTAGAAGGCGATCTGGTCCCCTATCTGGTCAACCTGACCAAGGGCGGCGGCGATTACACCTTTGACGCCACTGGCAATGTGGGCGTGATGCGCGCCGCGCTGGAATCGGCGCATAAGGGCTGGGGTGAGTCGATCATCATCGGCGTGGCACCTGCGGGGGCCGAAATCTCGACCCGTCCGTTCCAGCTGGTCACGGGCCGCTCGTGGCGCGGTACGGCCTTTGGCGGTGCGCGGGGCCGGACCGATGTGCCGAAAATTGTCGACTGGTACATGGAAGGCAAGATCGAGATCGACCCGATGATCACCCACACCATGGGTCTGGACGACATCAACCACGGTTTCGACCTGATGCATAAGGGCGAAAGCATCCGCTCGGTTGTTGTGTACTGATTACAATCGAAAAAAGTGTTGCGGGCGGGCTTTTGCCCGCCCATTTCATTATTAAATTCCCTCTAGTGAATAAGATCAGATATTGAGGGATTGATTTGAGCGCTAAGACTATGGATCGGTTAGCGATCCTGATTGATGCTGACAATGTACCAGCAAAACATGTGGCCGAGATATTTGAAGAGGTTGCAACGCTGGGTGAAGCAAGCCTGCGACGTATCTATGGGGATTTTTCGGGGGGCGCACCACAGGGGTGGGATGCGGCCTCATTGGCGGAATATGCCATTGTTCCGCATCAGCAATTTGCAAACACCAGCCGTAAGAACTCCAGCGATATTGCATTGGTTATTGACGCTATGGATATTCTCCATTCCGGAAGGTTCAGCGGATTTGTTCTCGTCTCTTCGGACAGCGATTTCACTCGTCTCGCCAGCCGGATTCGAGAGCAGGGTCTGGACGTGTTCGGCATAGGAGAGCGCAAAGCGCCCAAGGCGTTCGTGGCAGCTTGTAACAGGTTCATTTATATTGAGAACATTGAAAAGCCGGAGATAGGGGTTTCTCAACCCAAGAAAACTGAGAACACAAAGCCGAAGCATGAGTTGAACCACGCCTATCAGTTGATCCGAAACGTCGTGCTGAACACGAATGAGCCCGATGGCTGGGCCAGCCTCGCTTTTGTCGGGAGTCAATTGGGCAAGATTTATCCAGATTTCGACTCTCGTACCTACGGTCATAAAAGGCTGAGCGATCTTGTGCGGTCCATTGATCGCTTTGAAAAGAACGGCACAAATGGCGATCTCAAGATCAGGTGCAAAGAGCCTTGAAGGTAGAGTTTACTTCCCCGGCCGCGACGCTCCGGTATCTGACCTTGGCGAGCGGACTCGTAGAACCGGCGTGTTGACCGACGATGTATTCGCCCGGCTTTCGCGCCAGACCACATAGACTCCTGAGGCGATGATGATGCTGGCCCCGACTGCGACCCAGCCGTCTGGGCGTTCCCCAAAGAAGACCATGCCGAACAGGGTGGCCCAAATGATTTGGCTGTATTGGCTTGGGGCCACGACGCCTGCGGGTGCGGCGCGATAGGCTAGGATGATCAGGTGCTGTGCGATGACCGAAAATACCCCCACTAGCGCCATCATCGCCAGATGCAGCAGCGAGGGCGGCAAATATACGGCGGGTTGTGCCAGGCTCATGACGCCAATCGCCAGCAGCATCGGGTAAAGGATCAATACGGCGGAACGTTCCTCACTGCCGATCTTGCGCACCAGCACGGATGCAAAGGCGCTGCAGAATGCGGCCGTTAGCGCCGCCAGATGACCGAGCGTTATGTCTGTTGCGCCGGGGCGTAGCACGATCAGCACGCCGATCAGCCCCACACCGACAGCGGCCCACCGCTGCGCACGCACGACCTCGCCCAATATCGGGATCGACAGGACTGTGACGATCAGCGGAAAGGAAAACAGCAGCGAGTAGACCTCGGCCAATGGCAGGACCGAGAAGGCGTAGAAGGCGCAGGACATGCCCGTGACCATCAGGGCGGATCGCAGCAGTACCAACCATGGATGGCGCGGCAGAAAATTCCCGGTCGCCCGATCGGTCAGGATAGTGACGGCCATCGGAACAAAGGAAAACAGCGTTGCGAAAAAGATGATCTGCAGCACTGAATAGGTGCTGCCCAGCACTTTGATCAGGGCATCGTGGCTGGCAAAGACCGCAAAGCCTGCAAACGCATAGCCAAGGCCCTTGAGGGTTGTGTTTTGCGTGCTCATCACGAAGGTCTCGGCAATATGTCAGGTGGGTTGCCTGTTGCTTATCCCCATTTGACCGAGTCTGGTAGTCTCAATTTTACCGCTAACATCCGTTTTGCGTATTCTATCGCAGCATCGGTGGTGCATCTTTGGGTTGGCGCGCGGATTGCACACCGGCCTTCATCCCCACTCCGATCCGCCGGGCCAGTTCGACCCAAGGAGTCGCGGTTTCAGACGGCAGGGTCTGGGTAGCGACTTCTTCGAAGAGGTCCAGCCAATGGGCGAACATGTCGGGCTGCACGTCGGGCCGTTCAATATGGACCCGCTGCGGGTTGCCGTCATAGCTGCGCTCAAACAGGATGGCGTTGCGCCAGAAGGCGGCGATCTTGTCCTCATGCGCGGGCCAGTCGTGGACATGTGCGTTGAAGACCGGCCCCAGCACCGCATCCTGCCGGACGCGGGCGTAAAAGGCGGCGACCTGAGCGTTGATCTGATCCGGTGTCGCCGGAAAGCGTGGGGGCAGGGGTGGTCTGGTCATTTCGATCCTGCAATAGTCTCTATTTCTGGCCATAACTGATCCCGCTGCTACGCAACAGGCGTGGTTTTGTCGCGCGGCTCGGGCGTCAGCAGGTGCCGGATCAACGCCACCGGATGCGCCTTGAGGCTGAGACGGGTGGCCACGTAATCCTCGACCACCTGCTCGCCCAGCGTCATCTGCGGCAGATAGGCTTCGGGCTCGTCCAGCGCCTCGCCCTCCAGATCCTGCGAGAACAGCGGCAAGGGCTTCGCAGTAGCAATCGCCTTGGCCTGCCACAACGCCTCGCGCCTTGTCAGATCGCAGGCGGCAAAGGCATCGGCCTCAGCCAGCCGTTCGATTACCGAGGGGCCAAGCCCGGCACGACGCCATACGTCATCCACCTGATGGTAGCCATTGCCGCGCGCGGCGGTCAGCCAGCTGGCGTCTTCCTCGCTCAGGCCCTTGATCTGGCGGAACCCCAGCCGCAGAGCCAACCCGCCGTGACCGTCGGGTTCCATCACGTTGTCCCAGAAACTGGCATTGATACAGACGGGGCGCACCTGAACCCCGTGTTCACGCGCGTCGCGCACGATTTGCGCTGGGGCATAAAACCCCATGGGCTGCGAATTCAGCAGCGCGCAGGCGAAAATCCCCGGATGGTGGCATTTGATCCAGGCCGAGGCATAGACCAGCAGCGCAAAACTGGCGGCGTGGCTTTCGGGGAAGCCATAGGATCCGAACCCTTCGATCTGCGAAAAACAGCGCTCGGCAAAATCCTGTTCATAGCCGTTCCGCTCCATCCCGCGCAGGAATAAGGACCGGAATTCGCTGACATTACCATGTTTCTTGAACGTCGCCAGCGACCGCCGCAGCCGGTCCGCCTGTTCGGGGGTGAAGCCCGCGCCGACGATGGCGATCTGCATCGCCTGTTCCTGAAACAGCGGCACGCCCAGCGTTTTGCCCAGCACCTCACCCAGCGCGTCCGAGGGGAAGCTGACCTCCTCTTCGCCATTGCGGCGGCGGATGTAGGGGTGGACCATGTCGCCCTGAATGGGGCCGGGGCGGATGATGGCGACCTCGATCACCAGATCATAGAAATTGCGCGGCCGCATTCGGGGCAGAAAGTTCATTTGCGCGCGCGATTCCACCTGAAACACCCCGACCGAGTCTGCCTTGCAGAGCATGTCGTACACCGCCGGATCCTCGGGCGGCAGGGTGGCAAGGGTATAGCCGGTTTGGTGGTGCTGCGTGATCAGGTCGAACGCCTTGCGGATGCACGTCAGCATGCCAAGGCTGAGGACATCGACCTTGAGGATGCCCAGACTGTCGATATCGTCCTTGTCCCAGCAGATGACCGTACGGTCCTCCATCGTGGCGTTTTCGATGGGGACGAGTTCATCCAGCCGGCCCTCGGTGATGATGAACCCGCCGACGTGCTGCGAGAGGTGGCGAGGGAAGCCGTCTATTTCATACATCAACATTAGAGTCTGTTTTAAGCGGCGATCCTCGGGGTCAAGGCCGATTTCGCGCATCCGTTCGGCCTCCAACCCTTTGGCCGAGAAGAACCCCCAGAGCTGCGAGGACAGGGCCGAGATCGTGTCCTCGGTCAGGCCCATCGCCCGCCCGACCTCGCGGATCGCACGCTTACCGCGATAGTGGATCACGGTGGCGCAGAGCCCCGCGCGGTGGCGGCCATAGCGGTCATAGATGTGCTGGATCACCTCTTCGCGGCGTTCATGTTCGAAATCGACGTCTATGTCTGGGGGCTCGTCCCGCGCCTCGGAGACAAAGCGTTCGAACACCATCGTGCCCAGCTCGGGGCTGACCTCGGTGATGCCGAGGCAGTAGCAGACGACGGAGTTGGCCGCCGAGCCGCGCCCCTGACACAGAATATCGCGGGATCGGGCGAAGGTGACGATGTCGCGGACGGTCAGGAAATAGGGCTCGTATTTGAGCTTGCCGATCAGGGTCAGTTCATGGGCGAGCATTTTCTTGGCCTTCTCGGACGCGCCCGCCGGATAGCGCCATTTCAACCCCTCATGCGCCAGACGGTGCAGGCGCTGGGTCGGGGTTTCCTGATCGCTGCCTTCGTTGGGGTATTCATAGCGCAGCTCATCCAGCGAGAATTGCAACTGTTCGCTGAGCATATGGGCGCGGGTGACAGCGCCTTCATGACCTTTGAAAATGCGCCGCATTTCGGCCTCGGACCGCAGGCGTTGTTCACCATTGGCCAGCGCATCCCGGCCCAGATCATCTACCTTGCGGCGCAGGCGGATGGCGGTCAGGACATCACCCAGCTTGCGGCGGGTGCCGTGGTGCATCATCGGCGCAGCACTGGCGAGGCTTGGGATGCCGAGTTGCCGTGAATCAGTCTCTAATTCGTCCAAATATATACTATCGGCGCCATCGTACCGAGGGTGCATCAACAGATGCATCCGTCCCGCAAAGCGGCGCGTCAGCTGTTGCGCCTGTGTCCGCCAAGCACTCGCGCCGCCCTGCGACCGGGCCGCTTGTGGCCAGAGGAGCAGGTGGAGACCGTCGGAAAACGCCAGAAGGTCCGACAGATGCAGGATGCAGTCGCCTTTCTCGGCTCGCAGGCGGCCTGCGGACAGGATGCGGCACAGGTTGCCCCAGCCCTGCCGGTTCAGGGGCAGGGCGGTGACGGTGGGCGCGTCGGTAAAGATCAGCCGCGCTGCCGGTATCAGGCGTGGCACGGCGTGGATTGGGTAGGAGGGCGGTTTGGGGATGTGACCGGGGCAGGGCGGGCCGATGGGTGTGTTGTGCCCCTCCCATTCCACACGTTCGCGCACCTTTCGGGCAATCTCGCGCGCCTGAGTGTGGGCACGCACGATCCCGGCGACCGAGTTGTCATCGGCAATCGCGATGGCGGGCAGGCCAAGGGTGACGGCACGCTGCATATACTCCTCGGGGTGCGAGGCCCCGGTGAGAAAGGTGAAATTCGACGTGATCGACAGCTCGGCATACATGGCGATTCCATATTATATTCACCTTTTGTTCTTTTTCGAGTCCTTTGCGCAGGAAACGGGTCGATTGCAGTTTCCCCTCTGGGCAGGGTGGCAGAAAAAGGAGATCCGGGATGTTCAAGATCACTGCCCTTCCCACCCCTCAAGTCCGCGCGCTTCAGGCCGGAGGGCCGGACGCATATGGCGCCTCGCCCGAGCGCGCCATTTCCAAAGGTGCGGGCAATCCCTGCCGCCATTGCCTGCAGAACATTCCGGAAGGAAAAGAGATGCTGATATTGGCGCATCGCCCTTTTTCAGAGACACAACCCTACGCGGAAACGGGTCCGATCTTTCTGTGTGCCGCCCCGTGTGAACAGTATGCAGGGGATGAGATGCCCGAGATTCTGACCACCTCTCCGGACTATCTGATCAAAGGGTACGGGTTGGATGATCGGATCGTCTATGGCACCGGAGAGATTACGCCCACAGATCGGATCGGCGCAAAGGTCAGTGATATCTTTGCTCGTCCCGATGTGGCCTATATCCACATCCGGTCCGCGCGGAACAACTGTTACCAGGCGCGGGTAGATCGAGTCTAACGGTCAAATTTTTATCCGCGTGCAGATGTCAGGGCGAGGAATACATCCTCGAGGTCTGCCTCTTCCGTGCGGACGTCGCGGATACGGATGCCTGCGGTGCGCACCGACTCCAGAACTTGTTCGGCGCTGGTCGCAGCGCTGCGATATTGCAGCACCAGGCTGCCATCGTCACGCAGAGTGGCCTCGACCCCTTGCGCTGCTGGCAGTTCGGTCACCGGGCTGTCCGGAGCAATGACCATTGTCCGGCTGTCCATGCGACTCAGCAGGTTGGCGGTGCTGTCCTGCGCGATCTTTTCGCCGTGGTTGATGATCGCGATCTCGTCACACATTTCCTGTGCTTCTTCCAGGTAATGCGTGGTCAGAATGATCGTCATGCCCTGTTCGTTCAGTTTGCGCACATTGGTCCAGAGCATCTGACGCAGCTCGATGTCCACGCCCGCCGTGGGTTCATCCAGAACAAGAATGCGGGGATGATGCACAAGAGCCTTCGCCAACAGCAGCCGCCTACGCATACCCCCAGACAGAGTGCGCGCATAGGCTTCGGCCTTGTCGCCAAGGCCGACCAGTTCCAGAATCTCGTCGCTGCGGCGCTGGGCCTTGGGGACGCCATAAAGACCGGCCTGAACCTCTAAGGCGCCACGCGGGGTGAAGAACGGATCGAGGTTCAGCTCTTGCGGCATTACGCCAATTGCTGCGCGGGACTGACGCGGGTTTTTATCCTGATCAAACCCGCCGATAGAGACCGTTCCGGCCGATTTAACCACCAGCCCGGCAAGAATGTTGATCAATGTCGATTTACCGGCCCCGTTTGGCCCCAGCAATCCAAACACCGACCCGCGCGGGACCGTCAGGTCTACGCCTTTTAGCGCGTGTTTCTCGGGCTGTGCCTTGCTGCCGCGATAGGTCTTGTGCAGACCTTCGATCCTGATTGCCGCATCGCTCATGTGGCTCTTGCCCCCGGTTTGCTCATCGCTCATAAACGCACCTAATACATGCCCGCGAGGCCGACAACCGAAGAAGGATCGCCAGCCGTGACCATCGAAGCGCCGGAAACCAAGATCGTGGAAACCACCCGTGTCGCCTGTGACGGTGGCGAAGGGGCACTGGGCCATCCACGTGTCTGGCTGCAAATCCCTGAAGACACTGGTTGGGTCGAATGCCCCTATTGCGATTGCAAATACATTCTCAAAGGGTCTGCAGCCGAAGGGTCGCAATCGATCTGACATAAAACTGTTACAAGGGCTGACGCCGGGCAGGATATGCTGTAGCGTGCTGCGTCAGAATTCTTGTGTCATTTCCACGCGGATCCGGAATGATCTTTCCAGTGCAACTGGTTCACCTGTCCGACAAAGATCTTGTCGCCACAGGTGGCCACAGAAACGTCTACGCTTACCCCGACCAATCCGATCTTCTGATCAAGGTGACGCGCCCGCGCACGCGGCCCAACCGATCCTTTGCCAAGCGCGTTGTGCGGCATCTGCTGCCGGATTCGGTCTATCGCAATGCATTGAAAGAGCTGGAGTGCGAGATGAAGGCGGCGTTAAAAAGCGGCCCGGATATCGCGAAGATGCCATTGGCCCGGTCTTTTGGTGTTGTGCAAACGGATGCCGGGCCGGGCATTGTGGTCGAGCGTATGGAATCTGAGGACGGCTCTCTGGCGCAGGATTTGATGTCGTTGTGTCAGCAGCGCCAGCTGCCCCTCGAGGTTCTGAACAAGTTGAATGATTTTGTTCATAAGCTGTACGATTTTCAAATCGTAGGTCGCGATATCCATGCGCAAAATATCGTTTACGGCACGCGCGATTCAGTGCCGATGTTCGTGCTGATCGACGGGTACGGGGAACGCAATCTGGTCCCGTTGCGCAGCCTGAGCCGTCGGCTGAATGACAGGTCGTTGAACAAGCAGATGCACGGAATCGGTGAAAAAACCGGATTGCGGTGGGATGCGGCGACCAGAGCGTTCAGCGCCCCATAGCTTTGATATGCTGCTTGCCTGATGGCGAATTGTTGAACCGAAGAGATATGGTCATTCAGGCACAGTTGCGGTGCGTTTTCCGCAAGCGATAGTGCCCGCCCAAATATTGCCGTGGTTTTTATGCTATGGCCGATTTGCAGATATTGGGATGAGTTCGATGACGGATGTTGCATCTACTGACACAGCCAGTCCGGTTTTCGGCTGGATTGGGTTTGGTATTGGTGCCCTTGCGCTGTTCGCCGCGTTGTTCGTGTTTTGGGCAGGGCCGTTTGCGCCGCAGCAATCGACGGGCGTTTCACTGGGCGAATTGGCCGCCGAGATCGGCAAGTCCACCTTGCGTTCGGCCGCTGGATTGGAACAGCCCGAGCCCGTCGCGCGCAGCCGTGATCTGGATGACTTTCTACAGATCGGCGTGGCCATGCTTGGGGCCTTGGCAATCGTTGTATCTGTGATTGGGCTTCTGCGTCACGAAAGACGGCGCCCTGCAGTTGCCGGTACCGTGATTGGCGTAGGTGCGATTCTGTTTCAGTTTTTTGCCATGGCCTTCTTCGCCCTTTTGGGCGTGCTGATCATCATGGCGTTACTCAACAGTTTTTCTGACGTGTTCAGCGGCTTGTTCGGTGGCTGACGCGCGTTCTTGACTGGCCACCTGAGCGGCCCTGTGGCACAACGTCCCCTGACCGACAGGGAGAGCGCGCATGAGCAATTTCGGAAAAGGATGTCACCTGCATCTGATCGACGGATCGGCCTTTATTTTCAGGGCCTATCATGCGCTGCCCCCGCTGACGCGCAAATCTGATGGCCTGCCGATCGGGGCTGTATCGGGCTTCTGCAACATGCTGCAGAAATATGTCGAAGGGAACGCCGGCCCCGATGCGCCGACCCATGTTGCGGTGATCTTCGACAAGGGGTCACACACGTTCCGCAACGACCTCTATGATCTGTACAAGGCCAACCGCGAGGCCATGCCCGAGGATCTGCGTCCGCAGATGCCACTGACCCGCGAGGCGACCCGCGCCTTCAACATCGCCTGCAAAGAGTTGGAGGGCTATGAGGCCGATGACATCATCGCTACGCTGGCCGTTCAGGCGCGCGATGCGGGCGGACGGGTGACGATTGTCAGTTCCGACAAGGATTTGATGCAGCTTGTAGGCGGCGGCGTGGAAATGCTGGATGCGATGAAGAACAAACGCATCGACAAGGATGGCGTGTTCGAGAAGTTCGGTGTCGGGCCTGAACGCGTGGTTGATGTGCAGGCGCTGGCAGGCGACAGCGTAGATAACGTGCCGGGTGCGCCGGGGATCGGGGTCAAGACAGCGGCCCTGCTGATCAACGAATATGGCGATCTGGAAACCCTGCTGGACCGCGCGGAGGAGATCAAACAGCCCAAGCGCCGCCAGACCCTGATCGAAAAGCGCGACCAGATCGAGTTGTCGAAAAAACTGGTGCAACTGGACGAAAACACGCCGCTGGATTTCACGCTGGATGATCTTGAGGTGCAGGACCCCGATCCTGAAACCTTGCTGGGGTTCCTTGCGGATATGGAGTTCCGCACCCTCACCAAACGCATTGCCGACAAGCTGGGGGCCGAGGCCCCGGTGATTGCTGATGCGCCTGCGCCCGAGGTGGTGACCGAGGCTGAGGATATCCCGTTTGACGCCTCGAAATACGAATGTGTGCGCGACGCTGCGGCGCTGCAGGCGTGGATCGACCGGGCTTATGAAACGGGCTGGGTGGCCGTCGACACCGAGACGACCGGATTGAACGAAATGATCGCCGATCTGGTGGGCATTTCCCTGTGTGTCACGGCGGGTGAGGCCTGCTACATCCCGCTGACCCACCGCGATGGGGCCGCCGATGATCTGTTCGGGTCTGATGCACTGGCCGAGGGGCAGATGCCGCTGGATGAGGCTCTAACCTTGCTGAAACCGATGCTTCAGGACGCCTCGATCCTGAAGATTGGCCAAAACATGAAATACGATGCCAAGATTTTCGCGCGCTATGGCGTGGAGGTGGCGCCGATCGACGACACGATGCTGATGTCTTATGCGATGCATGGCGGTGAGCACGGGCATGGGATGGATACGCTGTCCGAGCGCTACCTGAATCACACGCCGATTCCGATCAAACCGCTGCTGGGCTCCGGCAAATCGGCCATCACTTTCGACAAGGTGCCGATTGACGAGGCGACGGCTTACGCCGCTGAGGACGCGGATATCACCCTGCGCCTGTGGAAGCTGTTCAAACCGCAACTGCATCAGGTGCAGGTGACGACGGTTTATGAGACGCTCGAACGCCCGCTGGTGCCGGTTCTCAAAGAGATGGAGATGCATGGCATCAAGGTGGATCGCGATGTGCTGTCCCGCATGTCTAACGCCTTTGCGCAGAAAATGGCCGGGTTAGAGGCTGAAATTCACGAATTGGCTGGTGAGAACTTCAATGTCGGCTCACCCGCGCAGTTGGGTGAGATTCTGTTCGACAAGATGGGGCTTGAGGGCGGTAAGAAGGGCAAGACCGGGAAGTATTCGACCGGGGCGGACATTCTTGAAGACCTCGCCACCGAGCATGAACTGCCCCGCCGCGTGCTGGACTGGCGGCAGCTTTCCAAGCTGAAATCGACCTATACGGATGCGCTGCAGACCCATATCAACCCCGATACGGGCCGGGTGCATACATCTTATTCGATCACGGGGGCCAACACGGGGCGTCTGGCCTCGACCGATCCAAACTTGCAGAATATCCCGGTGCGCACCGAAGAAGGCCGCCGCATCCGTGAGGCGTTTATTGCCGAGCCGGGCAATGTGATGGTCAGCCTCGACTATAGCCAGATCGAACTGCGGATTCTGGCCCATATCGCCGATATTTCGACCCTGAAACAGGCATTCGCGGATGGGCTGGACATTCACGCCATGACCGCCTCCGAGATGTTTGACGTGCCGTTGGACGAGATGACGCCCGATATTCGCCGTCAGGCCAAGGCGATCAACTTTGGTGTGATTTACGGGATTTCAGGCTTTGGTCTGGCGCGCAACCTGCGTATTCCACGCGCCGAGGCTCAGGGTTTCATCGACCGGTATTTTGAGCGGTTCCCTGGTATCAGAGCCTATATGGACGACACGGTCGCCTTTGCCAAAGAGCATGGCTATGTGCAGACGCTGTTTGGCCGCAAAATCCACACGCCCGAGATCAATGCTAAGGGGCCGCATGCCGGGTTCTCGCGCCGGGCGGCGATCAACGCACCGATTCAGGGGACGGCGGCAGATGTGATCAGACGGGCGATGGTGCGGATGCCGGAGGCGATCAACGGGCTGCCTGCCAAGATGCTGCTACAGGTGCATGACGAATTGCTGTTCGAAGTGGCCGAGGATGCGGTGGATCAGGTGATCGGTGTGGCGCGCGACGTGATGGAGGGAGCATCGGATCCCGCTGTTAAACTGGATGTCAAGTTGAGCGTCGATGCCGGGCAGGGTGCCAACTGGGCCGAGGCGCATTAAGGGCGCGCTGCTCATCAGGCCCGGCGGGCCCTCTTTGCAGCGGGTCAATCCTGCGTCTTGACCCAACCTTCGACCATACGTTTGACGAAAGGTCCAAGGCTTAGAATAACAAGAAATGCGATGGGCCAACAAAAGGCCCAGGACCCGAACCAGTCACCCAGGGTGGTAGGGCCAAAACCAACTGCTTTGACGGTTGCGATACCTGTAACGATACAGGACATCAGTCCTGACATGATCAGACCGAAAAGGGCGTGGGCGAAACGGGCTGGTATCATTGAGGGCGCTTTCGAAGTCGAGACGTTCTTCATTTGCTGGATTTTTTGTCAAGAATCCAGAGTTATGGGGTCATCCAACCAAGACTGTCTGCGGAATTTTGCGTGGACGGGGTGTATTCGGCACTGACCCAACCTGTGTACCCATGTTGGTCCATGGCCGCGAACAGGGCCGCGAAGTCCGTTGGGCCTTTGCCCGGTTCAGCCCGGTTCGGTGCGGCACCGATCTGAGCATGTACAACATGTGGTCGATAGCGGTTCCAGATTTCCAGCGCGTCGCCATGAATCATATGCGCGTGAAAGCTGTCGTATTGCAGGCCGATATTGGGGCGGTCTACCTGGGTCAGAACCTCGGCGGCAAGCGCGTAGTCGTTCAGGAAGTAATCCGGTTGCGAGACAGGGTTCAGCGGCTCGATCGTGAACTTTTGGTTCGGCGCATAGTCGGCAGCCCATTGCAGATTGCGCACAAACGATTCAAGCGCATCAGGGCCCGAAGCATAGCCGGACATGATGTGGATCAGCCCCGGTTTCAGCACGTCCGCATAGCGCATCACCCGGCGAATATCGGACCGAAATCGCCCCTCGCCGCCAGGCACGGCCGCATAGCCCGGCTGCCCGCCGGTATAGTTGGGAGGTGGTGCGTTGATCAGCACAAGTTCAAGCCCGTTAGCCAGTAGGGCGCGGCGGGTTTCCTTGGCGGCCAGTTCATAGGGGAACAGGATTTCGACGGCTTTGAACCCGGCCTCAGCCGCTGCTTGGAACCGGTCGAGATAGGGCAGTTCGGCGAACAGCAATGAGATATTGGCGGCAAATTTCGGCATGATCGGGTCCGGGTTGATGGTGGCCGGACCTTAGCGGGCCGGGTTTGGCGGTGAAAGGGCCTGAAAACGACAGATTGTCGAAAATCGGCCAGAACACCCGGCGCAGATCAGGGACATTCGGGACAATGCGGCGAATCATTTCCGGTCGCCGATCCAACAGAAGGTCTGACACCATGGCGATGAGCCCTGACCCCGTGCGCGGGAACGCCCTCTCTGTGTCTGCCGGGCGCAGTTCTGCCTTATCGGGCAATGGCTTGGCGGTCGCCAGTATGTTGACGTGGGCGGCTGGGTTTCCGGCGGCTGAGGTGCTGCTGCAAAGCTGGCCTCCGGTCGCCTTGCTGGTGGCGCGGCTGGCGTTGGCGGTGCTGGTTATGGTGCCGATCTGGGTGCTGTTTGACGGCCCGACCCGTGTGCTGCGAGCGCGTTGGGGTCACGCGATGTTTGTCGGTGCTGCCTTGGGTGGGGGCATGTTCCTGATCATCCTAGCGCAGAAGCTGACCGATCCCGTGACCGTGGCGATCATCGCATCCTGCGCGCCCTTGTTCGCAACGGTGTTAGAAGTGGCGACGGGCGCACGGCGGCTGCGGTGGAATTTTGCGTTGGGCGTGATCGTGTCGATTGTCGGTGGTTTAATTGCCACCAGCGCGGTGGCCCCGGCGCAGCTGGGCTTGGGAGCGATTTGCGCCATTGCGTCCACGGGCCTGTTCTGCTGGGCCAGCATGGCAACGGCGCGTGATTTCCCCGATCTCAGCCAGACAGGGCGCAGCACCATCACCTTTGTCGGGGGGCTGGGAACCGCTGCAGTGTTGTTCGCCGGTGCCGCGCAGATGGGGATGGAGGTGATGCCTACCACTGCACTCGACATGCAGCAGGCGGGGATGCTGGTGATTTATGCGCTGATCTCCATGGGGTTGAGTCAGGTGTTTTTCATCGCATCCGTGGGCAAGATCGGCGTGGCGTTGGCCTCATTCCACATTAACATCGCGCCATTTTACGTGATGCTGATCATGCTGGTGCTGGGCGAGGAGTGGAACTGGACCCGCGCGCTGGGCGCGGGGATCGTGGCAGTGGCCGTGATCGTGGCACAAGAGCGTCGGGCGCAGGTGGTTTAATCCGGCAGATCATCCGAGCGGATCAGAGGGAAAAACTGCCCGCCGGACCAGACACCGAACCAATCGCCGCTGTGCTCGGCGATGTCGACCAGCCGGTAAAAACTTTTGCGGTCGATCCGCGCCTCAAGGTTTGCGCGTACCAATATATAGGGGGCAGGCTCCTCTGTTTCGGCATCAATGACAATCCGGAGCGGATGGTCCGCACCTGCGACTGCCGTGTCGCCCACATGCGTGGTGAATGTCAGCTTTTGCGACTCGCCGCTGCCCTCGACCTCGAAATCGACGGCTACGAAAGGTACGTCCTCGACAGTGATTCCCACCTTCTCGATTGGGGTGACGAGGTAATATTTCCCGTCTTCTTTCTTAAGAATTGACGAAAACAGCTTCACAAGCTCGAACCGGTTGATCGGCGACCCTAGATAAGACCAAGAGCCATCTTTGGCGACATGAATGTCCAGATCGCCACAAAACGGAGGATTCCAAAGGTGAACCGGCGGCAAACCCCGCGTTTTGGCGGCTTTGACTGATGCTTCAATGCCATCAGGCGACGGGGTCACAGGTTTTTGTCCGCTCATTGCTTTTGCCATTTCCTCTCAGCGCGATACACTCTGCTTATAATAGTCCACGGAAGGGAAAGTCATGACCGAACCTGCCGACCTCGTGTCCGAGATCGAAGCGCTGGAATCGAAACTGCAAGAGGCCAAGTCCTCGATCACCCGTCGCTTTATCGGACAGGAAAGGGTCGTGGACCTGACCCTGACCGCGCTGCTGTGCGGCGGGCATGCGTTGCTGATCGGTCTGCCCGGTCTGGGCAAGACACGTCTGGTCGAAACTTTGTCGACCGTGATGGGCCTGCACGGCAACCGCATCCAGTTCACACCGGACCTGATGCCTGCCGATATTCTGGGATCCGAGGTTCTGGATACCGCCGAAGATGGCAGCCGCCATTTCCGGTTCATTTCTGGTCCGATCTTTTGCCAGCTGCTGATGGCGGATGAGATCAACCGCGCCAGCCCCCGAACGCAATCGGCGCTGCTGCAAGCGATGCAGGAACGTACGGTGACAGTGGCGGGCGAGGATCGCTCGCTGGGGACGCCCTTTCACGTGTTGGCGACGCAGAACCCGATTGAGCAGGAAGGCACCTATCCGTTGCCCGAGGCACAGTTGGACCGTTTCCTTGTGCAGATCGACGTGGAATACCCTGATCGTCAGACCGAGCGTGATATTCTGCTGGCCACCACGGGCATCGAAGAAGATGACGCACATGAGATTTTCACCAAAGAGGAATTGTTGGCCGCGCAGGTGCTGCTGCGGCGCATGCCCGTCGGAGATTCGGTGGTTGAGCTGATCCTCGATCTAGTTCGTGCCTTCCGCCCGGATGAGGCGGGCGTGTCCGAACGTGTGGCTGAAACCGTCGCATGGGGGCCCGGTCCGCGTGCGGCGCAAGCCTTGATGATGACAGTGCGGGCGCGGGCGATGCTGCAAGGGCGGCTGGCCCCGAATGCCGAGGATGTCTTGGATATGGCCCGCCCTGTGCTCAGCCACCGGATGGCGCTGAACTTCGCGGCGCGGGCGCGTGGCGACAATCTGGCTGACCTGATCGAAAGCACTGCTGCCGGCTTGATCCGCACCGAGGCTGCGGCGTGAATGCCGCGCTGACCCTTCGTGAAAGATCCGAAGCCGAGGCGTCCCGGCTGCCGCCCCTGTTGGCGCGGGCCGAACATCTGGCCGGAACGGTTCTGCTGGGCGATCACGGGCGCAGGCGGTCGGGTCTGGGTGATGATTTCTGGCAGTACCGCCCGGCCCAGATCGGGGACAGTCGTCGGATGATCGACCATCGCCGCTCGGCGCGCGGAGATCAGCAGTTTGTACGCGAACGCGAATGGCAGATCGCGCAATCGGTGATGCTGTGGGTCGATCAGGGCGCCTCGATGCGGTTCGCGTCGGACAAGAACCATCCGACTAAAGCCGACCGGGCGCGCTTGCTGGGCCTGGCCACGGCCATTCTGCTGGTGCGAGGCGGAGAACGCGTGGGCCTGACCGGCACCACCCTGCCGCCCCGGCGCGGCAACGCGCAGATCGTGCGGCTGGCGCAAGCCTGGTCCGAGGATGCCGAGGCCGATTATGCCCCGCCCGAGCACCGCGCCATGATCCCGCATGCGCGGGCCGTGTTCATTTCCGATTTTCTGGGGCCCATGGACGAGGTCGAACTGGCCCTGACCAAGGCCGCTGACCGGGGCGTGCGCGGGGTTCTGTTGCAGGTTCTGGAC
The DNA here is from genome assembly GCF_017743815.1 of Ruegeria sp. R8_1. NCBI lineage: Bacteria > Pseudomonadati > Pseudomonadota > Alphaproteobacteria > Rhodobacterales > Roseobacteraceae > Ruegeria > Ruegeria sp. R8_1. The sequence continues at coordinate 133,372 of NZ_JAGHRL010000004.1, read as the reverse complement.
CCGACCGAGGAAAGCTTTCCCTATCGCGGTCGGACCATATTCGAAAGCGTCGGCGGCACGACCCGCCACGAGACATTGAAAGCCGGAGAGCTGCGCGACCGTTATCTGGATCGGCTTGCCAAACGTAAGGACGCGCTGACGCAGTTGTGTCGCGCGACCGGTTGGCAGCTTGGGCTGCATCACACGGGTGACAGCGCGCAGGCGGCTCTGTTGTGGCTCTATCGTGCGTTGGATCGGGGGTCTGTATGACGATTTTGGCAGGCATCGGTTTTACCGCGCCATGGGTGTTGCTGGGTCTGCTGACCCTGCCGATCCTTTGGCTGATCCTGCGCGCCGTGCCGCCCGCGCCGATCCGGCGGTTGTTCCCGGCGGTGACGTTGTTGCTGGGGTTGAAGGATGAAGAGAGCGTCTCGGACCGCACGCCTTGGTGGCTGCTTTTACTGCGAATGTTGGCAGCGGCGGCGATCATCATCGGGCTTGCAGGTCCGGTTCTGAACCCCTCGCGTGATCAAGCCGGGTCAGGACCGTTGATGTTGGTGCTGGATGCCAGTTGGGCCGGGGCCACGCAGTGGTCGTCGACGCTGGACCAGATCGATGCGCAACTGGCTGAGGCTGGGCGCGCTGGGCGGACCGTTGCAATCCTGAGCCTGACCCAACCCGAGATGCCGGTGTTCCAGTCTGCCGAAGACTGGCGCGGCAGGTTGCCCGGTCTGACGCCCGCTCCGTGGCAGCCAACCGAGATCCAGATAGAACAAACCGCTGCTGCGTTGAACCAGCTGGATGGCGGGTTCGATACGCATTGGTTCAGCGACCGATTGGACTATGACGGGTTTGACGCGATCCTTGCAGAGTTGCAGCGGCGGGGCGAAGTGACGGTGTATCAGTCTGCCTCGCCTGTGTTTGCGATCCTGCCGGCCTCCTATCAGGACGGGCTTATACAACTGACCGCCCAACGGTCTGAGGCCGGACCGGCTGAGGAAATCACTGTTCTGGCACAGGGCCGCGATCCAGCCGGTGCGATGCGTGTTCTGCAGTCGGTGGATATGACGTTCGACAGCGGTGAAACACAGGCCCAGGTCGATCTTTCCTTACCGTCCGAGTTGCGCGCCCGCATCACGCGGTTCGAAATCCAGGGCCAACGCTCGGCCGGCGCTTTGACACTGACCGATGACAGCCTGCGGCGACGCGAAGTTGCCCTGATCGCCGGCACCTTGAACCGCGAAGGGCTCGAGCTGCTGTCACCGCTGCACTACCTGACGCAGGTGCTGATCCCAACTGCAGATTTCGTCGAGGGTGGTTTGCTGGACGTTTTGCCCGCCAACCCGGACGTGATCGTGCTTGCCGATGTGGCGAAACTGTCTGCGGGTGAGCAAGAGGCCGTGGTAGAATGGGTTGAACAGGGCGGGTTACTGTTGCGCTTTGCCGGGCCACGTATGGCCGCCAGCGATCTGGGTCGCGACGCCGAGGATGCTTTGCTGCCGGTGCGCCTGCGCAGCGGGGGCCGCTCGGTCGGAGGTGCGATGAGCTGGGGCGAGGCCAAGGGGCTGGCTCCGTTCCCGGAAGAATCGCCCTTTTACGGGCTCGAGGTGCCGTCGGACGTTTCGGTGACCACGCAAGTAATGGCCCAACCCGACCCTAATCTGGCGGATCGGGTGATTGCCTCGCTTTCAGATGGCACACCGCTGGTGACACGCAAGGCTTTGGGTCTGGGTCAGGTGGTGCTGTTTCATGTGACTGCAGATGCGGAATGGTCCAGTCTGCCGCTGTCGGGTCTGTTCGTCGAAATGCTGGACCGTCTGGCGGTCGCGTCGGCGGCCAAGTCACGGCAAGAGTCACAGTTGCAGGGCACCACGTGGGAGCCGATTCAGGTAATGGACGGCTTTGGTGCCCTTACGGATGCGGGCAACCTGTCTGGCGTGGACGGTGTCGATCTTGTCTCGGGCCAGATCGGCCCGGACCTGCGTCCGGGGCTGTATGAAAGTGGTAAACAAAAGCTGGCGCTGAACGTTCTGACCGAGGATACGGCTCTGACCCCTATTTCCTGGCCAGCAGATGTGCCGATCAAGGGGCAAGAGATCAGTACCGAGACCCCGATCGGCGGTATCCTCCTGAGCCTCGCGCTTTTGCTGCTGACGTTGGATGTTATAGCGTCACTTGCGCTGTCAGGACGTCTGGGATTGGCGCGCGCTGCGGCCGTGGCGCTGGGCGCTGTGCTGATTGCCCCCAACGCGCAGGCGCAGACGCCCGAAGATACCGAGTTTGCCTTGAATGCCACGACCGAGCTGGTGCTGGCGCATGTGTTGACGGGCAACGCAGAGGTTGACGATATCGCAGGCGCGGGCATGCGCGGGCTGGCGCAGACGCTGTTCTACCGCACATCGGTCGAACCGGCCGACCCAATCGGAGTGGATCTGGAACGTGATGAGCTAGCCTTTTTCCCGTTGCTCTACTGGCCGATCACTCCGGATCAACCGCAACCCTCGGCCGAGGCGTATTCCAAGCTGAACGCCTATTTGCGGTCGGGCGGGATGATCCTGTTTGACACGCGCGATTCAGATGTGGCGCGGTTCGGCGCCGCCAGTCCCAATGGCCGCAAATTGCAGCAACTGGCAGGACCGCTGAATATCCCATCGCTCGAACCTATTCCCCGTGACCATGTGCTGACGCGGACCTTCTATCTGCTGCAGGATTTTCCCGGTCGGTATGCAGGCACGGATGTTTGGGTCGAGTCTGCACCGCTGGATGCTGAGCAGATCGACGGTATGCCGTTCAGGAACCTCAACGACAATGTGACGCCTGTGGTGATCGGCGGCAATGACTGGGCCGGAGCATGGGCCGTGGATCGAAATGGTCAGGCGCTTTTGCCCGTTGGACGCGGCTATGCCGGGGAACGTCAGCGTGAGCTGGCCAACCGCTTCGGGGTCAATCTGGTGATGCATGTGCTGACCGGAAACTACAAATCGGATCAGGTACATGTACCTGCGCTGCTGGACAGGTTGGGACAATGACCGGAACCGTACTTTTTGACCCGTTGATCCCGTGGACGGTTCTGGCTGTTGTGGCTGCCATTGCCGCAGCGGGTGTGGCGTTGGCCCTGTGGCGTGGCCTGTCGGGCTGGGCGTTGCGTGGTTTGGCGGCGCTGGTGGTGGTCGCGGCATTGACTGGGCCCGTTTATCAGGTCGAAGATCGCGCTCCGCTGACCGACATCGTATTGATGATCGAAGACGAAAGCGCCAGCCAGACTTTGTCGGACCGGGCTGAACAAACGGTCCAAACCGCCGATGATCTGGCCGCCGAGATCGAGTCCCGCGACAATACCGAACTGCGTCGTATCAAAGTTGGCGACGGCGAGGGCGACGAGGGCACCCAGGTCATGGCTGCGTTGAACGAAGCGCTGGCCGAAGAACCCCGCGCCAGAATTGCGGGCATTCTGGTCGTTTCGGATGGTATCATCCACGATGCAGAGCAAGCGCCGGACCTTCCTGCGCCAATGCACCTTTTGCAGACGGGGCGCGCCGATGATTGGGATCGTCGTCTGATCGTTCGTAACGCTCCGGCCTTTGCCATTATCGGCGAGCCCGTCACCCTGACATTGCGGGTCGAAGACAGCGGTGCCGCTCCGGCGGGTGCGGCAACCGCCCCGCTAGAAATCTCGGTCGATGGCGCCGAGGCAGAGCAGTTTACCATTCCCATCGGTGTCGATGTCGAGTTGCCCATCACGCTGCCTCATGGCGGGCGCAACGTGCTGCAATTCACGGTGCCGCAGGCCGAAGGTGAGCTGACCGATCGCAACAACACCGCCCTTATCCAAATGAACGGCGTGCGCGATCGCCTGCGTGTGCTGCTCGTCTCGGGCGAGCCGCATCCCGGCGGGCGGACATGGCGGAACCTGCTGAAATCCGACAGCTCGGTCGATCTGGTGCATTTCACCATCCTGCGCCCACCCGAGAAACAGGACGGCGTGCCGGTGGATGAGCTTTCGCTGATCGCCTTCCCCACGCGTGAGTTGTTTCTGGAGAAGATCAACGATTTCGACCTGATCATCTTTGATCGCTATAAACGACGCGGCATCCTGCCCGCCATCTATCTGGACAATGTCAGCAACTACATTAACGACGGTGGTGCTGTTCTGATCGCGGCGGGGCCGGATTTTGCCAGTGCCGACAGTATTTTCCGGTCGCCTTTGGCCTCAATCCTTCCGGCGCAGCCAACCGCGCGGGTGATCGAAGAACGCTTTGTCCCCATGGTGACGGATCTGGGTCAGCGCCATCCGGTAACGACCGATCTGGGTGATCCTGAAAACTGGGGCGCATGGCTGCGGCAGATTGACGTGAACCAGCGCCGGGGTGAGATGCTGATGACGGGCGTGGACGACCGCCCTTTGCTGGTGCTGGACCGGGTGGGCGAGGGTCGCGTCGCGATGTTGGCCTCGGATCACGCCTGGCTGTGGAGTCGCGGTTTCGAAGGCGGCGGGCCTCAGTTGGAACTGCTGCGCCGTCTGGCCCATTGGATGATGAAAGAGCCCGAGCTTGAAGAAGAGGCGCTGTGGGCCGAAGCCAACGGTCAGATTATGCGCATTATTCGCCAAACCCTTGAGGATGAGGTCGGCCCAGTGACCGTCACGCTCCCCAATGGCGAAACGCTTGAGGTGACATTGGACGAGGTCTCGCCCGGTCGATTCGAAGCGCAGTATTACGGGCCCGAGATTGGTCTTTACCGTTTGCAGGAGGGTGAGTACTCGGCGGTGATCGGCCTTGGTCCCGCCGCGCCAAAAGAGTTCGAGCGCACGATTGCGACCTCGGAGGTGCTGGACCCTATTCTGGCGGGACTGCGCGGTGGCACCATCCGGATCGAGGATGGGATGCCGTCAATCCGCAATGTGAGGGTCGGTCGACCCGCCTCGGGTCGTGGTTGGATTGGCCTGACGCCGCGCAACGCTTATGAAACGCGGGATGTGACGCAGGCCGGATTGTTGCCGCCATGGTTGGTTTTGCTGCTGGCGGGCGGTTTCCTGATTGGTGGATGGATGCGCGAAGGGCGGCGTTGATCCCTAAGTCTCTGACGACAAGGCCCCGTTTAGTCAGAGCGCCGAGCGTCGTTCCGCCCGCTGGCAACAGAGTGGTCAGAGTATTTGGCATGCATCTTAGGCAAACCGATCTGGCCGTCTGTTACGCATTCTGACAGCGTCGAGTGACAGGGCCGACGGTTCTGTGCGCGGCATGAAGCGCCTTAGGTTTCATCCAATCTGTGATCCGCCACCAGTTGCTCAGGTGACGGCTTAAACACTTCTTCACGCTCTGCCGCGATGCTGGTTTGGAAATGCTTTGGGATCGTCACGGATGAGTCTTGCAACAAAACTTGCACAGGAAAGACGCGCGCGGCTGGCTGCCGAACGGTTGCTTGAGATGAAACAGGCCGAGCTGTCTGCGGCCAATCGCAAACTTGGTTTGCACGCGATGGCCCTGACCAAACGTATCGGCGAAACGCAGGCCGAGGTTGAGACCGTTCGCGATGAGAACGAAAAGGTCAAATCTGATCTGACGCTGGCCAATGCCAAGATCGAAGTGGCCGAGCGTCGGCTGTGGCATTCGATACAGACATTCCATGACGGGTTTGCGTTTTTCGATGGCGACAATCGCCTGATCGGGGCGAACACGGCCTACCTGAGTGTGTTCGAAGGTATTGACGAGGTTGCGCCCGGTATCGCCTATCCCCGTATCCTGGAAATTCTCACGACCGAGGGTTTGATTGATCTTGGCGATGAAGCAGCGTGTGATTGGATCCAGCGAATGCAGGCCAGGTGGGCGAAAACGAACCCCGAGCCTGAAATTATTCGCCTTTGGAACGGCCACTACTTCAAACTGATTGACCAGCGCGGCAACGGGGGGGACGTGGTCAGCCTGGCGCTGAACATTTCTGCGTCGGTCCGACACGAGGCCGAGCTGAAAGCCGCGCGTGAAAGGGCTGAAGCCGCAAACCGCGCAAAGTCTGCGTTTTTGGCAAATATGAGCCACGAAATCAGAACCCCGATGAATGGTATCGTGGGCATGACCGAACTGATGTCGGAAACGCCACTGGATGAAGAACAAAGGCTCTATCTCAATACTATCCGCAATTCGGGCGAGGCATTGTTGGTCATCATCAATGATGTTTTGGACTATTCGAAGATCGAAGCTGACAAGCTGATCCTGCATCCCGAACAATTCGATTTTGAGCGATGCATACTGGAAGTATCTATGCTGCTGCAGCCCAGTGTTCGGGACAAGGGGCTGACATTGCTGGTCGACTACGACCTGTTCCTGCCAACTCTTTTCATGGGGGATCCGGGTCGTGTGCGTCAGGTTTTGACCAATCTGGTTGGCAACGCAGTCAAGTTCACGTCACAAGGTCATGTCCTCATCCGGGTAACAGGAGTACCCAATACGGATCTGCGCACCTGCGATATCCATGTGGCAATCGAGGACACCGGGATAGGCATCGATGCCGAAAAAATTGACCATATTTTTGGTGAATTCAACCAGGTCGAGGATGAACGCAACCGGCAGTTTGAAGGAACAGGGTTGGGTCTGGCCATCACTAAGCGGTTGATCGCTTTGATGGGTGGCACGATCTGGGTTGAAAGTGAACCACACAAGGGTTCGTGCTTCGGTTTCCGAATTTCTCTGCCGACAATTGAAGGCCCCCAGCCCGAACCGCCTGACCTGGCGGAGGGGCTGAGGCACGTCATCGTCGTCGAAGATATGGCTGTAAACCGTGCCATCCTGGCCAAACAGTTCAGCCGTCTGGGGGCACGGGTAACGGTTTGTAGCTCTGGCAGCGAAGCGTTGTCGAAGATTGACGACAGCGTGGGACTAATTCTGTGCGATCACGATCTGCCTGACATGGATGGATTAGAGCTTGCCACCACACTCAAGGACCGGGGATGGGACGACCTGCCCATTGTCCTGATGTCGGCCAACCCAGCTATGATCCACGCCAATCCGGCCTGCCATCTTATTGAAGGTGTTCTGCAGAAACCCATACCCAGAGCCGAACTCTATTCGCGACTGACCGCTTTGGGCCGCGCAGCGCAAACGGATGACGTGCCGCCTGTTACAACCAGAGCGGCTTCCTTGTCCAACGGATCGCAAAAACGGCTCATGCGGGTTCTGACCGCCGAGGATAACAGGACCAACCAGTTGATCCTGCAAAAAATGGTTAAAGATCTGAACATCGATCTGCGCTTTGCAGCAAACGGAACTGAGGCTGTTGAGGCTTATCAGAGCTTCGACCCCGATCTTGTTTTCATGGACATATCTATGCCAGGCATGGACGGCAAACAGGCGACGGCAGAAATCCGACGACAAGAGATTGAGACAGGCCGCCACGTTCCCATCATCGCCCTGACGGCGCATGCAATGGCAGGAGATGATCAGGGTATCCTGTCGGCGGGGTTGGACCATTATCTGACCAAGCCGCTGCAAAAGCGGAAAATTCATCAGATGATCCAAAACCATCAACCTGATGGGACGCACCCGTTGATTGCCGAGGCGCATGTGTCGGGCTAGGCTTTCACAATGACTGAACTCCGCGGCTTTCACCCTCGCGCCTTGGGCGAGATCGCCATCCGCTGCGCTGATATGGCTGCGATGGTCGCGTTTTACGAAGACGTCATCGGCCTGCAGCGCCTGAGCGGCGACCACAATAGCGCCATCACCTTTTTCCGCAGGGGGCCACATGCAGGTGCTGGCCCTGTTCCACCATGCTGCCGCCCCGCGCCCCGGATTGCATCCAACGGCAGGTGGCGCCCTGACAACCGGAGCCGCATCATCCCTGCATCACATCGCGCTGTCGCTGCCATTCAAGGAACAAGAGGCGGTGATGCGCTGGTATGAACAATTGGGCCAGCCTTACCGCGTCGAACAGTTCGGCTGGATCGGTTGGCGCGGTATTTTCACCGAAGACCCCGAGGGCAACACGGTGGAATTGGTCGCCTTTGACCCGTCACTGCGCGATCACGCGGAGTAGGGGCGCACGAAAACCGGTTTGTCCTCTGATGACAGATCGGGCCGATATTCATAGCCGCCAGTGTCGAAATCCAGCAAACCCTTGGGGTCTGTCAGGCGGCGTTGAATGATATAGCGAGCCATGGCCCCGCGCGCTTTCTTGGCGAAAAAGCTGACGATCTTGGGGGTGCCGGCCTTGTCCTCCATGAAAACGGGGGTGATCACCCGCAGGTTCAGCGCCTTGAGGTCAACCGCGCCGAAATATTCCTGACTAGCGCAGTTCACCAGCACGTCCGACCCGATCTGTGCGCCCTGTGTGTTCAAAGCCTTGCTCAGCTGATCGCGCCAGTATTCATACAGGTTCTTGCCGCGCCGGGTTTTCAGCTTGCTGCCCATCTCCAGCCGATAGGGTTGAATCGCGTCCAGCGGGCGCAGCACGCCGTAAAGCCCCGACAGAATCCGCAGGTGATCCTGCGCCCAGGCCATTTCATCTGCATCCAAAGATGCGGCTTCCAACCCTTGATAGGTATCCCCGGCAAAGGCTAGCGCGGCGGGGCGGGTCAGATCGGCCTCGGGCGCATCAGAAAAGGCACGATACCGGTCGCGGTTCAGGCGGGCCAGATCATCGCTCAGGTCCATCAGCTTTTTCAGATCGCCCAGCGTCAGGTTGCGGGCGGTTTTCGACAGCCGGATCGCGTCGTCCTGAAAATCGGGTTGGGTGACCGTCACATCGCGCTCGGCCCAGTCCAGCCGCTTGGCCGGGGAAATCACTACCAGCATATCCGCCCTTACTCCTTGCCTGTTGGGGCGTATTTAGCCCGCCTGTTCCAGCACGTCCAGAAAGGCGGCGCCAAACCTTTCGTGACGACGGTCGCCCAGCACCTGTTCCAGCCCGCGCTGATCGCCGGGCCGCAGTTGGGCCACCTTGGCCAGTTGCGAGGCCGAGCAGGTCAGCGGTTTGTCGATCCCGTCAGGTCCGCGGGTCAGGTCATTCTGTGCGGCCAGAAGCTGGTCGTAGATCTCGCCCTGATCGCGCCCGGCCAGTTTGCGGCGGGCAGGGTGCAGCGCGGCGGCCTCACCCGCGATCACCTCAAGGAAGGTGTCGCCATAGCGTTCCAGTTTCTTCGCGCCGATGCCGCCGATCCGGGCCATATCGTCCAGCGTCATGGGGCGGGTTTCGGCCATTTCGATCAGGGTGCGGTCAGGGAAGATGACATAGGCCGGAACCCGCTGCGATTCCGCCAGCGCGCGGCGTTTGGCCTTGAGCGCCGAAAGCAGCGGCGCGTCTTCTTCGGCCACCATCGCTTTGACGGCGGGCCGGCGGGTGGCTTTGCGGATCGTGTCCTTGCGCAGGTTGATCTGCGCCTCGCCTTTCAGGATCGGCTTGGCGGCCTTGGTCATGCGCAGCGCGCCGTGGCGGTCGGGGTCGGGGCGGACCAGATCATGCCCCATCATCTGCCGGAAAATCGCCTGCCATTGCGGGCGGGACCAGTCCTTGCCGATGCCCCATGTGGACAGCGCATCATGCCGCCGCGCCCGGACCTTGTCGGTTTCATTGGCTAGCAGGATGTCGATCAGATGGCCTGATCCAAACCATTCCTCGGTGCGCAGGATCGCGGACAGGGCCATGCGGACGGGGGTGGTGCCGTCGAACACTTCGGGCGGGGTATCGCACAGATCGCATTTGCCGCAGGGCTCGGCCTCTTCGCCGAAATAGCCCAGCAAGGTTTGACGGCGACAGACCAGCGCCTCGGCCAACCCAAGCAGAGCATTCAGACGGGCATGGTCGGCCATACGCCGTTCAGCCGGGGCCAGCCCTTCGTCGATTTGCGAGCGGCGCAGGCGGATGTCATCGGGGCCGAACAGGGTCAGCGTCTCGGCAGGACCGCCATCGCGGCCCGCGCGGCCGATCTCTTGATAGTATGCCTCGATGGATTTGGGCAGGTCCGCATGGGCGACCCAGCGGATGTCGGGTTTGTCGATGCCCATACCAAAGGCAACGGTCGCGACCACGATCAGTCCATCTTCGCGCGCAAAGCGGGTTTCGACAATGCGGCGATCTTCGGGGTCCATACCGCCGTGATAGTGACAGGCTGAGTGCCCCTCGGCGCGCAGGGCCTGCGCCAGCACCTCGGTCTTGTTACGGGTACCGCAATAAACGATGCCGGATTGCCCTTTGCGCGCGGCGGCGAACTCCAGCACCTGTTTTCGCGGCCCGTCCTTGGCGGCAAAGGCCAGATGGATGTTGGGCCGGTCAAAGCCGCGCAGAAATTTGCGGGGCGCAGAGCCATCAAACAGTTTCTCGACAATCTCATCCTGCGTTTCCGCATCCGCTGTGGCGGTGAAGGCGGCCAAGGGGACGTTCAGCGCGCGCCGCAGCTCTCCGATCCGCAGGTAATCGGGGCGGAAATCATGGCCCCATTGGCTGACGCAATGCGCCTCGTCCACCGCAATAAGGCTGACATTGATCCGGCGCAGCATCCCCAAAGCCGACCCGGCGGCCAGACGTTCGGGCGCCATGTAGAGGAGTTTCAGGCGTCCGGCCTCCAGCGCCTCCCACACCGCGTCGGTTTCCTCAGGCGTGTTGCCGGATGTCAGGGCGCCGGCCTCAACACCGGCCTCCTGCAGGCCGCGCACCTGATCGCGCATCAGGGCGATCAGGGGGGAAATCACCACCGTCACGCCGTCGCGCAGCAGGGCAGGCAGTTGGAAACACAGGGATTTACCGCCACCCGTGGGCATGATGGCCAGAACGTTCTCGCCTGCCGTCACGGCGTCGACGATCTCTTCCTGACCGGGTCGGAAATCGTCGAATCCAAAGACATCTCGCAGCAAAGGCGCGGAGTCGAACATCTGCGGGGTTGCCCTGTTTTAAGGTTTATCTGCTCTTAAGACAGGACAATCACATACTAAGATTCGGTGAACAAGAGGTCAGACGAAATAGACCATATTGTTGATCAGAATGATCCGCGCCGCATAGACGCCGACCAGCACGACCAGAGGCGTCAGGTCCAGCCCCCCCATATTGGGCAGGATACGGCGGATCGGGCCGTATATCGGCTCGAGTATGCGGTTCAGGCCGTACCAGATTTGCGCCACCAGCTGCTGATGCAGGTTGAGCACCTGAAAATTGATCAGCCAGCTCATGATCACATGGGCCAGAATGATGAACCAGACAATGTCCAGGATCAGCAGAAGGATTTGGATCAGCGACAGCATGGGGCCTCCGGGGTATTGCTTTGTCGAGACGTAAGCGCCCCGGCGTCAAAGAGCAAGCCCGCGCCAACACAACCCTTGCGAATTGGGGTAAAGCCCCGTCTTATAAAGACAACGATAACAGGGGCAGTCATGGCAGAGATTTCCAAGCGCAAGCGCATCTGGGGCTGGTGGTTTTTTGACTGGGCCAGTCAGCCCTATCATACGTTGTTGGTCACCTTTGTCTTTGGCCCCTATTTTGCGGGCGTTGCGGCAGGGTACTTCAGCGGCACCGGGCTGGATGCACAGGCCGCCGCTGCGCGGGCGCAAACGGTTTGGGCCAATTGCCTGACGATCACAGGGCTGATCATCGCTTTTGGTGCCCCCTTGCTGGGCGCTATGGCGGATGTATCGGGGCGGCGCATCCCCTGGATATTTGCGTTCTCGGTGATGTATGCGGTGGGCTCGGCTGCGCTTTGGTATACGTTGCCTGATGGGTCGAACATGTGGCTGATGCTGTCAGCCTTTGGTCTGGGCTTTGTGGGGGCGGAATACGCGCTGATCTTCATCAATTCGCAATTGCCTGATCTGGGCGATGACAGCGAAGTGGGTGAGATTTCGGGATCGGGCTTTGCCTTTGGCTATTTCGGCGGGCTGATCTCGCTGGCGATTATGTTGCTGCTGTTTGTGGAACAGCCCAATGGCAAAACACTGATCGGCCTGGACCCGGCCTTTGGACTAGACGCCGCCGCGCAGGAGGGGACGCGCTTTGTCGGCCCCTTCACCGCGCTGTGGTTCGTGCTGTTTATGGTGCCTTATTTCTTGTGGGTTCGCGACGATCCGCAGACCGAGAAAACGGGTAGCCTGGCTGAGGCGCTGCGACTGCTGGGCAAATCCATCTCGGATCTACGGCACCGGGTGAGCCTTGCGACCTATCTGGGGTCATCCATGTTCTACCGCGATGCGCTGAACGGGCTTTACAGCTTTGGTGGCGTTTACGCGCGGTTGGTGCTGGAATGGGATCTGATCAAGATTGGCGTTTTTGGGATTGTCAGCGTTCTGGCCTCGGCCATCTTTGCGTGGATCGGGGGCAAGGCGGACAAGAAATATGGCCCTAAACCAGTGATTTTGATCGCGATCTGGGTGCTGATCTTTGTTTGTATCACCGTGGTGTCGATGGACCGGACACAGATTTACGGCATTGCTTTGCCCGCGGGGTCGGGCCTGCCGGATATGGTGTTCTTTGGTTGTGGCGTTCTGATCGGCGGTATGGGGGGCATCCTGCAATCGGCCAGCCGGTCGTTAATGGTGCGCCACACGGACCCAAAAGCCCCGGTCGAGAGCTTTGGCCTGTATGGCCTGTCGGGCCGGGCCACCGCATTTGCCGCGCCTTTGTTGGTGGGGATTGTCACGGCGGCCACGGGAAGTGCGCGTCTGGGGGTGTCACCGATCATCGCTTTGTTTATTCTGGGCTTGTTCCTAATGCGCTGGGTTAAACCGGAAGGGGATCAGAGCAGATGATTTTATTACGTTTTTTGACCGTATTGGCGGCCATTGCATGGGCAGGCGCAGTGGGCGCACAGCCGCTGGCCAAACAGCTTTTCGGGGCGCAAAAGCAAAGCTCGCAGCAAAAACCCGCCGCGTTCGGCAGTTATTCGCGCGGATGTGCCGCCGGTTCGGTGCAGCTGCCCGAAACTGGACCCACGTGGCAGGCCATGCGCCTGTCGCGCAACCGCAACTGGGGGCACCCGGTGGCGATCGACTATGTGCAGGATCTCAGCCGGTTTGCTGCGAAACAGCCAGGCTGGAATGGGCTTTATATCGGGGATATCAGCCAGCCGAGGGGCGGGCCGATGACATCCGGTCACCGCTCGCACCAGTTGGGCCTCGATATCGACATCTGGATGCTGCCCGGCGACAACATGCGACTGGGGCGCAAAGCGCGCGAAAATATCTCGTCGATTTCCCTGCGCCGGTCCGCAGGGGCCTTTGTGAATGACAACTGGACCCGACAACACCACGAGATCCTGAAAGCCGCCGCCAAGGACAAGCGCGTGGCGCGGATTTTTGTCTTTCCTGGCGCCAAGGTACAAATGTGCAAGGATGAAAAGGGCAACCGCGCCTATTTGCGAAAAATCCGGCCGTGGTGGGGCCATCACTATCATTTCCATGTCCGGCTGGCCTGTCCGCGTGGCTCGAAAGGATGCGTCAATCAGGACCCGCCACCCAAGGGTGATGGCTGCGATCAAGCGCAGCAATGGGTGAACAACATCCTTAACCCGCCGCCGCCTGACCCCAATGCGCCTGCACCGAAGCCCCGGCGTGAATATCGTTTGGCCGATCTGCCTCAGCAATGCGCCGCCGTTCTGCAATCCAACTGATCTGCGCGCTGCCCTTTGCGGGGGCGGCAACAGCGGTCGAGGTCAAGTCCGCGACCCATCTGCAAAGCCATGCGTGGCGTCACACCGCAGATTGGTTCGGCGGGTTTTCGGCCCTGCAGATGTCAGAGGGTGGCCACAAGATGGTCGCGCTTGGCGATCGGGCGACGTTGGTAAACGCGACCATTGCGCGGGATAAGAACGGTATCCGAGATATCCAAATCACAGGCCACTGGCCGGTTCTGTCCAGCAAGGGGCGACCTTTGACAGGAAGGGTTGGCGATTCCGAGGGTATCGCCTTTGCGCCCGATGGCAGCTTTTACATCTCATTCGAGGCCCTGCACCGCGTGGCGCATTATCGCGCCCCAAGTGCCAAAGCCAGTGTGCTACCCCGGCCGCAGGCATTCCAAACCCTTGACCTGAACGGGTCTTTCGAAGCTTTGGCAATTGATGCTGCAGGTCAGCTTTACACCATGCCCGAAAAAAGCCGGACTCCGCATGGCGACATCCCCGTCTATCGCTGGGATGGGCAAGCGTGGTCGACACCGTTTGTGCTGCCGCAGAGCGGAAAATTCCTGCCTGTATCGGCCGATTTCGGCCCCGACGGCCAGCTTTACGTGTTGGAGCGTGCCTTGGGGTGGACGGGGTTTAAATCCCGGTTGCGGCGTTGGCAAATTGACGGGGACGGGCCTCAGACCGAAGAAACCCTGTTCCAGACCAGCACCGGCGCGCATGACAACCTGGAAGGTCTGTCCATCTGGCGCGACGATCAGGGGCGGCTGCGGGCAACGATGATCTCGGATGACAATTTCCTGGCCTTACAACGCACCGAGCTGGTGGAATATCTGCTGCCCGATTGACTTAGATCCCCCAAGCGTCTAAACGCACGGCTTGCCTTGGGATACCCCCTGGCCAAGTCGCCGCTACCTTGACAAAACGGGCATCAAAATATGCAACGCGCTTACATTCCCGGCATTCTTGCCATGGCCGCCATCGTGGTGGCCTCGAACATTCTGGTTCAGTTCCTGATCTTTGACGGTCTGCTGACCTGGGGTGCCTTCACCTATCCGCTGGCCTTTCTGGTCACAGACATCATGAACCGCGTCTACGGCGTGGCCACGGCCCGCAAGGTTGTGTTCGCAGGTTTCATCACCGGTATCATCTGCTCGCTGATCGGCAGTCAGATCATGCTGCAGGGCGACGGGTTCACCTATGCCGCCGTGCCGCTGCGCATCGCCGTGGCCTCGGGCACCGCGTTCCTGATCGCGCAGCTGACCGACGTCACCGTGTTCAACGCCATGCGCGGAGGCCGTTGGTGGCGTGCGCCGCTGGTCTCGACCCTGGTCGGATCGGCGCTGGATACGGCGTTGTTCTTTACTATCGCCTTCTCGGCCTCGGTCACTGTGTTTGGCGCCAATGCCGACGCCGCGATCAACTGGGCGTGGGAGCCAGTGCCCTTCATGCTGACGGGTCCAATGGCCCCTCTGTGGGTGACGTTGGCTTTCGCGGATTGGCTGGTGAAATTGTCGCTGGCCATGATCGCGCTGATCCCGTTCAAAGTGATCGTCTCGCGCCTGACCGCACAGCCTGCGTAAAAAAACGTTTGGAGATTGGCGCATCTTGTGTCACCATCCTTATCAACCGCAACAGTTAGATAAGGAGGTGATCCAGTGTCGAGAAAGAGATTGGAGAGAGGTGTCGGAACAACCGGGGGGATCGCCTGTTAGGGCAGCCCTTGGCGGAGCGCTCGCTCCGGCTGGTCGATTGATCTAACCGACCCAACCTCCTGAACTTTCGAAGGGCTGTCCCGCTGGGGCGGCCCTTTTTGTTTTGTGCTCGGGCAGTTAAGGTCACGCCTATGTTGCGCATCACCGACGATATCATTCTGCAAGACTGGGAAATGACCGAAAGCTTTGTGCGGTCTTCCGGCCCCGGCGGGCAGAACGTGAACAAGGTCTCGACCGCGGTCGAGCTGCGGTTCGAGGCGGCGCGCTCGCCCTCCTTGCCAGATCCGGTCAAGACCCGGCTGAAACGGTTGGCCGGGCGGCGCTGGACCAAAGAGGGCGCGATCATCATCCAGTGCGAGGAAACCCGCAGTCAGGCTCGCAACCGCGAGTTGGCCCGCGCCCGTCTGGCCGAACTGATCGCCCGCGCACTGGTCAAGCCCAAACGACGGGTTGCGACCAAGCCCACCTATGGCTCGGTCAAACGGCGGCTGGCGGCAAAAAAAGCGCGCGGAGACGTCAAGGCATTGCGCGGGCGGGTCAGCGAAGATTGAACTGGCAGTTTCACCACGCCTTGCTAGTCTGACCTCCAAACGGGAGGGCAAGATCATGAGGCTAAAGGGCAAAACCGCAATCGTAACCGGCGGCGCGTCGGGTTTTGGTGCCGGTATCGTCGAGCGGTTCCTGGCAGAAGGCGCACGGGTCATGATCGCCGATATCAATGGCGATGCGGCACAAGCATTGGCGAAACAGCACGAAAACGCCACCGCCCAAACGGTCGATGTGGCCAACGCGGCCTCGGTTCAGACCATGGCCGATGCGGCCAGCGATGCGTTCGGCCCCGTCGATATTCTTGTCAATAATGCGGGCGTCACCCATCTGCCAACCCCACTCGAGGACGTGTCAGAAGATGATTTCGACCGTGTCTTCAATGTGAATATGAAATCCGTCTACCTGACAGCGCGCGCTTTTGTTCCGCAGATGAAGGCGCGCGGCGCGGGTGCAATCCTGAACGTGGCCTCGACGGCGGGCCTGTCACCGCGCCCGAACCTGAACTGGTACAACGCTTCGAAAGGGTGGATGATCACCGCCACCAAAACCATGGCCGTCGAGCTTGCTTCAGCAGGCGTCCGCGTCAACGCCATCTGCCCCGTGGCGGGCGAAACTCCGCTGCTGAAATCTTTCATGGGTGAAGACACCCCCGAAATCCGTGCCAAATTCCTGTCCACCATCCCGCTGGGCCGCTTTTCAACCCCGCAGGACATGGCCAACGCCGCCTTGTTCCTGTGCTCGGACGAGGCCAGCATGATCACCGGCACAGCTTTGGAGGTCGACGGTGGCCGCTGTATCTGATCCGCTCTTCATCTGGCCAAAAATACCTCCGCAGGAGGCAGCGCGCCTGCGCGCTTCCCCTCCCCACAGGATCACCTAGAAATGACGCCCGGACCGAAAAACCTGATCACCGATATCCCCGGCCTGCGCGTCGGCAACGCGCAGGACACTACGCTGAAATCCGGCACCACGGTTCTGACAGCGGATACGCCCTTTACCGCCTCGGTACATGTGATGGGCGGCGCGCCCGGAACGCGGGAAACCGACCTGCTCGCCCCGGACAAATCGGTGCAGCGGGTGGATGCGATCACCCTCTCTGGCGGTTCGGCCTTTGGGTTGGACGCCTGTTCGGGCGTGTCGGACGCCTTGCGCGCGGAAGGCAGGGGCTTTGCCGTCGGCCCCGCCATCGTCCCCATCGTTCCCGGAGCCATCTTGTTCGATCTGCTGAACGGGGGTGAAAAGACATGGACCGAGAATCCTTATCGCGCATTGGGCCGCACCGCGTTCGAGAACGCAGCCTCTGATTTCGCGCTGGGCACAGCGGGCGCAGGCGCAGGAGCTTTGGCTGCCCGACATAAAGGCGGGCTGGGTTCTGCCTCGGTGGTGCTGGAAAACGGTGTCACTGTCGGCGCATTGGTTGCCGCCAACCCGCTGGGCAGTGTCACTACGGCCGGCGACCGTCATTTCTGGGCCGCCCCGTTCGAACAGGGCGGCGAATTCGGCGGTTTAGGGCCTGATCCGACCTCGGGACTTGGACAGCCTGCTCCCAGCCTCAAGGCGCAGGTCATGCATCCGGCAGCATCTGAAAGGGGCAACACCACCATCGCCATTGTCGCCACGGATGCGGACCTATCGAAACCGCAATGTCAGCGGTTGGCGGTGGCTGCCCACGACGGCATCGCCCGTGCGATCCTGCCCGCCCACACGCCCGGAGATGGCGATCTGGTCTTTGGCGTCAGCACCGGTGCGCGACCCCTGACGTCGGATGCGGATCTGGCGCTGATCGGCCACACGGCCTCGATCTGCCTTGCACGGGCCATTGCCCGCGCCGTCTATCTGGCCACACCCGAGTTGGGCGACCTGCTGCCATGTTGGTCGCAGTCACATGACTTCGGTTAAGGACGACTAAAGTCGGGTTGTGACACTGTGTCGTTGCGCGGCAATCTGCGCGTTGACTCTTTTCTGTGCCGGCGTTCCATTCGGTGCAGCCAATATGTATCGGAGCAAAAGCCATGAATCGCATTCTCGCGACTGCAATTGTCGGCCTTCTGGCCCTTCCTGCCTATGCTGAAGGTGACGCAGAAGCTGGCAAGAAAGCCTTCAACAAGTGCAAATCCTGCCACATGATCGCTGATCCGGAAGGCGAAGTGATCGTCAAAGGTGGCAAGACCGGCCCGAACCTTTACGGTATCGCAGGCCGCACTGCTGGCACGGTTGAAGACTTCAAATACGGTGACAGCATCGTGGCCGCAGGTGAAAACGGTCTGGTCTGGGATGAGACAACCTTTGTCGAGTACGCTCAGGACCCCAAAGCCTTTTTGAAATCCTATCTGGACGACACGGCGGCTAAATCCAAGATGACGTTCAAGCTGAAAAAAGGCGGCGAAGACGTCTATGCCTATATCGTAAGCGTATCGGGCCAGTAACGCCGCCTGACTCAGTCAGAAAGATCAAGCCAAAGGCCGCAGCCCCCTGCGGCCTTTCGTGCGATTGATATACGGAATGAACAGGGCCAACTTGGGTGGATGCAGCCGAGGTGACTCAGCCAGCACGGCGAACCGGCAGCAGGAGTTGAAAGATGGGAATCATGATCCCGGCCTGGGTCGATGGCGAATTGACCCCCGTGGACAAGCTCGAAGCGCATGAAAAGGGTTTGCGGCATAAGGCAGTGTCGGTCTTTGTCGTGCGCGGCACCGAGATTTTGCTTCAACGTCGGGCGATGGGCAAATACCACACGCCGGGCTTGTGGGCGAATACCTGCTGCACCCATCCTGATTGGGGTGAGACGCCTTCTGAATGCGCGGTGCGCCGCCTGCGCGAGGAATTGGGGATCACCGGGCTGTATCCCGAATATCGTCACCGGCTGGAATACCACGCCGATGTGGGCAATTCGATGATCGAGCATGAGGTGGTGGACGTTTTCCTCGCCCATGTGCGTGGGCCATTGCAGATCGAACCGAACCCAGACGAGGTGATGGATATCCGCTGGATCGACTATCACGATCTGCTGGCCGAGGTGCAGCGCCACCCGGCGCGGTTTACACCGTGGCTCAAGATTTATCTACACAACCACGCTGATACGATTTTCGGCCCCGACCTGATCATCTCGGCCAAGACCTGAGGGCTTGCAAGGCCGCCCCAAGCCGCCTAAATCAACGCGTCATGGCCAAGCAAAAGCAGAAGACCGACCCGAATTACAAAGTCATCGCCGAAAACCGGCGAGCCCGCTTCGATTATGCGATCGAAGAGGATATCGAGTGCGGCATTATGCTGGAAGGCTCCGAGGTCAAATCCCTGCGCGCGGGTGGCTCGAACATTGCCGAAAGCTATGCCTCGGTCGATGACGGAGAGCTGTGGCTGATCAACAGCTATATCGCCCCGTATGAGCAGGCGAAGGTCTTCAAGCACGAAGAACGTCGCCGCCGCAAGCTGCTGGTGTCGCGCAAGGAATTGTCGAACCTGTGGAACGCGACCCAGCGCAAGGGTATGACGCTGGTGCCTCTGGTTTTGTATTTCAACCACAAGGGTCGGGCCAAGCTGAAGATCGGCATCGCCAAGGGTAAAAAGCTGCACGATAAGCGTGAAACACAGGCCAAGCGCGATTGGTCACGTCAGAAGCAGCGGTTGATGAAGGATCATAGCTGATCCCTCACCCGGTTTAGAACGCCATCGCCGCCGACACAGCCCGTTTCCAACGGTCATAGGCCGCATCGCGGTCCTGT
Organism: Ruegeria sp. R8_1; assembly: GCF_017743815.1. Lineage (NCBI taxonomy): Bacteria > Pseudomonadati > Pseudomonadota > Alphaproteobacteria > Rhodobacterales > Roseobacteraceae > Ruegeria > Ruegeria sp. R8_1. Next base: position 113,816 of record NZ_JAGHRL010000004.1, on the reverse strand, counting down.
TGTGACATTTCGGGTTTAAACCGGCGATCCAGCGCCCAGGTCTCCGAGAACCCTTGTTGATCGGGATAGACCCCCGCGCGCATTCCGGCCAGCCACGCCGCGCCCAGAGCAGTTGTTTCCTGCATGACCGGACGGTCAACTTCAGCTCCCAGATAATCCGACAACCCCTGCATCGCCCAATCCGAGGCGCTGGCTCCGCCGTCCACGCGCAGAGTCACATCGGTATCCGCGCCCCAGTCGCCCTGCATGGCATGCCACAGATCGCGGGTCTGGTAAGCGATGCTTTCCAGTGTGGCTTTGGCGAACTCGGCCCGGCCTGAGTTGCGGGTCAGACCAAACACTGCGCCGCGGCAATCGGGTTTCCAATAAGGCGCACCCAGCCCGGTAAAAGCGGGCACCAGCACGACGTGCTGATTAGGGTCTGCTTGTTGCGCCAGATCACCGCTTTCGGGGGCGGATTCGATAATCTGCAACGCATCGCGCAGCCATTGCACAGCAGCCCCGGCTACAAAGATCGAGCCCTCCAACGCATAGGTCCGCTTGCCGTCCAGCTGGTAGGCGATAGTAGTCAGCAGGCGGTTTTTCGACTCAACCGGCTTGTCGCCCGTGTTCAGCAGCGCGAAACAGCCCGTGCCATAGGTGGATTTCAACATGCCGGGCTGAAAACACGCCTGGCCGATGGTGGCGGCCTGCTGGTCGCCGGCGACGCCCAAAATGGGGATATTTCCCCCAAACAGAGTCGTTTCCCCGAAGTCCGAGGCACAATCATGGACCTGCGGCAGCATATTCATCGGCACGTCCAGCAGATCACAGATCTCCGTGCTCCATTCACCATTGTGAATGTCGAACAACAGGGTGCGGGCGGCGTTTGTGGCGTCGGTGGCGTGGCTGCGGCCTTCGGTCAGACGCCAGATCAGGAAGCTGTCGATGGTGCCGAACAGCAGCTCTCCGGCTTCGGCCTTTTCTCGCGCGCCAGGGACGGTATCCAGCAGCCATTTCACCTTTGTGCCCGAGAAATATGGGTCCAGCAGCAGGCCGGTCTGGGCCGTTACATCGTCCTCGCAACCGGCTTGTTTGTAGCGGGCGCAAATATCGGCGGTGCGGCGGTCCTGCCAGACTATGGCGTTGTGGATCGGTTTGCCGGTGGTCCGGTCCCAGACCACCGTGGTTTCGCGTTGATTGGTGATGCCGATGCCCGCGATCTGATCGGGGGTAACAGTGCTGGCTTCCATCACCTCACGGCAGACCCGCAAAACGCTGTCCCAGATTTCCTCGGGGTCGTGTTCGACCCAGCCTTCCTGCGGGAAATGCTGGGTGAATTCGTGCTGCGCGGTGCCCGCCCGCTGCATGTCCGCGTCAAACAGAATGGCCCGTGATGATGTGGTGCCCTGATCAATAGCGAGAATATAGGTCATGCCCCGCGCCCCCCTCTGGTATTGGTTTTGCAGGACTTTAGCGCAAACAATAGCGCGGGTGCCAGAGCGTTCAGACCGGAATATTGTCGATCAGTCGCACGCCGTCCGCCCATGCGGCCACAAACAGCCGGGCGGGGCGGTCGGCATGGGTCAGTGGTTCCAGCGTCTCGGCGCAGCGCAGTTGGGTATATTCGACTTGCGTAAAGCCCGCAGCTAGCAGATCGGTCTGCGCCTGCGCAGCCAGAGCGTCAAACGCTGCGCCATCTTTCAGCGAGACGGCCAGTTCGGTCATGATCCGGTGTTTGTGGGCAGCAACCTCCAACCCCTCGAACGACAGACGCAGGTTGCGCGAGGACATCGCCAGCCCCGAGGGTTCGCGGACGGTGGGGCAGCCAATAACCTCGATCGGAATGTCCAGATCGCGGGCCATACGGCGCACGACCATCAATTGCTGATAGTCTTTTTCCCCGAAATAGGCTCTGTCCGCCTGAGTTTGCAGGAACAGTTTCGCAACCACGGTGGCGACGCCATCGAAATGGCCGGGGCGGAATTCGCCCTCCATCACATTGGTCAGGCCGGTGACGGACACGGTGGTGGCAAAGCCCTGTGGGTAGATCTCATCAGGATCGGGCACATAGATCGCATCCACGCCAAAGGGGGCCAGCTTCTGCGCGTCCTCATGTTCGGTGCGCGGGTAGTTGGCGAGGTCTTGCGCGTTATTGAACTGCTTGGGGTTCACAAAGATCGTGACAATGACGCGATCCGCCCCGGCCTTGGCGGCCTCAACCAGCGACAGATGCCCCTGATGCAGCGCGCCCATGGTGGGGACCACGCCGATGACTTCGCCGTTGCGATGCCATTGGGTTGTCAGCGCGCGCAGATCGGCAAGGCGGCGCAGGATGGGGGCTGTCATGTCTTTGGCCCTTTGGACGGGGCCTGATCGGCAAAGACATGTTCGTCGGCCGGAAAGCTGCGGGCGCGCACTTCGGCGGCGTATTCGGCAATGGCGGCCTCGGCCATCGGGCCAAGTTCTGCATAGCGTTTGACGAATTTCGGTTTGAAAGCGGTGAAAAAGCCCACCATGTCATCGACCACAAGAATCTGCCCGTCACAGCCCGCCGACGCGCCGATGCCGATGGTAGGGATCGCAACCTCGGCCGTGATGCGGTCGGCCAGACCCTGCGGAACCTTCTCTAACACGACCGAAAACGCGCCTGCGCCCGCGACGGCGTGGGCGTCGGCCAGAACCGCCTCGGCCTGTTCATCGCGGCCCTGTACCTTGTAGCCACCCAGCGTGTTGATCGATTGTGGGGTCAGGCCGATATGAGCCATCACCGGAATGCCGCGCTTGACCAGAAAGCGGATGGTCTCGGCCATTTCGACCCCGCCCTCAAGCTTGACCGCCCCCGCGCCGGTTTCAGCCATCAGCCGCGCCGCGTTGCGGAACGCGTCGGCGGGCGAGTGTTCGTAGCTGCCAAAGGGCATGTCGATGACCATCATCGCATTGTTCAGCCCGCGGGCGACGGCCTGCCCGTGCATCACCATCATCTCCATCGTCACGCCCAGCGTCGATTCCAGCCCGTGCAGGACCATACCGACGCTGTCGCCGACAAGAACGAAGTCGCAATGGTCGTCCATCAATCGGGCCATCGGCGTCGTGTAGGCGGTCAGCGAGACCAGAGGCTCGCCCCCTTTGCGCGCCCGAATATCTTCGGCGTTGGGGGCTTTTTTGCGGGCGGTGGCGCTCATGATCGCTCCTCCGGGGTTTATGTTGCAGCGCGGCATAGCAGATTGCGGCACCGCATAGAAACCCCGGTTGCGCGAACATTTCCTTGATTGACTGTAGGTTTATGGGAAGATTGGTCTGACAATAGCCCGAAAAAACACGCGGCTGCATATTTCAGTGGGGAGTGATTTTCATGACAAAGCAGAGATTTCGGTCCTTTGCGTCCGCTTTGGCCGTCGGTGCCAGCTTGTTCGCAGGCGCGGCTTTGGCCAAATCCGATATTACCATCGCGATGCAGCTTGAGCCGCCGCATCTGGACCCGACAAGCGCCGCCGCGCAGGCCATCGATTCGGTGGTCTATACCAATATCTTCGAAGGGCTGACCCGTTTCGTGGGGGACGGCTCGGTCGTGCCCGGTCTTGCGGAAAGTTGGGAGATCTCGGATGACGGGATGATCTATACGTTCAAGCTGCGCGAAGGTGTGACCTTTCACGATGGATCGACCATGGATGCCGAGGACGTCAAGTTCAGCCTTGATCGTGCCCGCGCCGAAGACAGCGCGAATGCGCAGAAAGCTCTGTTCGCCGGGATCGACAGCGTCGAGGTCATGGACCCGCTGACCGTCAAGGTCACTTTGTCCGCACCGAACGGGAATTTCCTGTTCAATATGGCTTGGGGCGACGCAGTGATTGTCGCGCCCGAGAGTATCGACAACATCAAGACCAACCCGGTCGGAACCGGGGCCTATACCTTTGGCGACTGGGTGCAGGGCGACAGCATCACGGTGAATCGCAACCCGAATTATTGGGGCGATCAGCCCAGCCTTGAGACCGCAACGTTCAAGTTCATCTCGGACCCCACCGCAGCCTTCGCTGCAATGATGGCCGAGGATGTGGACGTGTTCGACAACTTCCCGGCGCCCGAGAACCTTCCGCAATTCGAGGCCGACCCCCGTTTTCAAGTGCTGGTCGGTTCGACCGAGGGCGAAACGATCCTGTCCACCAACAATAAGAAAGCACCATTCGACGACATAAGGGTACGGCAGGCTATGGCCCATGCGATCGACCGTCAGGCAATTATCGACGGCGCGATGTTTGGCTATGGAACCCCCATCGGCACCCATTTTGCGCCGCACAATCCGGCCTATGTCGATCTGACCGGCAATTCGGCCTATGACCCCAAGAAAGCTGCGCAGCTTCTGGCTGATGCTGGCTATGCCGACGGGTTCGAGACCACGCTGCATCTACCGCCCCCCTCATACGCCCGTCGCGGCGGTGAGATCATCGCCGCGCAGCTGGCGGAGGTTGGGATTAAGGCCGAGATCATCAATGTTGAATGGGCGCAATGGTTGGAATCGGTGTTCAAGGGCAAGGATTTCGGCCTGACTATCGTCAGCCATACAGAGCCAATGGATATCGGCATCTACGCGCGGCCTGACTATTACTTCCAATATGACAGCAGCGATTTTCAAGCGTTGATGGAGCTGTTGAACGAAACGACCGACCCGGATGAGCGGACCAAACTGATGGGAGACGCGCAGCGCCTGATTGCCACTGATTTCGTCAATGGCTACCTGTTCCAGCTGGCCAAGCTGGGTGTCGCCAAAGCAGGTGTTCAGGGCCTGTGGGAGAACGCGCCCACGGCTGCGATTGACCTGACGCAGATCAGCTGGTCCGAGTGATCAAAGCTGGGGTCGTGTCGCGCGACCCCGGTTCCCGTAAGGTCAAGGCAAACGATACCATGACGTTTTTCCGAGTTTTTCTGCTGTGTGTGTTGACACTGTGGGGACTGCCCTCAGCGACAGTTGCTCAGAATGCACTGAGCAGCCGGCTGGATGCACTGGTTGGGACCCCTGAAAACCCGTTGAACGTGGGTGTCGGGATCAAGATCGACCAGATCACCAGCGTGGATCAAAAAGCAGAGAACTATGGGGCAGTGGTCGTTCTTCGGTTCGAGTGGACGGATCCTCTGCTGGCGTTTGACGCAGAGCAGACAGGGCGGGACATTCGGGTCTTCAACCCGCCCGATCTGGCGGACCACGCGGCCGCGATCGGGTCCGTCATGCCGGCTTTTGTGATCCATAATCAGCAATCCAACAAATGGATTCACGAGGCCGCCGCCTCGCTGCGCAGTGACGGGCGGGTGGTATATGTCGAGAAATCCTCGCTCACCTTGCAGGCGCCTCACTTCGATTTCCGTAAGTACCCGTTCGACACGCAGGATTTCTATTTCGAGGTCGTTTCGGTCTTTCCCTCGGATTACGTGACGTATTACCCGCTGGAAAATTACTCGGGTCTGGGCGATCTGCTGGGCGAGGAAGAATGGGTTCTGGGCAGCGCGCGAATGGTGAAAACCCAGGTTCAGGGTCTGTCGGGGCGTGATAGCGATCAACTGGCGCTGGCCTTTCAGGGTAGCAGGCATCAAACCTACTACATGATCCGGGTGTTCATGCCCATGCTGGTACTCGTTGCAGTTGGCTGGGCGCTGTTCTTTCTGGACGAATACCGCAAACGGATCGAGATCGCAGGGGGCAACCTGCTGGTCTTTGTTGCTTTCAACTGGGCGATTTCTGCTGATCTGCCCAAGCTGGGCTATCTGACCTTTCTGGATTTCGTTCTGCAATGGATGTTCCTGATGACCGGGGCGCTGATCGTGTTCAACGTCGCCTTGCGCAGACTCAAAGTCGCCGGGCACGAAGACACGGCGCGCAAGCTTGATAATTACGCCGTTAAATGGATCTATCCGCTGGGCTATGCCGCGATCGTCGGCTACGCGGTTTCTGCTTATTTGCTGATACCTTAGACGCTGGACCAACGCCGCCTGTGACCCTAACGTGCGATCTATGCTGCGCTACGCTCTCAAACGCCTGATATCGCTGATGATCAGCCTGGCCGTTGCCTCGGTCGTGATCTTCGCAGTGATCGAGGTCGCACCGGGCGATCCTGCATCCTTCATGCTGGGCGTCAACGCGCAGGAGGACACGCTGGCCGCGTTGCGGGCCGAGCTGGGCTTGGATGGCTCAAAGCTTGAGCGCTACTTCAACTGGATCGGCGGAATGCTGGTGGGTGATTTCGGCACCTCCTATACCTATCGCACACCAGTTTCGCAGATGATTGCGGATCGGCTGTGGGTGTCTTTGCCGCTGGCGCTATACGCGTTGATCCTGTCGACGCTGATCGCGTTCCCCGCCGGGATTTACGCCGCCGCACGCCGGGGCAAACCGGGCGATCTGACGGTGATGGGGGCAACGCAGCTGGGCATCGCGGTGCCGAATTTCTGGTTTGCCATGATGCTGGTGCTGATCTTCGCCATCAACCTGCGCTGGTTCAACGCCGGAGGGTTCGCAGGCTGGGATCAGGGGCTTTGGACCGGGCTGCACTCGCTGACGCTGCCCGCCATCGCGCTGGCTTTGCCGCAAGCCGCGATTCTGGCGCGGGTGATGCGGTCATCTCTGCTGGACATTCTGGGCGAGGATTTCATGCGCACCGCCCGCGCGAAAGGCCTGTCGCGCCGTCAGGCCCTGTGGCGTCACGGCGTCCGCAACGCGCTGATCCCGGTGCTGACCATCATTGGGCTGCAGTTTTCATTCCTCTTGGCCGGGTCGATCATTATCGAGCAAGTCTTCTATCTGCCCGGACTGGGGCGTTTGGTGTTTCAGGCGATCTCGGCCCGTGATCTGATCGTGGTGGAATCGGTGGTCATGTTGCTGGTTTTCGCCGTCATCACCGTGAATTTTCTGGTCGATCTGGCTTATGCCGCCGTCGATCCCCGCCTCAGGAGCCGGACATGAGCCGCAACCTGATCCTTGGCGCGTTGCTGTCCTCGTTGGTTCTGCTGGCGGCTTTGGTGTCCTTTGTCTGGACACCTTACGACCACGCCGCGTTGGATATTCCCGGCAAGCTCAAGACGCCAAGCGCACAGAACTGGTTCGGGACGGATCATTTCGGGCGCGACATGTTCTCGATGATCATGGTGGGCGCGCGCACGTCGATTGCGGTTGCTCTGGTTGCCGTGGGGATCGGTATGGCGTTGGGCGTGCCATTGGGCCTGACGGCGGCGGCGCGCAAGGGGTCGTGGCTGGATGAGGTGATCATGCGCGGCAATGATCTGGTCTTTGCCTTCCCATCGCTGGTCATTGCGATCCTGATCACAGCCGTATTCGGTGCCGGGGCCATAAACGCCATCATCGCCATCGGCATCTTCAACATCCCCGTCTTCGCCCGCATCACCCGTGGCGCGGCGCTGTCCTTGTGGGAGCGCGAGTTCATCCTCGCCGCCCGTGTCTCGGGCAAGGGTGCTGCGCGGATATCGGCAGAACATATCCTGCCCAATGTCGCCAATCTGCTGATCGTACAGGGCACCATCCAGTTCTCGCTGGGGATACTGGCCGAAGCCGGGTTGTCCTATGTCGGCCTTGGTGCGCAACCGCCCACGCCCAGCTGGGGTCGTATGCTGGCCGATGCGCAGACAATGGTCAGTTTTGCCCCGCATTTGGCTCTAATTCCAGGGCTGGCGATCATTGTCACGGTGCTGGGCCTGAACCTGCTGGGCGACGGGCTGCGCGATTGGCTGGACCCCCGGATCAGGGTGGCGCGCGCATGAGTTTGCTTGAGGTCGAAAACCTGTCGCTGTCCATCCACGGGACGCCGATCCTGAAGCAGGTCAACCTGTCCATTGATCCCGGCCAGATCGTCGCCGTGACAGGTGAAAGCGGCTCGGGCAAGTCGATGACCGCTTTGGCCGTGATGCAACTGTTGCCCAACGGGGCGCAGACGCTGGGCGAGATCCGGCTGGAAGGGCGCGACGTGCTGACCACTCCCGAAGTCGAGATGTGTGCCCTGCGTGGTGCCAAGATCGGGATGGTGTTTCAAGAGCCGATGACAGCCCTGAACCCGGTGAAGACCATCGGCGATCAGGTCATGGAAACGATCCTGATCCATAAGGCCATGCCTGCCACGCAGGCTCTGGACCGCGCGAAAGAAGTGTTGCGCCGCGTGGGCCTTCCCCCGGACCGCTTTCCCCTGTCTCGCTATCCGCATGAGTTGTCGGGCGGGCAACGCCAGCGCGTTGTCATTGCCATGGCCATTGCCTTGCGGCCCAAGCTGCTGATCGCGGATGAGCCGACAACCGCGCTGGACGTGACTACGCAGGCACAAATCCTCGATCTGCTGAAAGGGTTGGTGCGTGAATATGGCATGGGCCTGCTGATGATCACCCATGATCTGGCCGTGGTCGCTGACATGGCAGACCAGATCGTGGTGATGCGGCACGGCGAGGTCGTGGAAGTGGGCCCCACCGACGATCTGCTGCGCAACATGCAGCACCCTTATACCCGTATGCTGTTTGAGGCCTCGGATCATCAGGTGGCCTTGCCCGACACAGCGGGAGATCGCCCGTTGCTAGAGGTCACCCAGGTCGTCCGCGACTATCGCTTGCCGCGCAAGGGTCTGTTCGACAAGCCGGGCCACCACCGCGCGGTGGATCAGGTCAGCTTTACGCTTAATCGTGGTGAACGGCTGGGTTTGGTCGGTGAGTCCGGATGTGGAAAATCGACCCTAACGCGAGCTATTCTGGGCCTGGAAGAGGTGCAAGCAGGGGAAATCCGTCTGGATGGCGCACCCGTTTTCACCGGCCATAAACCGAACCCTGCGGTGCGTCGTAAAATGCAGGTGGTGTTTCAGGACCCCTATGGCAGCTTTAACCCCCGCCACAAAGTCGCGCGTTTGATCACTGAGCCGTTTCACTTGCTGGACACGCCGCCCACCGGTTCAGAACGTCAGGACCGCATTGCCGAGATGCTGACCGCCGTGGGCCTCAGCCCCGATGACGCAGGGAAATACATCCACGAATTCTCGGGCGGGCAGCGTCAGCGTATCGCCATCGCCCGCGCCCTGATCATCCGCCCCGAATTGATCCTGTTTGATGAGGCCGTCTCGGCCCTTGATGTCTCGGTCCGCGCGCAAATCCTCGATCTGCTGGCCGAGTTGTGCGCCGCTTACGACCTGACCTATCTGTTCATAAGCCACGACCTGAGCGTCGTGCGCACGATCACTGATCGGGTGATGGTCATGCAGGCGGGCAAGATCGTGGAACAGGGCAAGACCGAGCAGGTCTTTGCCAATCCGCAGCACGCCTATACCCGCACCCTGATCGACGCCGCGCCGGTGCTGCCGGATATCGGGGCGCTTGCTGGCTGAAATGTCTGATTAGAGCCTGAATGGAGAGAAACATGCCCAATCCGCTTTGGTTCAACCCCGCACTGTGTTTGATCGGTGGAGAGTGGATCGCGCCCTCTGCTGGCGTCGATCTGCCTTTGATCAACCCCTCGGACGGTACGGAAATCTGTCGCATCGCGCGGGGGGATGCGTCCGATATCGACGCGGCGGTCGCAGCCGCGCAGGCGGCACTGGATGGGGATTGGGGCCGCAAAACCGCACTGGAACGCGGGCGCATCCTGACGCGATTGGGTCAGTTGGTGCTTAAACGCGTGGACGATCTGGCCGCGTTGGAGGCAATGGATGTGGGCAAACCGCTGACCCAGGCGCGCGCGGATGCGGTGGCCTTGGCGCGGTATTGCGAATTCTACGGCGGTGCAGCGGATAAGGTGATGGGCGAGACGATTCCCTATCTGGACGGCTACACCGTTTATACCCTGCGTGAACCCCATGGGGTAACGGGACATATCGTGCCGTGGAACTACCCGATGCAGATCATCGGGCGTTCGGTCGGGGCGGCACTGGCGATGGGCAATGCCTGCGTGCTGAAACCAGCCGAGGAGGCGTGTCTGACCGCGCTGGCCTTTGCGCATCTGGCCCAACAAGCGGGTTTGCCGGCTGGTGCGCTAAACGTTGTGCCGGGTTTAGGGGCCGAGGCCGGGGCTGCGCTTTCGGCGCATCCGGGCGTCCACCATATCTCGTTCACAGGGTCAGTCGCGACAGGGGCCTTGGTGCAGCAGGCGGCGGGGCGCAACGTGGTGCCTATAACGTTGGAATTGGGCGGAAAATCCCCGCAGCTGGTGTTTGATGACGCCGATCTGGACGCGGCCCTGCCGTTTCTGGTGAATGCGGGTATTCAGAACGCGGGGCAGACCTGTTCGGCCTCGTCCCGCATTCTGGTGCAGCGTGGGGTTTATAGCCAAGTCAAGGCGCGCATGATTGCGGCCTATGCTGATCTGACCGTTGGGCCGGCGGCACAGGATCTGCGAGTGGGGCCGTTGATCTCGGCCCGTCAAAAAGAGATCGTTGAGGGGTTTCTGGCCAAGGGCAAAGACTTGACCATCGTGGCGCAGGGACAGATCGTGGAGGACGCCCCGACGCAAGGCGCGTATGTGCAGCCCACATTATTCGCCGATGTGCCGCCTGATCATACGTTGGCGCAGGAGGAGATTTTCGGCCCGGTGCAGGTGCTCATCCCTTTCGACACCGAGGACGAAGCCGCCCAGATCGCCAACAGTACCGACTATGGGCTTGTCGCCAGCATCTGGACCCGCGACGGCGCGCGGCAGATGCGTTTGGCAAAACGGCTGCATGCGGGGCAGGTTTTCGTCAACAACTACGGGGCTGGCGGCGGGGTCGAGCTGCCCTTTGGTGGCGTCGGTAAATCTGGCCATGGCCGCGAAAAAGGTTTCGAGGCGCTATACGGCTTTTCACAACTTAAGACCGTGGCGACTTACCATGGTTAGGGTCTAAACGATGACCTCGATCGCTTTTTGCGTGCCAACGCCGAAGACGCGTTTGTAACGTTCGATCTCGTCCGCCGGTCCCATCGCCTTTTCAGGGTTGTCCGACAATTTCACCGTCGGACGGCCATTGGCCGAGACCGCTTTGCACACCAGCGAAAACGGCGCCAGTGCGTCATTCGGGACCAGCCCGCGGAAATCGTTGGTCAGCAATGTACCCCAACCAAAGGACACTTTTGTCCGTCCGGCGAATTGGTCATGCAGCTCTCGGATCTTGTCCACATCCAGCCCATCCGAGAAGATCACGCGTTTTTCACGTGGGTCCTCGCCGCGTGATTTCCACCAGTTGATCGCGGTTTCCGCCCCCGTTGCCGGGTCGCCACTATCGACACGGATACCAGTCCAGCCTGCAAGCCAGTCGGGCGCACTGTCCAGAAAGCCCTGTGTTCCATAGGTGTCCGGCAAAATGATGCGCAAGTTGCCGTCATGTTCTTCATGCCAGTCGCTGAGAACATCATACGGAGCCTGCGCCAGTTCCGCGTCCGTATCGGCCAGCGCGGAATAGACCATGGGAAGTTCATGCGCGTTGGTGCCGATGGCTTCAACCTCGCGCCGCATGGCGATCAGGCAGTTCGAGGTGCCGGAAAATGCAGACCCTAATCCTTCGATCATGGCTTGTACGCACCAGTCCTGCCACAGGAACGAATGACGCCGCCGGGTGCCGAAATCCGCAATGCCCAGCCCATCAATATCACGCAGTTGCTCAATCTTTTCCCAAACGCGGGTCATTGCGCGGGCATAGAGCACCTGCAGCTCGAACCGGCGCATGTCGTTCAGCACGGCGCGCGAGCGTAGCTCCATCAGTACGGCAAGCGCGGGAATTTCCCACAGCATGACCTCGTGCCATTTGCCCTCGAACGTCAGCTCGTACTGATCGCCCTTGCGTTCCAGATGATAGGGGGGCAGGCGCAGATTCTCGAACCACTCCATGAAATCGGACCGGAACATCTGTCGTTTGCCGTAGAACATATTGCCCCGCAGCCACGTGCTTTCGCCGCGGCTGAGGCTGAGTGAGCGGATATGATCCAGCTGTTCGCGCAGTTCGCCCTCGTCGATGAGCTTGGCCAAAGGGATGTGATTCGACCGATTGATCAGCGAAAACACAACATCCGTTTGGGGCCGATTTCGAAACACTGACTGGCACATCAGCAGTTTGTAGAAATCTGTGTCGATTAAAGACCGTACAATCGGGTCAATCTGCCATTTATGATTGTACACACGTGCCGCAATATCGACCATGAGGAACTCCTGCGATTTCCGTTGTTAGATCAATCGGTGTGTGGAATGGCAAGAGTCGCTGGTTTGGTGACAATGACAATGTCAGGTCACAAAGCGAGCATATTGTGTGTTCTTTTCACCGGTTAGTGAGAAGAGAGGTCGAAGGACGAGGTTAAGTTGGTGAATGGTTCTCGAGTACGATTTTGACATTGTGGTCGTCGATCCGGGGGAAGGGGATTCAGATTCGGGCCCGGATGGTTTTTCGAAGAAACCAGTGCTGCGTGCGATGTTTCGCAGTGTGAAGACTGCGGATGCTCTGAGGGCGGCCTCTCCAAAAATTCGCAAGATTTTTCAGGATGCAGGCTTTGGTCTGGATGCAACCGGCAGCGATCTTGTGCACGGTCTATACCGGCCAAGGGATGAGGCTGAACGGGAGCGGATCCTACGCGCTCTGTTTGCCAATATTCGCAAGAGGGGCGTTCAGGGCGAATATTGCGGCGAGTTCGATTTCCGAAAGTTCCTTCGGGACATTAAAAACGCCCGTCCGCGCAATGGTCAGCGCCGTACAGTTGCGGACTGGACGCCAAACCCTCGGTACAAATCCCCTGCATCGCCCGAACGCCGTACCTTGCCGGGACGGATCGGCGTGGCGCTGGGGCTGGCCGTAATTCTGTTTGTTATTGTCAAATACCTGGCCGAGCGCGGCGCGACCCCTTAGGACAGTGTTACACCGGCGTCACGCATCGCGGCTTCAGCCGTCGCCAGTGAACCATCCAGATCAATAGCGCGGCAAACGTCCAACCGAACTGTGACCTCGAATCCCAGCCGGGCTGCGTCCACGGCCGAGAAGTGTACACAGAAGTCTGTTGCCAACCCTACCATCGTCAGTTTTCGTATGCCGCGCGTGTTCAGGTATCCTTCCAACCCTGTTGGGGTGGTCTTGTCGTTTTCGAAAAAGGCAGAATAGCTATCGATAGTTGGGCGGAACCCCTTGCGGATGATCAGGTCCGCATCTGTGCGCAGATTGGGGTGAAACATGGCGCCGTGCGTATCTTGCACGCAATGATCGGGCCATAGAACCTGCGGACCATAGGGCATTTCGGTCATGTCATAGGGGTTTTTCCCCGCATGAGAACTGGCGAAAGAAGAATGCCCGGCCGGGTGCCAGTCCTGCGTCAGGATCACGGCGTCGAAGTCGTCCATCATCGCGTTGATAGGGGCCACGATGTGGTCGCCTCCGGGCACGGCCAGTGCGCCGCCGGGGCAGAAATCGTTCTGGACGTCGATTACGATCAGGGCATGGGTCATCGCGATCTCCTTTTTGCTATCGGTAAGGGCGCGGGCAGGGGGCGTCAATCCGGTCCCTTGCGACTCTGCGCGCGTGAGGCTAGACCGCGCGCATGTATACCATCGCTGCTCTCTATCACTTCACCCGTTTCGCCGATCACGCCGCCTTGCGCGAACCCCTGTTGGACCTTTGCCGCGCGCAAGCGGTCAAAGGTACGCTGCTGCTGGCGCAAGAGGGCATCAACGGCACCATCGCTGGCCCCCGCGCCGGGATTAACGCTGTGCTGGCCCATATCAAGGCGCTGCCGGGTTGTGCCGATCTGGAGTGGAAAGAGGCCACCGCCGATCATCCGCCTTTTGGAAAGATGAAGGTGCGGCTGAAGAAAGAGATTGTGACTATGGGCCAGCCGGATGTCGATCCGCGTGCCCGCGTCGGCAATTACGTCGAGCCTGAGGAATGGAATGACCTGATCCGCTCGGACGATGTGGTGGTGATCGACACGCGCAACGATTACGAGGTGGCGATTGGTACGTTTGAGGGCGCAATAGACCCTGAAACAGCCAGTTTCCGCGAATTCCCGGCGTGGTGGGAAGAAAACAAGGAGCGCTTCCACAACAAGCGCGTGGCCATGTTCTGCACCGGCGGTATCCGCTGTGAGAAATCCACCAACTTCCTGCTGGGGCAAGGGGTCGAGGATGTCTATCACCTCAAGGGCGGTATCCTGCGTTACCTTGAGGAAATGCCCGCCGAGGACAGCACCTGGCAAGGTGAGTGCTTTGTGTTCGACAACCGCGTTTCTGTGGGGCATGGGCTGGTCGAGGGGCCTCATAACCTGTGCCACGGCTGCCGCCGCCCGATCCTGCCCGAGGATATGAAACGGCCCGAATACGAACACGGCGTTGCGTGCCACCAATGCGTGGATGAGACCTCGGAAGCGGACAAAATGCGCTTCCGCGAGCGGCAAAAGCAGATAGGTCTAGCACGTTCGCGCGGGCAGGAACATCTGGGCGCAGAATAAGCCAATTCCGGTTGCAGGCCCCGGTGCAAACCGGGATGATCACACGCAGACCCTGTGACCGGAGGCCCAATGTCCCGCAAACCCACCACTCTGGCGGAATGGAAATCAACCCTGTTGGCGGCGGGTGGCATGGTTGTTGCCAGTTTCGTCGCGTGGTTCGGCCTGTCCCGCCTGAGCGAAGCCACCGCAGGCGATACGATCGGAACCCTCGCCTCGGTCGGGTTGCTGCTGTGGATCGTGTCGCAGTCCTGGTTCTACATGACCCAAGTGAAATCGCCGCGTCGTGTGCTGTTCTTGATGGGCGTTTCCTTTATTCAGGTCGTCCCGTTCCTGTTCGCCGCCGTCTATGGTGCGTTCGGCTATAAAGACAACTGCGTGGTCGGTGCCAGCGGACCGGGGGACATCCTGTATTTCTCATATGTCACCTTCACCACCGTTGGATATGGCGACATGGCCCCGACCGGCCTGTGCCGCGCGTTGGCCGTGTCCGAAGCGGTGACAGGCTACATCCTGCTGGGCCTCTTCGTCGCCGCTGCCGTGGCACTTTATGCCCGAAATCACTCGGATTAGAGCCTATTTGTTGGTGTCAATCCACCGAGACATCATGTGCTTGTCGCGGAAACACTCAGACGGTATCGGCCTGCGTTTGGAACGCGAGATCCGTTCAGCAAAAGCGACCTGTTTGCCAGTGGGGTAATTGGCAAATGGCGACGGGTCATCCTGTTTATGCGCCGAAATCCACTGGGACATGGCCCTGCGGTCGCGTTGTGCCTCGACCGGGATTTCAAGCGCCGATTGCTGGGCAATCGCGCGCGCATAACGCATCTGCCGGTCTGTGACGGGCAGCATGTGATAATCGTTGCTGGGTGCGTCGTACCAGCTTTGACGGGCAGCGTTGGCCATAGCTCGAATACCTCCGTTCCACCTCAGACATCACGATGGAACAAATATAGAACATTTTAGGAACTTTTTCAAGATTTCCGCTGATCCACACGGTTTGCACCGCGTTTCAAACCAGCCTGTCCCGTCGCGTTTCGACCTGTTCGGCACGTATTTTCGTGCTTCCTGAGTTAATCAAAGAATCAGTGCGTTTCATTTCAAGACACAAACGCTCACGACATCGCGTGTTTGGTGTCACCAAGCAATGATCCGCCGGTGCGGTGTTTGTTTCCGGCGCTTTGATTGTCGTTACCGACATTTTGCGTCGGGAACAGAGCATCAGTAGCCTCTGACCTGTGGCTGACTTTCGTGCAAGCTCTGTAGGAGGTGCGCCAATGAAAACCCATGCTCAGGCCGTTGTCATCGGAGGGGGTCTGGTCGGCTGCTCGATCCTGTATCACCTGGCCAAGCTGGGCTGGACCGACGTGATCTTGCTGGAACGCGATGAGTTGACCAGTGGATCCACGTGGCACGCGGCGGCCAATATCCACGGGCTGCACGACAACAACAACATCACCCGTATCCAGCACTATACGATGAACCTGTATAAGCAGCTGGAGGCTGAAACCGGGCAGGGCTGTGGCGTGTTTCAATCCGGCTCGCTCTATTTGGCGCAGACCAAGGATCGCGAACACCAACTGCGCCTGCAAGAAGCCAAGGCGCGTTTCTACGGTCTTAACTTCCACGAGATCAGCCGCGAAAAGGCCATGGAACTGCACCCTCTGGCGCAATTCGATGATATCCGCTGTATCATGTTCGAACCCGATGGTGGCAATGTTGACCCCTCGGGCGTGACCCATGCCTATGCGGCCGGAGCACGCGCGATGGGTGCCAGTATTGAGCGGTTTTGCCCTGTGTTAGGCGCTGAACAGCAACCAGACGGATCATGGATCGTACGTACCGCAAAGGGTGATATACATACGCAATGGGTGGTGAATGCCGGCGGGCTGTGGGGGCGTGAGGTGGCCGCATTGGCGGGTATTGAACTGCCCCTGCAACCAACCGAACATCAGTATTTCGTCACCGAAGCGATTGATGAAGTCGCCGCGTTAGGCCGTCGCCTACCGTCCATCGCCGACCGGGATGGCGAGTACTACTTCCGGCAAGAAGGCAACGGTTTGCTGATCGGGGCCTATGAGAAAGACATGCGGTTTTGGGCCGAAAACGGCACGCCGCTGGATTTCGCCCATGATCTGTTCCCCGACGATTTGGATCGCATCATGGAGAACGTCATCCGCGCAACTGACCGTGTACCAGTAGCCGCGACCGCCGGTGTAAAGCGGGTGATCAATGGCCCGATGATCTGGTCGCCGGATTCGAACGCGATCTGGGGACCGGTGCCCGAGCTGCAGAACTATTTCTGTTGCACCGGAATCATCCCCGGATTTTCGCAATCGGGCGGGCTTGGCCTGCTGTCGGCGCAATGGATGATCGAGGGCGAGCCACAATACGACATGTTTGCCTGGGATCTGGCGCGGTTTGGCGACTGGGCCGACAAGGCCTTCACAAAAGCGCGGGTGCAGGACGTTTACACGCACCGCTTCGCTATTCACTTCCCGAACGAAGAACGCAGCGCGGGCCGCCCCGCCCGTGTGCGCCCAGCCTATCAGATGCAAAAGAACATGGGCTGTGTCTTTGGCCTGAACTGCGGGTGGGAGCACCCCCTCTGGTTCGCCGATCAGCCTGGTGTGATCGAGACTGCCGGCTTCACCCGCCAGAATTGGTGGGAACCGGTTGGCCGCGAGGTCCAGATGCTGCGGGACAATGTGGGTGTGATCGACATCTCGAACTTCGCCAACTACGTGATCAAGGGGTTGGGGGCGCACGATTGGCTGGATCGTCTTGTTGCCAACCGGGTACCGACCGAGGTTGGACGCTCCTGCCTGACGCCTCTGATCTCGGTGCGTGGTGGCGTGGCGGGCGACTTTACCATTACCAAAGTCGCAGATGACGAATACATGATGATCGGTTCAGGCATGGCCGAGCGGTACCACCAGCGGTTCTTCAACATGGTTGATCTGCCAGAAGGCACCAGTTTCGAGGTTGCCACAAACCGCATCGCTGGCTTCAACGTTGCCGGCCCCAGATCGCGCGATCTGTTGCAACGGCTGACGAATGCAGACCTGTCTAACGAGGGGTTCCGTTTCATGCGGTCTCGTCAAATCGAGGTGGCGGGCGTTCCGTGTTTAGCCATCCGTGTCAGCTTTACCGGGGATCTGGGATGGGAGCTGCACTGTGCCGAAAAGGATCAAGTTAGGCTCTATACTGCGCTTTTAGACGCTGCAAACGATCTTGGCGGAGGCCCTGTTGGTGGTCGCGCGCTGGGGTCTTTGCGCATCGAAAAAGGGTATGGGTCGTGGGGTCGCGAGTATTCACAGGAATATTGGCCGCACGAGGTCGGCCTGTCAGGATTGATCAAATTGGATAAGGACTTCCTGAACAAAAGCGCCTATCTCGCGATCAAGGACACTCCGCCCCGAGAAGTACTGTCGATCTTTGAGATTGATGCCAAGACAGCCGATGCGTCGGGGGGAGAGCCCATTTTCACGCCTGACGGGCGCCCGGTCGGGCGCGTCACATCGGGTGCTTATGGGTATTCCGTCGGCAAGTCGCTCGCCATTGGATATGTGAACCCCGAGGCTGCGCAACCCGGCGACAAGGTCGAGGTATTCATTCTGGGCACTCGACACAGCGCAACTGTCTTGGCAGAGCCTCCGTTCGATCCGTCCGGGCTTCGATTGCGCGGCGTCCATCAACCCGCTGCAGAGCCCGCCGAATGACCAATGCTTTCACCCGTGTTGCTGAGTTTACCTTGGACCGGCCAGCGGCGGATATGCCAGAGTCCGCCAAGGAAGCGGCTGCGCTGATGATGCTGGATACGATGGGTATCCTGATCGCGTCCGCCCAGATGGAGGCTGGTGGGATCGCGCGGGATACCGCAGCGCTGCTCTATGCCAGTTCCGATCCTGGTTTCAGCGCGCGGATGATGTTTGACGGGCGGACCGTAAGCCTGGCCGGCGCGGCCTATGCTGCTGCAACGCAGATTGACAATCTGGACGGCCATGACGGCTACAACCCTACCAAAGGGCATATCGGCGTGGTGGTTTTACCGGCTCTGGTCGCTCTGGCTGAGCATTGCCCGGACCTGACCGGCCCCGAAGCACTGGCAGCCGTCATCACAGGGTACGAGGTTGCCGGGCGTGCCGGTATGTCACTGCACGCATCTGTCAGTGATTATCACACATCGGGCGCCTGGAATGCGTTAGGCGTCGTGGCCATGGCATCCCGGTTGCGCCGCCATTCTCGCGAACAGATGCGACACGCCATGGGTATTGCCGAATATCACGGCCCGCGCAGTCAAATGATGCGCGAAATTGCGAACCCTACCATGTTGCATGATGGCTCGGGCTGGGGCGCATTGGTCGGGCTCTCTGCCGCCGTTCTGGCCGAACGCGGTTTTACGGGCGCTCCAGCGATCACAGTCGAGGCCGAGCCGGCCGCGCAGTACTGGGCTGACCTGGGCCAGTTCTGGCAAGTCGAGCATCAATACGTGAAGCCTTACCCTATCTGCAGATGGGCCCACGCTGCCATTGACGCGGTGCGAATGCTGATGCTGAACAATGCACTACCGGCGGATCAGATCAAAACGGTGCAAATCAACAGCTTTCATGAAGCCGCCCGTTTATTCGCAGGAATGCCCGATACGACGTCTCAGGCACAATACTCGCTGCCTTTTGCGGTGGCTGTTCAGGCTATTTACGGGCGGATCGGGGTCGAACACATTTCTGGCGCGGGTCTGTGCGATCCAAAAGTCGCCGCCTTCATCACCCGTATTGAGGTATCCGAGGATCAACGTCATTCCCTGCGGTTTCCCGAAGGACGTTGGGCGGATGTGCGTATTACTACAACTGACGGCCGTGTCTTGGCGTCGGGCGACGTTCACGCGCGAGGCGGGCCCGAAGATCCGTTCAGCCGCGCAGATGTGATCGCAAAGTTCAAAGACTTTGCCATGCCTGCGATCGGTGCCGAGCGCGCAGAAACCATCGTTGCCGCTATTTTGGGCTGGACGGGTGAGTCTTCACGGTTTTCCGATCTAAGCTCGCAACTTTTTGCACCTGCTTATAGAAAAGCACAGTAAATTTTAGAGACTCAAAGAGTTAGTCTTTCAACGTTTCAAGAAGCGTTGAGATATTTTCCCGTGTGTCCGCACTGTCCTGCAAAAGGCCCTCTGCATCTGCCAAGGGTTTTCCGGGGCGTCGTTCAGGCGAACTGGTGAGAGTCTGCGTCAAGTCGTTGACTGTTCCATATTTGGCTTCAAGCTCTTTGGTGATTGCGTCGGATTGACCAGCGAGCCAGAATAACCTGTTGGCTTCGTCATGGTCGTTAGCATCGCCCAAAAGTTGTCCCGCTTGTACGAAATCCCCGATGTCCTGCAAGGCCCGCGTCTTAAGAGCCAACGCGTCTTGGGATATGTCTCCCTCCAACTCCAGCAAAGCTTGATGTGGACGTCCCTGCAGTATCGATGAATGCGCCCTGAGCCTTGCTCTTTTGGACCTAAAAGACGTGTCCTGAGGCCGGTTCGCTAGCGCAAATGCCCGGCTGGCGAACCCAAGTTCTACCAACCGCTCTGCGACAGAGACAGCGGTTTCCGTGGTCAAAACCTTCGAGACATTGCCGGATAGGCCGATTGTATGGCGCAGAAATGTTATGTCATCGGACCGCTCAACCAGAATTTGCACAACGCGGTTAACGGCCCCCTCGTGGTCTTGCCCTTTGGGTACATGCAGTGCGGTGTCCATCGCCTGATCGAAATCATTACTTAGGCTTAGTGCAACCGCATGCGCACGCTGTAACATTGGATGCATCTCGGACTCGCGATACTCTATCTCAAAGGCCGCAGCCAAACCCAATTCCTTGGGCGAAACCGCACCGCGTTCAGACCAACGTTTTTCAATAAGGCGCGCCAACGAAAGGGGCGCTTCGGAACCCGCATCTTCCGCTTCGATTGCTTCTTTCAGACGGAGCTCTGTTTCTTGACCGTCGCCTTCCGCCTTAGCTATCGCTGCTTTAGCTATGGACGTATCGGCGCTGCTGGCGTTCTCAACCCGATCAACGGATCGAAGCACCCGTCTTGCGGCTTCCAATTGGCCGCCTTCCACCATAATTTCCGACAGTCTGGGGCCAATTTGCTTGCGCAAATGATCAGGTAGACGAGCAAATGCATGTTCGATTGACGGCAGTTGCGCATCTTTTGCTAGTACGTCTTCCGACAATACAGACCAAAAGGCTGCGTCACTGTCGCATCGCTGTTGCCCCTGAAACGGGTTCGGCTTATCCACCGAGCGTTCGTCAAGAATCTGGGCGATTGTTGCAATCATTTGCCGTTCGCTTTCGTCAGGCGTCGCAAGGTCCAACACGGCGAGCGCCTCAACGCCAAACCCGTGATAGGCATAGAGCCTTGCAAGCCCTAACGCGCGTGCGCGATCGACGCGGTCAAATTCATGAAACAGAGCGGCGCGGGCGCTTGCCACTTGTTTCGAGAACGGTCGCAGGTCAGACCAGGTGTCAAACCCAATCTCGGCATTGGTAATGCAGGACGGCTGACGTTCAAGTTCAATGAGATCTGGGCCAAGCAGATCGTTCAATTCGTCAAGAATTGAGGTGACGTTGATATTCGCCTCCAGATCTGAAGGCAGAAGAGGCGCGTTTTGGAATCCGGTTGATCTTGGGCCAGCAGGAGTAAGGTTCAGATCGACGATAGAACGATCTGCACCTTGCAGCAGTTTTGTGGATAGCTGATTTTCAAATTGCCGCGCGTTCAAATTAAGCAAGGGAAGCGCCACCACCTCGGTTTTCTGGACTGTCTCAAGCGGGTTTTCCTGCACAGCCGCTTTGGGGAGCAAAGGCGGTGGGATATCTTCGCTGAGCGGTGGAAGGGAGGCAGCGGGCGCAATGTCCACCACGATCATCGTGTCTTTGTAAAGAAACGAGGACGCCACACAGTCGCAACCAAATTGCAACTCTAGCGCATCCCCCGGTTTCTTTTGTGATAATGCCGACAGGCGGTTTTGCGTTAAACGACGGAACACAGACCCAGTTTCGAAGGTCACGTCATCGAGTGCCACGTTGAGGCGGGCACCATTTTTCGTTTGAGCCAGAATCCAGCCGGTATCTGGCGGGATCTGTACAACCAATCGGGTATAACCGTCATGTTCACCCGTCCGGACGGTCAATTCCTCGGCGGAAACGGCTTGAGCCGCCCCAAGCAAGATGGCCGCTATGCCCCAGGACTTTTTCATGCGGCTGCCTGCTTAAGCTCTTTCAGCGCCTCTTCAAGTTCCGAGAAGCCGGGGCGGTTATGCGTCGGTGTATTCTGTCGGCCAACCTCGATACACATCGCAGCATTATGGTTGTGTAAATTGGCGACCAGAACTTCTTTGATCAATTGGTAGAAATGGTTGTCCTCTTCAACCACGGCCTTCAGCTTGCCAGCGAAAGGTCCGACCAAACCATAAGCCAGAAAAACCCCTAGAAACGTACCGACCAGAGCACCACCGATCAACTTACCCAATACCTCGGGTGGTTGGTCAATCGAACCCATTGTCTTGATAACACCCAGAACGGCAGCAACGATACCCAACGCGGGCAGGCCATCGGCCACCGTTTGCAAAGCATGGCTGGAATGCATGGCGTGATGGAAATTCGCCTCCATCCGCTTTTCCAGAACTTCCTCGACCTGATGCGGATCGTCGTAATTCATCGACGCGGATCGCATTGTGTCGCAAATCAGATCAACGGCTTCCTTATCCGACTGGATCTTGGGATAGGCGGAAAAAAGAGACGAATTCTCTGGATCTTCAATGTGCTGTTCGACCTCGACCGGGTTCGCCTTGGCAATACGGATCATCGAAAACAGAAGACAAAGCAGATCGCGATAGTCTTCGGGTTTCCACTTGGGACCTTTGAAAACCTTGCCCATATCCTTGATGGTGTGTTTCACGGCGCTCATGTCGTTGCTGATCAAAAAGGCGCCCACGGCCGCGCCTCCGATCATCATCATCTCGAATGGCAATGACTTAAGGATGATCGTCATTTTGCCGCCCGCAGCCAAATAGCCGCCGAACACCATGGCGAAAATGACGACGATTCCGATTATTCCGATCATGTGGGCTCTCCGACGAAGTCAAATGCGGGATTAAAGGACATAGAGTTTATTCCTGAGGGGCGGCAGCATTTCGCCCCGCCATGATGACGCTGATTGTATAGGCCACCTCGGGGCTGAGCCCGGCAAGGACGCCGGCAGCCGCGTCCGGCGGCATGCGTGACAAAAAACCTGCTGCGAAACCCGGATCCATTGTCTCAAACAAGGCTGCTGCGTCTTTCGGTTTCATGCTTTGGTACACATCGGTCAGCCGCGTCAGATCGGTCTCTGCTGCTTTTTGGGCATAGGACAACGTTTCCCGAAGGCTCGTTTCGGCGTCCTGTAACGCAACAAGGCGTGTCTCGATCGCCTGATCAGCGATAGCGAGGGCTCTTTCCTTTTCCAAAATCGCCGCCTCACGCTCTTTTAATGCTTGTTCGCGGCGCAACAAAGCAGTCAGCAATTCTCGGGTTTTGGGATGGTCGTCCATCACCGGCTTCGCGGCAGTGACCGACGGCTCAGCGGCCTTGGCCAAGGCAGGTCCGGCTTCAAGTCCCACGCGGATTGCTGCAGACCCGACCATCAACAACGAGATCACTGTAAGAACGCCGCCTTTGGGCCGATTTGAAGCCTTGCGAGTCATGCCGTTCCCTCACCGATTTTGCGCGTATGTCGCATAAACATGAGACCCATCGCGCGTTTGGGCTCGGGCTTTTCTGTCAGCTCGGTCGTGGATTCGGGTTCTGTTGGAACCTCGTCCTTCGGTAAAAAAGCGGTTTCGGTCGCCCCTGCTGAAACTGTTTCTTCAACCTCGTCTTTTTCTGGAATGACGTCGTGCATCGACGCCATCATCAACTCTAGCTGCTGGGCCACAGATTCCGCCCTGAGAGTTAGCGATTTGAGTTCATCACCGGCCTGATCTGACGTCGCACGGGCCGAATCCAGTGATTTCTTGAGTTCGTCTGCCTGCGAAGACAAAACGGCCACCGCCCCGCCAACACCTTTTTCAAGATCCGTGAAACGCCTGAGGCGGCGCGATAGAACAAAACAATACAGGCCTGCACCAAGAGCGCCGGCAACCAGAAAAATATCTGCGATCAATTCCAATTTCGCCTCCTAGTTCAGTACGAATTCCATCACGAGAACATCGCGCACGCGGTCTTCTCCGACGACGATCGCGATTCGACGCAGCAGATGGCCGCGTATGCGCATCAGCGCCAGGGAATCTTCCAGATCCCCAACTTGAACGGCACGCAAATATCCATTCAGGACGTCCATGATTCGCGGCTTCATTTTTTCAACGTCGCTCAGGTGTTCTGGGTTCACCTCAAGCTGCGCATGAAACTTCAGGTGCCGCGAATCGCCCGACTTGATCGAAACGATGACCGGTGACAGATCGACAAAAACCACGTCGGGCAGGGCCTTGAGAGGTTTTTCCATACCTTCTTTCATGGGTGCGTCAGCGGTTGGTTTCGGGCCAAAGGGCAACATTCCCGACGTGGTCAGGTAGTATCCGCCAGCTGCCCCGGCCACGGCTAGAATCGCACCGATAATAAAACCACTTTTCCCTGATTTTTCAGGCTCTTCTGCCTGTCCTGCAGTCGCGTCGGTCATGACGTCCTCATTCATCCATTCCGCAACTGTCATAACCCGGCAGGGACTAACCGATTGTTAAGGGCAATCGTTCAAACAAGGGATGTGCCGGGCAGAATGCCGGCGAGTCGGAGGTGAGCGTGCAGCAGATCGGAACTGTCTGGGCAAGTTTGGACAGGCGTAAACAAATCATCGTTGCCGGTGCAGTCGTGCTGGTGTTTCTTGGGGTTCTAACGATGTCGCGACTGGTAGGCGCGCCGTCGATGACCTTGCTTTATGCCGGGCTGGAAAGTGGCGCAGCTGGCGACATCGTACGGTCGCTGGACCAGCGTGGCGTGCCGTATGAGATTCGCGGCGGCTCGATCTATGTACCGGGTTCGCAGCGTGACGAGCTGCGTATGACCCTGGCCAGTGAAGGGCTGCCTGCGAACGGAAACAGGGGATACGAGCTGCTGGATTCGCTGAGCGGCTTTGGCACGACGTCCCAGATGTTCGACGCTGCGTACTGGCGCGCGAAAGAGGGGGAATTGGCACGTACCATTGTCGGTGGCCCGCACATCAGTCAGGCACGGGTTCATATCGCGAACGGATCCTCGAATCCGTTCCAACGCAGCGTCGCTCCGACGGCATCGGTCTATCTGGTATCCTCAGGCGCCGACATTACTTCGGATCAGGCCAAGGCAATCCGCTTTCTTGTGTCGTCCGCTGTCAGTGGCTTGGCGCCGGAAAACGTCGCGGTGGTCGACTCGAATGGTGCGGTCATTGGTGCGCAAGACAATCCTGTGGCGGGCGATACGGCCGACGACAAAGCCCAACAGCTGCGCGAGCGTGTTCTGCGCCTGGTTGAAGCCCGCGTCGGGATCGGAAACGCCGTGGTCGAAGTCAGCGTGGACACCGTCACCAAAACCGAATCGATCCGTGAGCGTCGATTTGACCCTAATGGCCGTGTCGCAATCAGTACCGATGTCGAAGAACGATCGGATAGTGCCCGTAACCAATCTGCAGATGTGACCGTTGCATCGAACTTGCCGGATGGGGACGGGGCCGGTGGCGATGAATCGAATTCGAATGCAACCCAAACACGCGAGCGGGTGAACTACGAGGTTTCGGAAACCGAGCTGGAGGTCCACAACGCGCCAGGAGCCATCAAACGTCTGACGGTCGCTGTTCTGGTAAACGGTACGACATCGTCAGACGCAAATGGCGTCGAGAGCTTTGTGCCCATGCCGGAAGTCGAGATGGAAGCACTGAAAGAGCTTGTCGCTTCGGCTGTTGGCTTCGATGCCGAGCGTGGTGATGTCATTACACTGAAGTCCATGAATTTGCCAGTGGTTGAACCGCAGGGAACTGTGGCTTCGTCCTCGATTTGGGGGAGTATCCATCTTGATGCGATGTCGTTGATCCAGATGGCCATTCTGGCAGCGGTTTCGCTGATCCTTGCCCTGTTTGTCATTCGACCCATTCTGATGAAACCGGCCGCCGCGCCTGCCTTGTTGCCGGCAGGTTCCGCGACAGAACCCGAAGCATATCTGACCGGAGAGATCGCGACCGATGAAGCTGGCCAATACCAGTCGCTGCCTGGACAGGCTCCGGCAGGTGATGTTCCGACCCTCGCCAACGCGCCCGGCGCCGATCCTGTGGACCGGTTGCGAACGATGATCGGCGACAAGCAGGAAGAGACCGTGGAAATCCTGCGCAGCTGGCTTGAAGAAGGTGAGGAGCGTGCTTGATGTCGATAGCCCATCTTCTTGAAGATTTCACTCTGCAAGCCGGTGGAGGACAGCTCCACCTGTTGGATGAAGACGCCCTTGAAGAACAGCGGTTGGCCTCGTTCGAACAAGGCTACAGCGCAGGTTGGGAAGACGCTCTGCAAGCGCAAGAGCAAAGCCGCAAGCAAGTCTCAGCCGAGCTGGCCAAGTCGTTGGAGGACATGTCCTTCACCTATCATGAAGCCGTGACGCGTATGACTTTGTCGCTGGAGCCCATGTTCAACAGCCTTGTGAACGCGGTTCTGCCCGACACACTGGATCGCGGGTTCGCCGCACGGTTGGTCGAACAGCTCAGCGAGATGGCACAGGAACAGATCAGACAACCGATGCAAGTGTTTGTTCCCAAGGGGCGCGCGGTTGAGGTTCAGAAGATGATCCCACCCAGCCTGTCAACGGCGGCGAATGTGATCGAAGATCCCTCGCTCGAAGCCGGACAGGCAAGGCTGCAGGTCGGCGTGGCCCAGCGTGAAGTTGATACTGATGGGCTGCTGGCATCGGTCGCCGGGGCGTTCGACGCGTATGTATTTGAGGCAAAAGAGGCAATGAGCAATGAGTGATCCCCAAACCCCAAAACCAGAGAAAGCCAATCCGTTCGAGTCTGTTCCGATCGAAGTCACCGTATCGGTGGGGCGCGCCCGACCTTTGATCCGCGACCTGTTGAACATGGGTGAGAATGCGGTGCTGACGCTGGATAAACGTATCGA
This sequence comes from Ruegeria sp. R8_1, assembly GCF_017743815.1. NCBI lineage: Bacteria > Pseudomonadati > Pseudomonadota > Alphaproteobacteria > Rhodobacterales > Roseobacteraceae > Ruegeria > Ruegeria sp. R8_1. The sequence continues at coordinate 87,267 of NZ_JAGHRL010000004.1, read as the reverse complement.
GGACCCGGTCGACCTCTATGTCGGCGACCAGCTTGTTGCACGGGGTCTTCTGGAAGAGTTGGAAGGGGATCAGCCGGGCCAACTTGCCGTACGCCTGACCGAGATTGCTGACCTGCAGAACGGGATCGGCTGATGCGCGTATTGCCGTGGCTTATCGTTGCGCTGATAGGGATGACTCCGTCCTTTGCCATGGCGCAGGAGCTATCTTTGTCGCTGGGCGATGGGGGCTCGATCTCGGCTCGGACGGTCCAGTTGATCCTGTTGATCACCGTTCTCAGCCTGGCACCCGGATTGGCGATCATGATCACCTGCTTCCCGTTTCTGATCACGGTACTGGCAATTCTGCGGCAAGGGATCGGGTTGCAACAATCGCCCCCCAACATGCTGATCGTCAGCCTGGCTTTGTTTCTGACCTATTTCATAATGGAGCCCGTCTTTACCGAAGCCTGGACCACTGGCATCCGCCCCATGGTCAATGAAACGATGGAGGTTGAGCCCGCTTTGGAACGGGCGTTGCAGCCATTTCGCGCCTTCATGGCGGCACGGCTGGACCCCGATACATTTCACGCAATGGCTGCGCTACGACCAGAAGGCATTACAGTCGATGTGTCACCGGATGCGCCGTTGTCGATCCTGATGCCATCTTTCATGCTGTCCGAGATCGCGCGCGCTTTTCAGATCGGCTTTCTCATCTTTCTGCCGTTCCTGATCATCGACCTTGTCGTTGCGGCGGTGCTGATGTCGATGGGTATGATGATGGTACCGCCGGCCACGGTCTCACTTCCGTTCAAGCTGGCGTTTTTTGTAATTGCGGACGGATGGTCGTTGATCGCAAGCGCCTTGGTCCGAAGTTACATGGCCTGACAGATCAGTGCCGTGTAATCGTCAATCGGGCGCGCAACCCCTGATCTCCGGCCTCGAACCGCAGCGCGCCGCCATGCTGTTCCGCGACCGTCGCGGCAATGGTCAGACCCAGGCCGAACCCGTCTGACGACCCTGTATTGGTTCCACGCTGGAAAGGGGCCATCAGAGCTTCGATATCCTGAACCGACAGATCGGTACCCTTGTCCTCGACCGTGATCGTGGCAGAATGCGCGTCGGTTTCAAGCTGGACCTCGGCATGGCGGCCGTATTTCAGCGCGTTGTCGATCAGGTTGGTCAAGGCGCGTTTCAGCGAAATCGGTCTGGCGGTGACCAGCATGCGCCGCGCTTCCTGCAAGGTGCCGTGCCCGCGCCGGGACATGAAAACGGATGGCGCACCTTCAACCGCAACAGGATCAATGTTCTGCAAGGTCACGGGGCGATCCATATCCTGGTAGTCGTCGACAACCGACTCGACCAGGGATGTCAGTGAAATCTGACGAGGCTCTTCGACACTCAGTTCGGAGCGCGTGTATGTCAGGACACTTTCGATCATGCCTGTCATCTGATCCACATCCGCTTCGAGCTTTTCACGCAGTTCATCATCCGCGATGAGCGCAGCGCGCAATCGGACTCGGGTTGCGGGGGTTCCCAGATCATGGCTGACGCCCGAAAGGACAGTGGCACGTTGTTCCAACTGAGCGCGCTCGGCATCGAGATGGGCGTTTACGGCAGACACGATGTCCCGCAGCTCGGTCGGGCCATCCGCGTCGTAACTGTCGGGGCCTCCGCGCCTCCGACGGTCGCGCAGGGCATGGGCAAACCGGGTGAACGTATCGGACACGTTGCCGACCGAGGTCAGGATCACCGCCAGCGCTACGATTGCCAGCAATATCGCAGGCAGGCGCAGATCGGTCGGCGCGGCATCACAGCCCCAGATGTCGGTGCCATCCACACGGTACCACGACCCGCGCCCGAATTGCGCAATCAGGATCGGTTCGCTGCAATAGGTAGCCAGCAACCGGGTCAGGTTGCCCATCTTTTCAGGCCCGGTCTGATCACTGCGCGAGACGATGTCCGACACCGGATAGACCAGACGATCGGACAGGATCGCCAGCGTCAATTCACGCCCGTTGAGCGGTGCTGAACTGTCCGTCAGGATCGACAGATTGGTCAGGAACCGACGGCCCGAAGACCCAGGCAATTGTTGGAACTCTCCCATATCGGCCAGGGCAGCATCTGCCGGTGACAAGGGCGAAATGGACAGCGGGGCAGCCGGGGCCATTCCGGTGCGCAGGTCTTCGTAAACGCTAAACCCTGCGACGAAGGATTGCGTCAGGAACTGATTCCAGGCGCGGGCCGAAGCAAACCAGAGGCCGGCCGAGACCAGCCCGGTTGCGAAGGCAGAGATCACCCAAAGCCAGCCTAAATTGCGCAGGCGCAGTGTCATTCCTCTTGCACCGCCACGTCAGCGGCAAAAACATAGCCGACGCCGCGTTCGGTGCGCAGCATCTGCGGGTCCTTCGGGTTGACTTCGATCTTTGACCGCAACCGCCCGACCAGCATGTCGATGGCGCGGCCCTGTGCCTCGGGTTTGTCAGTGCCGCCGGTGACATCCAGCGCGGCGACGATCTCATCCCGTGTCAGGGGGATATGCGGATTGGCCAGCAAAACCTTGAGCAACGCCGTCTCACGTTGTGACAGCGCCACCAAATAGCCCTCGGGCGAATGCACCTCATCGCGTTTGCCATCATAGAGCCAGCCGTCAAAGCGGAAGCTGTGGATGCGGCGGCGGTAGGCCAGTGACGATGACCGCCGCGCCCGTTGCATCACCGCCCGCACGCGGGCCAGCAGAAGCTGAGGGTTGAAGGGTTTGGCGATATAGTCATCGGCTCCGACCTCATACCCCGCCATGCGCTGATGGTCGGCTGAGAGGGCCGAGACCAGAATGATCGGCACATCCTGTTCGGCGCGCAGGCGGGCGCAGATCTCGACGCCGTTTTCATCGCCCAGCATCACGTCCAGCAGGATCAGGTCGATGCGGCCGGTGTTCAGGTGGCTGCGGATTTCATTTTCAGAACTGGCGGGCAGGGCGATGAACCCGTTCTGCTGCAGGAACTGGGTCATCATCGCCCGCATCTCGGGGTCGTCATCCACCACCAAAAGTCGCGGGATACTCACGCAGTTTGTCCTCCCAGTCACTGTTCCTCCGATATCGTCAATTGTAACGAACGGAAACAGATTCAATGTCAACGTAACACGCGGTAACAGAAGCGGTGAAAAATTGGGCTGATGCACGGGTTTGGCGCGGATTCCAAGTTGCCAGACAGCCCGTGCGCCCCAGTATGGCCGACATCGCTGCTGCGGCAGCCTCTTAGGTTCTCAGGGAGGAGACAAGAAATGAAGCGTTTTGCATTTGCCACCGTATCGACGCTGGCTGTTGTGGCCGGATCGTCGGTGTTGGCGGGCCCCCAGGCAGAAGTTCTGCATTGGTGGACCTCGGGGGGCGAGGCCAAGTCGGTTGCCGTCCTGCAAGAGGAATTCGCGGCCAATGGTGGCAGCTGGACCGATATGCCCGTGGCTGGCGGTGGCGGTGATGCCGCGATGACCGCGCTGCGCGCCCGGGTTCTGTCGGGCAACGCGCCGACGGCCGTTCAGTTGAAAGGCCCGGCCATTCAGGAATGGTATGAAGAAGGCGTTCTGGCCGATATCTCATCCGTGGCCGAGGCCGAAGGCTGGGCCGATGTTCTGCCCGCTTCGATCGCGGGTCATATGAAATGCGAGGGCACGTGGTGCGCCGCGCCGGTGAACGTGCACCGCGTTGACTGGATCTGGGCCAACGCAGACGTTCTGGCCGCAAATGGCATCGAGATGCCGACCACGTGGGACGAATTCAACGCCGCCGCGGACAAGTTGCAAGCCGCAGGTGTGATCCCGCTGGCCCATGGCGGTCAGGCATGGCAGGACGCGACCGTGTTTGAAACCGTGGTTCTGGGCATTGGTGGGCCTGAGTTCTTCCAGAAAGCGCTGGTCGATCTGGACCCTGAGGCGCTGACCTCGGACACGATGGTGCAGGTGTTTGACCAGATGCGCACCCTGCGTGGCTATGTGGACGAGAACTTCTCAGGCCGTGACTGGAACCTTGCCACCGCGATGGTCATGAACGGCGAAGCGGCGTTCCAGATCATGGGCGACTGGGCCAAGGGTGAGTTCCTGGCGGCAGGCAAGAAGCCCGGTGAGGACTTCCTGTGTGCCTCGACCCCCGGTGATGGCTATCTGTACAATGTCGACAGCTTTGCCATGTTCGACGTGGACGGAGATGACAAGAAAGCCGGTCAGGACCTGTTGGCCAAGCTGATCGTCGCGCCGAATTTCCAGAAAGTGTTCAACCTGAACAAAGGCTCGATCCCTGCACGCACCGACGTAGCATTGGATGACTTTGACATCTGCGCCAACTTGTCGGCCGAAGATATGGGTTCGACCTCGGACGCCGGTTCACTGCTGCCGTCTTATGCCCACGGCATGGCGCTGCGCGGGTCGCAGTCTGGTGCGATCACGGATGTTGTGACCGCGCATTTCAACTCGGATATGTCGTCGGCTGACGCGGTTCAGCAATTGGCGGCGGCAGTGGCCAACAGCTACTGATCCAAATCGCTCTGCCCCCTATACTGACGGGGCAGAGTATCTTTCCCCGGAGGAAATCATGTCCGAATGGCTGGAAAACCACCTGCCCAAGGTGGTGCTGGCACCGTCGTTCATTGCCGTATTGATCTTTGTCTACGGCTTTATCGGATGGACGGCTTGGGTGTCGCTGACCCGATCGAAACTGTTGCCGAAATACGAAATCAAAGGCTTCATCCAGTATGAACGCCTGTTTGAATCTCCCCGTTGGGATACGGCAATCAACAACCTGTACCTGTTTGGCACCCTGTTCATCGTGATTGCGATGGTGTTGGGTCTGCTGCTGGCCATTCTGCTGGATCAGAAAATCCGGGTCGAGGGCGCAATCCGCACGATCTACCTGTATCCTATGGCGCTGTCTATGATCGTGACCGGCACCGCGTGGAAGTGGATCTTGAACCCCGGTCTGGGGATCGAATCCATGGTGCAGGGCTGGGGTTTCACGAATTTCGAGTTCGACTGGCTGGTGAACCCGGACTACGCGATTTACACCATCGTGATGGCCGCGATCTGGCAGAGCTCGGGCTTCGTGATGGCGCTGTTTCTCGCTGGCCTGCGCTCGGTCGATGGTGAGATCATCAAGGCAGCCCAAGTCGATGGTATCCCAACATGGCGCATCTATACGGCGATTATCATCCCGTCGATGGCCCCGATCTTCCTGTCGGCTTTCATCGTGCTGGCTCACCTCGCGATCAAGAGCTTTGACCTTGTCATCGCCCTCACGGGTGGCGGTCCCGGATACGCAACCGATCTGCCGGCCACCTACATGTACGCCATGGCGTTTTCGCGCGGCGATATTGGTCAGGCGGCCTCGTCCGCGATGATCATGATGCTGGTCGTCTTTGCCATCGTCGTTCCCTATCTTTACTCAGAGCTGAGGGCGAAAAATGACTGATCTGTCGATGCCCCAATCCCAAACCGAACCCCGTAGCCAAAGTGCCCTTGGCAAGATTGCCCTGCGTTGGTTGCTCTATGTCCTGCTGGGCCTGTTTGCGCTGTATTACCTGATGCCGTTGTTTGTGATGTTGACCACATCGCTGAAAAGCCTTGAGGAAATCCGTACTGGCTCCCTGATCTCGCTTCCGAGAGAAGTCAGCTTTGATGCCTGGAAAACCGCATGGTCGGGTGCCTGTACCGGTATCCAGTGTGAAGGTCTGCGGCCTTATTTCTGGAACTCGGTTCTAATCGCGGTGCCTGCAGTGGCCATCTCGACCCTGCTGGGCGCGTTGAACGGCTATGTCGTGGCGCAATGGCGGTTCAAAGGCGCGAATATCATCTTCTCGCTGATGCTGTTTGGCTGCTTCATCCCGTTTCAGGTGGTTCTGCTGCCCATGGCGCGCCTGCTGGGCATGATGGGGATCGCCGGCACCATTCCGGGCCTGATCTTTGTCCATGTGATCTACGGGCTGGGTTTCACCACGCTGTTTTTCCGTAACTACTATGTCACCATCCCGTCCGAGCTGACCAAGGCCGCGCGCGTCGATGGGGCTGGGTTCCTGCGGATTTTCTGGTCGATCTTCCTGCCGCTGTCGCTGCCCATCATCGTTGTGACCGTGATCTGGCAGTTCACGCAGATCTGGAACGACTTCCTGTTCGGCGTGTCGTTCAGCCAGGCGGGCACGCAACCCGTGACCGTGGCACTGAATAACATCGTAAACTCCACCACCGGCGTCAAAGAATACAATGTCGACATGGCCGCCGCGATCATCGCGGGGCTGCCGACGCTGCTCGTCTATGTCGTTGCCGGTAAGTATTTCATCCGCGGCCTGACCGCCGGTTCTGTGAAGGGATAAGACCCATGGCACCCATCCTTGATATCAACAAACTCTACAAGAATTACGGCGCGACCGAGATTCTGAAGGACATCAACATCTCGATCGAACCGGGCGATTTCCTGGTGCTGGTCGGCCCCTCGGGCTGCGGCAAGTCCACCCTGCTGAACTGCATTGCGGGGCTGGAGGAGATCACTGGCGGCACCCTGTCCATTGGGGGCAATGACATGACCCATGTCAGCCCCAAGGACCGCGACATCGCGATGGTGTTCCAATCCTACGCTCTGTACCCGACCATGACAGTGGCCAAGAACATCACTTTCGGCATGAAAGTGCGCGGCGTTGATCAGGCGACGCAGGATGCCAAGCTGAAAGAGGTGGCTTCGCTGTTGCAGATTGAGCCGCTGCTAAACCGCCGCCCCAGCCAGCTGTCAGGTGGACAGCGTCAGCGTGTGGCCATGGGTCGGGCGCTGGTGCGCGATCCCAAGCTGTTCCTGTTTGATGAGCCGCTATCCAACCTAGACGCCAAGTTGCGGGTCGAGATGCGGACCGAGATCAAGAAGCTGCACCAAACGCTGGATGCCTCGATCGTTTACGTGACCCATGACCAGATCGAGGCGATGACACTGGCGACCAAGATCGTCGTGTTGAAAGGTGGGGTGGTGCAGCAGATCGGCACCCCGGCCGAGATCTACAACAACCCGGCCAACCTTTTTGTGGCGGATTTCATGGGCTCACCTGCGATGAACCTGATCCCGGCACAGGCGCGCAAGAATGGCTCGGGCACCCAGATCGCCATCGCGCGTGAGGGTGGCGACCTGCTGTTGACAGAATCGCGTGATCTGGCCCTTCCGCAGGACGTGATCCTGGGTCTGCGTCCCGAGGACATCGCTGAGGCCGGGTTCCGCGCAGGTGACGGTGTGCAAGAGGCTGAATGTCTTGTCGATATGGTCGAGCCTGCAGGGGCCGACACCTATGTGGTGTCGGAGCTGGGCGGCAAGCAGGTCACGGCGCGTCTGCACGCGGAAACCAGCGCGCAGGCGGGGAAACCTCTGAACCTCGCCTTCGACATGAGCAAAGTGTCGTATTTCGCCAAAGAAACCGGCGAGCGCTTGAACTAAGGGCGTTCAAGCCCCAACAAAAAAGCGCCGCGCGATGAGGGTCGCGCGGCGCTTTTGTCATGTGAACCCGATCAGCTCAGCTTGTTCTGCTTCATGTCCTTGATCAGACGGTTCAGATCGCCTCCGCGCGCGTCCAGCAGCGCGCCAACTTCGGTGCGCTCGGTCAGCAGCATGTTCACCCCTTCGATGAACATGTTGAAAAACCGGTCACGGCCCGATTTGTCCGACACCAGGAACGTCACCTCGAACGGGGACGAGCCCTGAAGTTTAACCGAGGTGCGCACCTCATACCCCGCTTTGATCTTGCGGGCGTTGCGCACGGTGACCTGACCGCCGATGAATTCACGGAAGCGGCGGCCATATTTGTTCGAGATATAGCCCTGAAAGGCGTCGGTGAATTGTCGCAGCTGCGCCGGGCTGGCAGATCGGCCATCAGCACCCAACACGTAACGTGCCATAATTGGTACGTCGGCATATTGCGCAAAAATCTTCTCGAAATCGCGGATCATCGACTTTTCGGACTTGCCCGAGGCGATCACGCGGTTGATATCGTCCACCACACTTACCACCAGCGCCTTGGCGCTGGCTTCGGTCTGGGCGTAGGCGGGTAGGGCGGCCATCAAAACACCGGCCAGGCCAGTGGCGACAAATCCGCGTCGATTTATGTGGTTATTCAGCATAGGGGTCCTCGTAGGGGTCTAGGTAGGGGTCCCTGACAGGGTCGGTTCCGATGTCTGCATAGGGGTCGTCATATAGGCCCAGATAGGCGTCTTCATCGTCTCGCGCCAGTTCAAACCGGCGGTTTTGCAGGTAGATGGTCTGTGACTGCGCATAACTGTCGGCGCTTTCATACAGGATCGAGTCGACCGTATCCGAGAACCGGCCCCGATCCCCGGCGCGCCGTACGACCTCGGCATAGACGCCGATATTGTCGATCGGGCGCACAGGCGAAAAGTTGATCGGGTTCGAGAAAAGATTGACCACAACACCAATCGCGTCACGCTGGGTCGATGGGCCGTATAGCGGCAGCTCCACATAAGCGCCTTCTCCGACACCCCAGACATGCAATGTCTCGCCAAAGTCGGTGTCAACCGGCGGCAGGTTCAACTCGTCCGCCGGTTTGGACAAGCCTGCACCGCCAACGGTCGTATTGATTGCAAAGCGCAGCAGGGCATTGCCCGACTGTTTCAGATTACCCTGCAACAGATAGTCCAGCGCCTGCCCCGGCATGGTCAGGTTTTCCGCGAAATTGCTGAAACTGGTCACAACCGGATCGGGAAAGATCTTCACATAGCCTTTCGAGGCAGGGCGGAACAGAAACCGGTCAACGCCCAGATTGAAGTTGTGAATACCCCGATTGTTTCTTTCGTAAGGGTCAAACACCTCACCCGGAGGGGTGCCTTCCGGTGGGCGTGTAGCGCAGGCGCCGAGAGTTGCCACAAGGGACAGGAGGATAAGGGGCTTCAAGCGGATTTTGCTTAGCACGGTCTTTGCCACTCCAACACGTCAGGAACGAATGCACCTGAACGTTCAATCAATACTGCCTTTGGCCGTTTCTAACGGCGCAATTCAATGTCACATAGGTGTTTCACAAATCTATTGAAACAGCCAGCGTGTAACCCGGTTAAGAGGTCAAGGTAAAGTGACACGAGTTCAACACTAAAGAATAAGAGAAGTTATGCTTACAGCACCACTGACGCTTAATTCGGCGGTTTGGTGCTTTTCGAACCGGTCTTTCCCGGTTAGCGTCCGACCGACTCGAATTTAGGTGAGGACCATGACATGAGCATTGCAGCAAAACTGGGCAGCATGGGCGTTACACTACCCGACGCGCCGGCACCGGCGGCCAACTATGTGCCTTTCGTGCGCGTTGGTAACATCGTCTATGTTTCGGGGCAGATTTCGAACGATGGTTCGATGATCATCGGCAAGCTGGGCGATGACATGGATGTCGAAGCTGGTGCAGCAGCCGCCAAAGTGTGTGCGATCAACCTGCTGGCGCAAGTCAAAGCGGCCTGTGGCGGTGATATCGACAAGCTGGTGCGGGTGATCAAACTGACAGGGTTCGTGAACTCGACCCCTGATTTCACAGCACAGCCACAGGTCATCAACGGCGCGTCGGACTTTCTGGTCGAAGCGCTGGGTGAGTCTGGTCGCCATTCGCGCTCGGCTGTCAGTGCTGCGGCGCTGCCTCTGGGCGTCGCTGTTGAGATCGAAGGTATTTTCGAGGTCGCATGACACCCGCCTTGCCTGACGTGTTCCTGCAGGCTCCGATCGCGCATCGGGCATTGCACGACCTCTCGGACAACCGCCCGGAAAACAGCCGGGCGGCCATTCGCGCGGCTGTCGAGGCCGGATATGGTATCGAGATTGACCTGCAACGCACCAGCGACAACCGGGCGATGGTGTTTCACGACTATGACATGACCCGTCTGACGGGCCGGTCTGGCCCGATCCAGCAAATCTCGGCGGCCGAGGCGCAAGCGACTCAGCTTTTGCATGCCGCAGACGGTATCCCGACGCTGGACGAGGTGCTTGAGATCGTGGCCGGGCAAGTGCCTCTGCTGATCGAATTGAAAGATCAGGATGGCGCGATGGGCACTGATGTTGGCCCTCTGGAGCAAGATACCGTGCGTGCTTTGCAGGGCTATGACGGGGCCGTGGCGCTGATGTCGTTCAACCCCAATTCCGTCGCCGAACTGTCACGAATTGCCCCCCATCTGCCGCGCGGCATCACAACTTGTTCGTATCAGCCCAAGGTCGAACATCTGCCACAAGCAGTTTGCGACCATTTGCGTGGCATTCCCGATTTTGACCGGGTCAGCGCCAGTTTCATAAGTCATGAGGCTGCAGACCTGGCGCGTCCCCGTGTGGCCGAGTTGAAGGCGCAGGGGGTGCCGATCCTGTGTTGGACCATCCGCTCGCCCGAACAAGAGGCAGAGGCCCGCAAGGTTGCCGATAATGTGACCTTCGAGGGGTATTTGGCCGACCACCCGGGTTGAACCCCACCCCATCCGTCACAGATAAAGACAAGACGCGGAGGGCACATGGATCAGGCGCAAATCGAGGTTCGGGTACTGGGGTCGCTGTCGCAAATCCCTGCTGCAGAGTGGGACAGTTGCGCCTGTCCCGAGGCTGCGGATGGCGGTCGCCCACTTGATCCGTTTACCACGCATCGGTTTTTGCTGGCGCTGGAAAACAGCGGCTCGGTCGGGCGCGGCTCAGGCTGGCAACCGCAATATCTGACCGCGTATCTGGACGGAATGCTGATCGGCGCGGCCCCGATGTATGCCAAGTCGCATTCGCAAGGCGAGTACATCTTTGACCACAACTGGGCGCATGCCTACGAAAACGCGGGCGGTCGCTATTACCCCAAGCTTCAAATTGCGGTGCCCTTCACACCCGCCACGGGGCGACGGTTTCTGGTGCGACCGGGGTACGAGGGTGTGGGCCTGTCGGCTTTGGTGCAGGGCGCAGTGCAACTGGCCGCTGATAATCAGGTCTCATCTATCCACGCGACCTTTTGCACCGAGGCCGAGGCTGAAGCCGGCCAGGAAATGGGTTTGATGGTGCGTCATTCGCAGCAGTTTCACTGGCTCAATCATGACTACGCGGATTTCGACGGGTTTCTGACGGCGCTCTCGTCGCGCAAACGTAAGAATATCCGTAAGGAACGTGCACAGGCCTGTGGATTTGGCGGCCAGATTCGCACCTACACGGGCGATGACCTACGACCTGAACACTGGGATGCGTTCTGGCGGTTTTATCAGGACACTGGGTCACGTAAGTGGGGGGTCCCCTATCTGACCCGTCAGTTCTTTGATATCGCTCATGAAACCATGACCGACGACATGGCGTTGGTGCTGGCTGAACGGGATGGATATCCAATTGCGGGTGCGTTGAATTTCATCGGGCGCGAGACGCTTTATGGCCGCTATTGGGGCTGCATCGAGCATCACGCCTGCCTGCATTTCGAACTGTGTTACTATCGGGCAATCGATATTGCAATTGCGCAAGGCTTGTCACGGGTCGAGGCGGGCGCGCAGGGGGAACACAAGCTGGCCCGCGGTTATCTGCCAACGCGCACGCACAGCCTCCATTGGGTCAACGACCCTGGCTTTTCCGACGCGATCCGAAAATATCTGGACGCCGAGGCCCGCGCAGTGGGAGAAGAGATCGAGATTCTGACGGATTACGGCCCGTTCAGAAAAGCGAACCCGGAGGAACAGCAATGACCGAACTTTTGTCAACGGAAACGCGCGGCCCCCTTCTGGACCCTCTGTTTCAAAATGGCTGGACCATGGTGGAAGGCCGGGACGCAATCACCAAGACTTTCATCTTCCAGGATTTTGTCCACGCCTTTGGCTGGATGACCCAAGTGGCCATCTTTGCCGAGAAATGGAACCATCACCCCGAATGGTTCAATGTCTACCGTACGGTCGAGGTGACCTTGTCCACCCATGATGTGGGTGGATTGTCGGCGCTGGACGCAAAGCTGGCCCGAAAGATGGACAGTCTGGTTTAACCCCGGTCGCTCGCCGAGCCGACGCCACCCGCCAGCGAGGCGGCCACACCCATTTGCCGGAATTCATCAGGCGTTACGGTGCCACTGCTCACGTCGATATTTTTCGGGATGCGAGTTTCTCGAAGGCCATTCGATCGCACCGACCGCGCCGCCGGGTTAATGTCTAGACACCGCGTGTCATAACAGGTCAGCCCGCTGGTGTTTATTTGTATCCGCTGCTGACCATCCGGTCCGGTTACAATCGGCGCTTGCGGCACGTCACACGCTGCAAGCAAAGCCAGAACACCCAGCGAAATCCATTTGTTCATAGCGCGCTCCTGTCGGGTTGGGGCGGTCCTAGTCCAACTGACCGTTCCTGTTTTTGTCGGCAGATGAGAAATCCTCAGTCATCTGTGCATCATATTCTGATCGAGAGATAACGTTATCCCGATTGCGGTCAACGCTTTGGAATTGCTTTATGTCCAGAAAGGGTTTGGCTTCCTCCAGACCCAGCGTGCCACTCTTGTCCTCATCCATCGCCTGAAATGCATAGTCTGAAAAGGCGTTGAACTCGTCTTTGGACAGAAATCCGTCATTGTTGGCGTCGATGGCTTTCAGTTCGTTCTCATGCAGCTCTGCCACGGTTTCGGCCACACTGGTGTTGGCCAACAGGGTTGCACATAGCGTCACTAAACCAAGTTTCATGATCTGTCCCCTCAGCATGCGAATTTCTGACCTTCGATCCCACCAACAGCAGCGCCGGCTGCTGTCAGGATCGTTTTACCAGATCCGCCGCCGAATTGGTTGCCGATGACGCCGCCCAAAAGTGCGCCTCCGACGGTGCCACTGAGGCATGCGATCTCATGCTGTCGCGCGGTTTGTTGCTGTGGGGTAGCTGCCGGGCTGCACGCAGCCAAAGCGGCTGCCGAGCCCAGACATAGGGTGATAGTTATGCCTTTCATAAATGGATTCCCTGAACAACTGGGTCAAGTATTTGCGGTTCAGAGCGGTCTATCAAGTGAATTTAGGCGAAAAGGCCCCGACTTTGCCGGGGCCAGACAGGGTCAGATGACGTCCAGCAGACCTTCACCAGCGGAAATTTCACACGCGCCGGGGCTTTCTTCCAGGTTCAGCGCGGTGACCTTGCCGTCTTCGACCAGCATTGCATAGCGTTTCGACCGCGCGATCAGGCCGGCGGGCGGGGCGTCGAAATCCATACCGATGGCCTTAGTGAACTCGGACGCGGCATCTGCCAGCATGGTCAGACCCGCATCGGATGCGCCGGTGGCCTCGCCCCAGGCTTTCATCACGAAGGGGTCGTTGACCGAGACGCAGATGATTTCGTCCACGCCTTTGGCGTCGAACTGGTCTTTTGTACGCATGAAGCTGGGCACATGGGCCGAATGGCAGGTCGGCGTGAACGCGCCGGGGACGGCAAAGATAACCACTTTGCGCCCGTTTGTCTTGTCGGAAATCCGAACCTCTTCAGGGCCTTCTGCGCCCATCTGGGTCAGCGTGGCGTCGGGCAGCGTATCACCTGTTGAAATCATTTTTGTGCTCCTGTCGTTTGGATTTGCAGAGTCGGGCTCAGCCGCAATATAGGTGGTCGCGTGGAGGAGACCACGGGAATTCGACAGGGTGAGGGGAAGATGAGCCATATTGTCGTAATCGGTGCCGGGCAGGCGGGTGCATCGCTGGTGGCGCGGCTGCGCAAAGACGGATTTGAGGGCGACATCACCCTGATCGGGGCCGAGCCGCATTTGCCTTATCAGCGCCCGCCCCTGTCCAAGGCTTACCTGCTGGGCGAGATGGAGTTGGAGCGCCTGTTCCTGCGCCCCGAGAGCTTTTATGCCGAGAACAACATTGCCCTGCGTCTGGGCCAGCGCGTGACTGCGATTGATCCGCAAGCCAAGACCGTTTCGCTGGGTGATGAAGTCATTTCCTATGACGAACTGGCCCTGACCACCGGGTCGGACCCGCGCCGCCTGCCTGCCGCGATTGGCGGCGATCTGGCGGGTGTGCATGTGGTGCGCGATCTGGCCCATATCGACGAGATGGAGCCGCGCGTGACCGACGGCGCTCGCGCGCTGATCGTGGGCGGCGGCTATATCGGGCTCGAGGCGGCAGCGGTTTGCGCCAAGCGCGGCGTCAAGGTGACTTTGGTCGAGATGGCCGACCGCATCCTGCAACGGGTCGCAGCGCCCGAGACCAGCGATTACTTCCGCGCGCTGCACACCGGATATGGTGCCGATATCCGCGAAGGCGTTGGGTTGGACCGTCTGATGGGCGAGGATGGCAAGGTGGTGGGCGCGGTTCTGACCGATGGTTCCGAGATTGCCGTGGATTTCGTCGTGGTTGGTGTGGGCATCGCGCCCGCGACCCAACTGGCCGAAATGGCGGGGCTGGAGCTGGAGAACGGCATCAAAACCGATGCCCATGGCCGTACATCTGATCCGTCGATCTGGGCGGCAGGGGATTGCGCGTCTTTCCCGCATGCCGGGGGACGTATCCGTTTGGAAAGCGTACCCAACGCTATTGATCAGGCCGAGATCGTGGCCCAGAACATGCTGGGCGCGGCCAAGGATTATACCGCAACACCGTGGTTCTGGTCGGACCAATATGACGTCAAACTGCAAATCGCCGGTTTGAACACCGGCTTTGATCGCGTCGTGACCCGGCAGGGAGAGGGCGCAACCGTCTCCTTCTGGTATTACAAAGGCGACCAGCTGATCGCGGTGGACGCGATGAACGACCCGCGCGCCTATATGGTCGGTAAACGCCTGATCGACGCAGGAAAAACTGCCGATCCCGCCGTGGTGGCCGACCCAAATGCGGACCTGAAACCGTTGCTCAAAGCGTGAGGATCATTGCTGGAGATTTCCGGGGCCGGGCCTTGGCCTCGGTCGGTAAGGGGGATGCGGGGGCGCATTTGCGGCCTACGACAGACCGGGTGCGCGAAAGTCTGTTCAACGTCCTAAGTCACCAGATTGATTTTGACGGGCTGCGCGTTCTGGACCTGTTTGCAGGCACCGGCGCATTGGGGCTTGAGGCACTGTCGCGCGGTGCGGCTCATGTGACCTTCGTGGATGATGGGCGCGTGGCGCAGGGTTTGATCCGAAAGAATATCGATCTGACCCGCAGTGTTGAACGAACCCAGTTGATCCGCCGCGACGCGACCCGGTTGGGTGACAATCCCGGCGCGCCTTATGACCTGATCTTTCTTGATCCGCCTTACGGTAAGTCCATGGGCCAAAAGGCCATCGCCGCGCTGCCCGGCTGGATCGACGATGACGCCCTCATCGTGTGGGAGGAAAACGCCCCCATGCAGCCGCCCGAAGGGTTCATCCTGCAAGACAGTCGGAAATATGGCGACACGCATATCACGCTGATGTGGAAGGGTGGTACAGATGCATGATCTGGTGATCTTTGACTGCGACGGCGTGCTGGTGGACAGTGAGCCGCTGTCCAATCAGGTGCTTGTCGAAAACCTTTCACGTTATGGGCTGGACCTGACGCTTGAAGACAGTGTGGGGTTCTTTCTTGGCGGGACGATGACCGGGGTGCGTGACAAGGCTCGTGCGCTCGGCGCGGACCTGCCCGCGGATTGGGTCGATGAAGTCTATGCAGAGACCTACGCGCGTCTGCGCGGCGGAGTGGACCTGATGCCGGGTGTTGCCGATCTGCTGGCCACGCTGGACGAGCGCGGGGTTCCGTTCTGCGTCGCCTCAAACGGCAGCCCGGACAAGATGCAGATCACGCTGGGCCAAAACGGGCTGTGGGACAGGTTTCGGGATGTCGCCTTCTCGGCTCATGTGCTTGGGGTGGCAAAACCCGATCCAACCCTATTCTTGACGGCGGCTGAACAGTTTGGGGCGAAAGCTCCCGTCGTGATTGAGGACAGCCTTAGCGGCGTCACCGCCGCGATGCGCGCCGATATGCGCTGTCTGGCCTATGCGCCACATAGCGGAGGGCAAAAACTGGCTGATCTGGGGGCCGAGCTGTTTACGGATATGGCTCAAGTTCCGGTGATTTTGGGACTCTGACCCGGATGTGGTAAGCTGCGGTATGGATCGCGCACTCACCCCTCCGTTCTGGGCACCTTCGCAGGATGCCGAAACCTCAACCAACCCCGAGCGCAAGCCCTTGCGCGCTCCGGTGTTCATCCATGACACCGTCATCCCTTGGCGGGATGAGACTTTGTTGCTGAAACTGCTCCGCGATCAGGCGCTTGATCAGGACGAATAGGTCGGGTGGAACATATCGCCCGGTGACAGGGTGAAAATCTCGACCCCATTGGCCGTCACACCCACCGAGTGTTCAAACTGAGCTGACAACGACTTGTCGCGGGTCACGGCGGTCCAGTCATCGGCCAGCGTCTTGGTCTCGGGTCGGCCCAGATTGACCATCGGTTCTATGGTGAAGAACATGCCCTCTTCCAGGACGGCACCGGTGCCGGGACGGCCGTAGTGCAAAACGTTGGGCGGTGCGTGGAATACACGCCCCAGACCGTGACCGCAGAAATCGCGCACGACGCTCATGCGGTGGGCCTCGACATAGGCCTGAATGGCGTGGCCGATATCACCGAAGGTGTTGCCGGGCTTGACCATCTCGATGCCCTTGAAGAGGGCGTCATGGGTCACTTGAATCAAACGTTCGGCTTTGCGGGGCAGCTTACCGGCCACATACATGCGTGAGGTGTCGCCAAACCAGCCATCCACAATAACCGTGACGTCGATATTCAGGATATCGCCCTCTTTCAGCCGCTTGTCGCCGGGAATGCCGTGGCAGACAACGTGGTTGACGCTGATGCAGCTGGCGTGCTGATAGCCCTTGTACCCAATGGTTGCCGAGGTCGCGCCCGCGTCCTCGACCATCTGGGTGATCAACCCGTCAATCGCGCCGGTGGTCTGGCCCGGGAACACATGCGGGGCGATATCATCCAGAATCCGTGCAGCCAAGGCCCCTGCCGCATGCATGCCGGCAAAGTCACCCTGTTCATAGATGCGGATACCGTCCTTGGTCAGGCGGCCACGATGCTCTTTCATCGACGCTAGGCTCCAAATGTTTCGCGCAGCACTTTGTTTACGCTGCTTGTGCAGAAAGTTCCAGAGGGCGATGGGTCGCGGGTTTGCAGATGAATAAAAATGGTTTGATACTGCAGAAATTCAAGCATGCCTGCAGTTTAGATGCAATTGGGTTGTCAGTTGGCGGGTAATTTCGCGCGATCTTGTGATCTGCGCACCCGCAGAATGACGATAGAGTCGGGCTGCGCAACAAAGGACACGACGTTTGAGAAGAAACCTGATCCTTGCCCTTTGCGTCCTTGCCGGGTGCCGAGAGGAGGTGCAGATGCTGTCCGCGGATGACCTGTCCGCTTTGTTGACATCGGACCGCAAAATCGCGTTTCAGCGGTTTCATATCACTGGATCCGCCCGGATACATAGCGACGGCGGATTTCAAATCCGTGTGCCGCAGCTGGGGCAGGACACTGGCGATTGGTGGTTGGAAGGGAGTGAAATTTGCAGCCGTTGGGCCACTTTCCGACAGGGCCGCAAGCTGTGCGCGGTCGTGGGACTGGCAGAAGATGGCACTTATCACGGGTTCAATCCGCAATCCGGTGCATATCTGGGCGAATTCCGGTTCTCTGGCTAAGTTATGTGATTTTCCAGTCTTTGCCTGCGTCGACCCATACACCTTGGGGCGAAATCGTCGTGCCGCAGATCAGCCGCTCCACTCCTGTAGCGGCTTCAAACGCTGCCACATAGGCAGGATCGATGTCTTCGGCCAGAGTAAACCTGCCGCAATCGGTGCGCTGAACCAGATACAGCATGATTGCCCGATGTCCTTGTGCTGCCATCTCAGCCAACTCGCCCAAATGTTTGGTGCCACGCGCCGTGACGCTGTCGGGAAACTCGGCCAGACCGGGTTGGCGCGATAGGGTAACGCTTTTGACCTCGACATAGGCATCGGGCAGGCCGGGTTGGGTCAGTAGAAAATCAATGCGGCTGTTTTGTCCGTATTTGACTTCGGGTCGGACGGTTTCATAAGCAGCCAAAGCCGGGATGTCCCGAGCCTGCAGTGCGGCGCGCAAAGCCTTGTTGGGAACGGATGTATCCACCCCGGTGAAATGCCCGTTTTCATGGTCGACCAGCCGCCAGCCGTATTTCAGCTTTTTCTTCGGATCGTCATTGGGTTCCAGCCAGATTTTCTGGCCAGGTTCCGCTAGCCCCATCATCGAGCCCGGATTGGCACAATGGGCTGTCACCTCGCGCCCGTCCTCCAGCTGGCAATCGGCCAGAAAGCGTTTGTAACGGCGGATCAGGCGGGCAGGGACAAGAGGGGTTTCAAATCGCATGTCCCACGGCCTATACCTGCCCGTAGGGTCGATCAAGAGAGGGTATGCGTCATGGCCAATCCAACCGCTGCAATGCTGGTGATCGGGGATGAAATCCTGTCGGGCCGCACACGCGATGCCAATATGCACTATCTCGCCGGTGAGCTAACCAAACAAGGCATCGACCTGAAAGAGGTGCGCATTGTCAGCGACGACGCTCCGGCGATCGAGGCAGCCATCAAAGCGTTGGCGGACGCACATGACCATGTTTTTACCAGCGGTGGCATCGGGCCGACACATGACGATATCACAGCCGATTGCATCGCACGGGCCTTTGGCGCGGCCATTGATGTGCGCGCTGACGCCCGGGCTCTGCTTGAAGCACATTATAAAAACTCCGGGTTAGAGCTGAACGCGGCTCGCTTGCGCATGGCACGCATCCCGGATGGCGCGACCCTGATCGACAACCCGGTATCGACAGCACCCGGTTTCACGATCGGGAACGTGCATGTCATGGCCGGGGTGCCTTCGGTGTTTCAGGCCATGGTTGCCAGCGTTTTGCCGGGCTTGACAGGTGGAAGCCCGCTGTTGTCTCAGACGCTGCGCGTCAATCGCGGCGAAGGCGACATCGCGGGGCCTCTGGCCGTCTTGGCTGCTGATTTTCCAGATTTGGCGATTGGCAGTTATCCATTTCAGGTCAACGGTGTCTTCGGTGCCAATATTGTGGTCCGAGGTACCGATGGGCCGCAAGTCGATGCCGCAATTACCCGGTTGGCGAAAGAGCTTCAGCTTTGACGCACTGGGCCAGTATCGTTGATGGCACATGGCCTGCCGCACGGTACGTACGGCTTGGGCCGTTTCAACTGCGCGAAGGGCAGGGCGGTGGTTCTCGTGTGTCGGCGGCCAGTGCTCTTGGACCGGCGACCGAGGCACAGATCGACTCGGCCGAGACGGCGATGCTGGCGATGGGTCAGAAGCGCATCTTTTGTTTGTGGCCCGGCGATGAGGTGCTTGATCGGCAACTCGAGAACCGAGGCTATGAGGTTCTGGACCCCGTCAATATCTATTCCTGTCCGGTTGGTCATTTGACGGATATCCCGATTCCGCGCGTGACAGCCTTTGCCATCTGGGATCCGCTTGCCATCATGAATGAGATCTGGGCCAAAGGTGGGATCGGACCTGCGCGATTGGCCGTGATGGCTCGTGCCGCGGGGCCGAAAACGGGTCTGCTCATGCGGCGTTCGGATCAACCCGCAGGTACGGGTTTTGTCGCGATGCATGACGCTATTGCCATGGTCCATGCGTTGGAGATCCTGCCCGATCATCGTCGCCACGGGTTGGGAAAATGGGCGATGCGTGCAGCTGCGTTCTGGGCACAGGAACAAGGCGCGCAAACCCTGAGCGTAATCTGCACCAAGGCAAATGCTGGGGCCAATGGTCTCTATCAGGCACTTGGAATGGAGATCGTCGGAGAATACCATTACCGTCAGTGTATCTAAGGAGAACAGCCTGACGTGACCGAACATCCTCTGCCGACTGCGCTGAATTTACCGATGGCTGATCCTCTGCCACCCGAAACACAGAGGTATTTCGATATCTGCGTCGAAAAGCTGGGATTTGTGCCTAACGTGTTGCGGGCCTATGCCTTTGATGTCGAAAAGCTGAACACCTTTACCGCCATGTATAACGATATGATGTTGGCCGATAGCGGGTTGTCCAAGCTTGAACGTGAGATGATTGCAGTGGTTGTTTCGGCCATCAACAAGTGCTTTTACTGCCTTGTGGCGCATGGGGCTGCGGTGCGGCAGATGTCGGGCAACCCCCAACTGGGCGAGATGCTGGTGATGAACTACCGGGTCGCGCCTCTGGACGCGCGGCAACGGGCGATGCTGGACTTTGCGGTCAAAATGACAACCGCCAGCGCCGAGATCGAGGAGCCCGACCGCGAGCTTTTGCGCGACGTGGGATTCAGTGATCGTGATATCTGGGATATCGCCAACGTCACAGGCTTTTTCAACATGTCAAACCGGGTCGCCAGCGCAACAGCGATGGCTCCGAATGACGCGTATCACGCGCAGGCCCGATGATCCGCCGCGCGGTCCTGATATCCATGTTGCTGGCGGGGTCGGCTGCGGCGCAGGAAGTTGCTTTGCCGTCGGGGTCGCGTCTGGTGAGCGATCGCACCAGTGCACTGGACAGTTATGACATGCCCATCGGTCGCTTTGAATCGGGCAAAGTCCCAGATCGCGTGATTGAAGGCCGGGTTGAGCGGTTGACGTGGCGATTGCAGTCCGGGTCCAGTACGACGCTGCAGATACTGGCGCCACTGCGTCAACAAGTCGTGGATCAGGGTTTTGACATAGCATTCGAGTGCGAGGCGATTACCTGCGGTGGCTTCGATTTCCGTTTTGGCACCGAGGTCGTCCCCACGCCCGACATGTATGTGGCCATTCAGGACTATCGCTTTCTGTCCGCCACACGCGGCGAAGAGGCCCTGAGTCTGCTGGTCAGCCGTACCCCCCCCGATGGCTATGTGCAGATGATCCGCGTGACGCCCGTGGATGCACTCGAACCGCCTGCGCTGGTTGTCGAAGAAACGGTAAATCAGGCCGGTGGTCTGCTGTCCGAGCTGGAGCAGAACGGTCATGTCATTTTGGACGACCTGCATTTCAGAACCGGAGAGATCACGCTGGGCGAAGGCCCGTTTCCGTCGCTGGCGTTGATTGCGGCCTACATGTCCGAAAATCCTGATGTTCGGCTGGCGCTTGTCGGGAACACCGACGATACCGGTACGCTCGAGGCGAATATCTCGGTCAGCACAGGGCGCGCGCAGGCTGTCCGGGTTCGATTGATTGAGGGTCATGGCGTTGCGGGAAGTCGTCTTGAGGCCCGCGGGATTGGGTATCTGGCACCGATGACAACGAACGCGACGCCAGAAGGCCGTGATCAAAATCGAAGGGTCGAGGCAGTCCTGCTGGTGAACTGAAAAAAAGGCCCGCACTTTCGTACGGGCCGTTCAGTCTTCACCGGGGAGAAATTACCAATCCATTGGCCCTCTGTCCTTGAAGGACTCGACCAAGAAATCAATGAATGCACGTACTTTGGGTTGCGTAAAGCGACCAGGCGGATAGACCGCAAAGACACCCTGAACCTCGTCTGGCAGCGATGGCATCGCGTCCAGAACTTTGCCGGATTTCAACGCACTGGCATAAAGGTAGCTGGGCAAATGCGCGATCCCAAGGCCCGAGATCGCCGCGTTCAGCAGGGACTGCCCGTCATTCACGCTCAACCAGCCGGCGGTCCGAACCTGACGCTTTTCGCCCGAGGGCGCGGTCAGCTTCCAGACATTGCCCGAAGACTGGCTGGAATAGTGCAGCAGCTTATGTTCGTTCAGGTCATCAATCTTCTGCGGCAAGCCGTATTTTTCCATATAGCTTGGCGCAGCAACCATGCGTTTCACGGTTTCTGTTAGTTTGCGTGCGCGCAAGGTGCTGTCTTCCAGCTCTCCGATACGCACTGCGACGTCGAAACCTTCCGAGATCAGTTCAACGTAGCGGTTGTTGAGCACCATGTTGACGGTGATATCGGGATAAGCTGACAAAAACTCGGACAGAACCGGTGACAGGTGATTGACGCCGAAATCGGTCGCCACACTGATCCTGAGCAGGCCGGACGGAGCAGACTGCATTGACGTAACCAACGCATCGGCTTCGCCTGCGTCATTGAGCACCCGACGGGCACGGTCGTAATAGGCAAGGCCAATCTCGGTCGGTGAAACACGGCGCGTAGTACGGTTTAAAAGGCGTGCGCCCAAGCGCGCCTCCAGGCTCGAGACGTGCTTTGACACGGCCGATTTGGAGATGCCCATTTTTTTCGCCGCATCAGTGAAGCCACCCTGGTCCACCACGTTGGCAAAGGCTTCCATTTCGGTCAGTCTGTCCATTCTCGTTCCCCAGGTCTTTCCGTTTCGGCCAATTTGGTCTGCAATCTGGGCGGAAACAGGGCATATTCGGGATAATAAAAGGGATTTAAAATGGATCGTTCAAGTATGGGAAACGTGGAAACGGTGGTTTCTTAATTCGCCACAAACCCAATAAACGCTGGGTTTTATGGGGATCGGAGCAAATATGCTAAGATGAGAATGGCAAATTTGTGACCAAGGAGGAGATTATGAAAGCCTTTTTTTCCATCGCTGCTCTGATGTTTTCTGCCAGCTTCGTTCTGGCCGCAGGAGAGACACCATCGAACCCGGATGCCGAGGTTTATTTCGTTAATCTGTCCGACGGTGATTCCGTGCAATCCCCAGTAACAATCGTCTTTGGCCTGAACGGCATGGGTGTGGCACCTGCCGGGACAGAGGCCGAAAATACCGGCCATCATCACCTTTTGATTGACCGTCCGCCTCTGGGGCAGGGCGAGGATGGCGCGGATGAGCTGGCCTATGGTCTGCCCGCAGACGACAACCACATCCATTTTGGCGGCGGCCAGACCGAGGTGACGCTTGAGATGGCCCCTGGTGAACACACGCTGCAGCTGGTGCTGGGCGATGCGGGACATGTACCCCATAATCCGCCCATCGTCTCCGAGGTGATCACAATCACCGTCGAATAAATGCAAGTCGGGCCCCGCAACGAGGCCCGGCTTGCCGCTTTAGAAACCAGCCGCCAGTCGAGTACCCTGATTGATTGCGCGTTTGGCGTCCAGCTCTGCCGCCACATCCGCGCCGCCGATCACATGCGGGGTGATGCCGCGTTCGATCAGCGTATCCGCAAGGCTGCGGTCCGAGATCTGACCGGAACACAAAACAATCGTATCCGCCGCGATCACGGTCGGGTCGGCACGCTCTTCGCCAAAGCTGACATGCAGGCCGTCGTCGTCGATGCGTTCATAATTCACGCCGCCTACGAAATTGACGTCCTTCATCTTCAGCGTGGCGCGGTGAATCCAGCCGGTTGTTTTACCCAGACCCTTGCCATGCGCTTGCTTCTTGCGCTGCAGCAGCGTGACCTGGCGCGCAGGCGCGGCGGGTTGCGGGCCTTCGGGGGCCAGACCGGCGCGATGCTCGGCGGGGTCGGTGACGCCCCATTCCTTCATCCAGGCCGGCAGATCGGTGGTGATACTGTGGCCGTCCTCCAGCAGGAATTCGGACACGTCGAACCCGATACCACCCGCGCCGATCACGGCGACGGATTTGCCGACCTTTGCCTTGTGGCGCAGCACGTCGATATAGTCGATCACATTGTCCCGATCCTGCCCCGGAATCTGCGGGTCGCGCGGGATGACGCCGGTGGCGATGACCACCTCGTCAAAGCCCGTCAGGTCATCAGCCGTGACTTCGCGGTTCAGTTCGACCTTTACCCCAAGATCAGCGATCATGGTGCGGAACCAATCGACCAGACCCCAGAACTCTTCCTTGCCGGGCACCTGTTTGGCCATGTTCAGCTGGCCACCGATCTCGGACGCGCGGTCAAACAGGGTCACGTCATGGCCGCGCTGGGCGG
This sequence comes from Ruegeria sp. R8_1, assembly GCF_017743815.1. Lineage (NCBI taxonomy): Bacteria > Pseudomonadati > Pseudomonadota > Alphaproteobacteria > Rhodobacterales > Roseobacteraceae > Ruegeria > Ruegeria sp. R8_1. The sequence continues at coordinate 63,493 of NZ_JAGHRL010000004.1, read as the reverse complement.
CGGTCATTGCGGTGGACAGACCTGCGGGGCCTGCACCGACGATGGCCACGGTTTTGCGGGTCTCGGCGGGTTCGATCACCAGCTCGGTCTCGTGACAAGCGCGCGGATTGACCAGACAGGATGTCAGCCTGCCGCTGAACGTGTGGTCCAGACAGGCTTGGTTACAGGCAATACAGGGCGCGATCTTGGCCGCGTTGCCGTTCATCGCTTTGGCGACGAAATCCGCATCCGCCAGCATCGGGCGCGCCAGAGACACCATGTCGGCGCAACCGGTCGACAGAACTTCTTCGGCCACTTCGGGCGTGTTGATCCGGTTCGAGGTGATGACCGGAATGCTCACCTTGCCCATCAGCTTTTTCGTCACCCAGGCAAAGGCCGCGCGGGGAACGGATGTGGCAATGGTCGGAATCCGCGCCTCGTGCCAGCCGATACCGGTGTTCAGGATCGTGGCACCGGCCTTCTCGACCTCTTGAGCCAGCTGCACAACCTCATCATGGGTCGAGCCGTTGGGCACAAGATCGATCATCGACAGACGGTAGATGATGATGAAATCGGTGCCCACGGCCTCACGCGTGCGGCGCACAATCTCAATCGGCAGGCGCATCCGGTTCTCATATGATCCGCCCCAACGGTCAGTCCGTTTGTTGGTGTGGGTCACAAGGAACTGGTTGATGAAATACCCCTCGGACCCCATGATCTCGACCCCGTCATAGCCTGCTTTTTGGGCCAGCTTGGCGGCGTTGACGATATCGCTGATCTGCTTTTCGATCCCGTCTTCATCCAGCTCATTGGGCGGGAAGGGCGAGATGGGCGATTTCACCGGGCTGGGGGCCACGCATTTGGGGCCATAGGCATAGCGGCCCGCATGCAGGATCTGCATGGCGATCTTGCCGCCCGCCTCATGCACGCGCTGGGTCACGATGGAATGCTTGGCGACCTCGTCGTCATTGGTCATCATCGACGCGCCCGGCAGAACCGACCCTTCAAGGTTCGGGCCGATCCCGCCCGTCACCATCAGCCCAACTTCGCCGCGGGCGCGGTCGGCATAGAATTCGGCCACGCGATTCCAGTCGCCCGTTTCCTCGAGCCCCGTATGCATCGAGCCCATCAGGACACGGTTTTTCAGAGTGGTAAAGCCCAGATCCAGCGGGGCCAGCATGTTTGGGTACGCAGTCACGGCGAACTCTCCCTCTCGGTTGTGTGAGCGTTAGATTGACGTTCACGTCAACGTTGTCACGTGAAACCTAACGTCAAAGTCTTTGCTGTTAGTCTGGCAGTTGATACAGAACCTGCATAGGAAAATTACGAGGCCCAGCATGACCCCCGACCAGATCGCGAAACTGCCCTATCGTCCCTGTGTCGGGTTGATGCTCATGAATGCAGAGGGCAAGATTTTCGTCGGGCAACGAAATGACCGCCACAAGGACGCCTGGCAGATGCCGCAGGGCGGTGTGGACAAAGGTGAAGACCCGCGCGATGCCGCCCTGCGCGAGTTGTGGGAAGAAACCGGTGTGACCGCAGATCTGGTCGAGGTGGTGGCCGAAACCCCCGGCTGGCTGCCCTATGATCTGCCTCATGACATCGTGCCGAAGATCTGGAAGGGGCGCTACCGCGGGCAGGAACAGAAATGGTTCCTGCTGCGTTTCACCGGGCGAGATGATCAGATCAATATCGAAACTGAACACCCGGAATTCACGCAATGGAAATGGCAGGAGCCCGCACATCTGGTGGACGAGATCGTACCGTTCAAACGCGCGGTCTATGAGCAGGTGGTGGACGCGTTCGCGGACTATCTAAGCTGAAGATCGATCGCCCATAGTTTCTATCGCATCGACCAGTCGCAACAGGTCGGCGGCGTAGAATCCGGCGGCGTTGATGCAATTCGTCTCCAGCATCTTCAAGCCATCTGTCGTGCGGCAGATGTCGATCACGAATGCAGGGGAGTAATCGGGATTCAGGTCCACCAGCCGCTGCGCAAAAGCCAGTGCATCCTCATCAATCCCGGGCCGATAAACGACACGGGTGCCTTCTTTGTATAGGGAATAGGTGACGACTTTCCCGTCCACGACCCAAAGTCGCCACTCTTTGAGGATACGGATTGGCTGGCTGAGCATCAGCAAAGTGTCATGGCGCAATGATCCTTTGGGGATCTCATCTTCACCCAGTCCTAGAACGTTTTGGGCAAGGGCAATGATCTCTTGGGTCGTCTTGACGGTTCCCGGCACCTCTTTGCTGTCATCGACGGGGCGCAGAAACCAGCTGCGCCCGTCATTGGGCAGGTTGGTGGGGATGTCTTTCAGGTGCAGGAACAAAGAGTCAGGACCATTCAGCAAATAAGGATGCCATTCGGTCTCATTTACGAAAGGGCGTAGTTTGAAGACACCGGGCTTCAGGCCACGGTTCGCCGCATACCGCCAAAGCGTATAGGAGCCGAACAAAACGACGTTGTCCGGATTGGTGACAACCGGTTCCGGGGTCAGATCGCCAATGAACGGGACAACCTTGTGCCACGAGTAGGAAATGCCGAGCCGGTCCAACGCGTCAGCCAGCTTTTGTGTGTCTTCGAATTCTTGAAGTAGCCACTGCATCCGTTTCACCCGCTTTATAACGTGCTGGCAGAGTGACGTTTGACTGAAAAATTTCAATACTGCCCCCTTCACTCACCCTGCGACAACTTGCCGTGAGGGGGCGTAGTTCACACGTCGGCCCGTCTCTAGCTTGGTGCGCATGAGAGACACCGTTCACAGCCCCCCCGCCATCGTCCCCGCCGGGCGCAAATTCTCCGGTTCCGACCGCCGCGCGCCTCTGCGCGAGGGATTGCAAAGCTGTGGGGAATTTCACGCCGGACAGACGGCAGGGCGGTTCTACCCCATCGCCTGCGTCGCGCTGGAGGTCACGCAACGATGTAATCTGGATTGCACGCTGTGCTATCTCTCGGACCGGGCCGAGATGACCTATGACCCGCCTCTGTCTGTTCTGTTCGCGCGGTTGAAGACGATCCACAGCCACTATGGTACCGGGGTGTCGGTTCAGTTGACCGGGGGCGACCCGACCCTGCGCAAGGTCGAAGACCTTGAGGCGCTGTGCCGCGAAATCAAGCGCTTGGGGATGCGGTCGTGCCTGATGACCAATGGTATCCGCGCCAGCCGGGCGTTCCTGACGCGGCTGGCCGCAGCCGGTCTGGATGATGTGGCCTTTCACGTGGACATGACGCAAGAGCGCAAGGGCTTCACCTCCGAGGTCGAGCTGAACACCGTCCGCCGTGCTTATATCCGACGCGCGCGCGGGTTGGGCCTGCGCATCCTGTTCAACACCACCGTGTTCGAGGGGAACTTCGATGACCTCCCGGCGTTGGCGCGGTTTCTGCGCGACCGGCCCGAGGTTGCTTTTGTGTCGTTTCAGATGCAGGCCGATACCGGACGCGGCGTTTTGCGCGAACGCCCCGAGATGATCACGCAGGACAGCGTCGCACGCGCAATTGAAGCGGGATACGAGGCCCCGCTGCATTTCGGTACAGCGGCTGTAGGGCATTCCAAGTGCAACAGTTATGCCAGCGTTGTCACAGCGGGCGGAGGGGCTGTTTCGTTGTTGTCAAACCAACCGCTGGTGCATCAGGTGATGACGGCTCTGGAAGAGGTCGACGATAATCAGGATGCCCATATCCGCATCTGGCCCAAGGTCAGGCGGATGATCCGGCGGCATCCGTTGCTGGCCTTGCGCGCATTGGGGCAACTTGGGCTGAGCGTCGCTCGTCTGGGTACTGGTCTGCTGCGTGGCCCGGTAGGGCGACAGGCGGTGTTCATACACAATTTCATGGCGGCGGATCAGTTGGACGAGGATCGCTGCGCCTCGTGCGTGTTTATGGTGGCCACGGCGAATGGGCCGCTGTCCATGTGCGTACACAACGCACAACGCGATATGCACTTGGCCAGTCCTGACCGTCTTGACGGGCCGACTGGCCCAAGCTGGTGGAACGCCGCCGTTCCGCGCCTGTCTGGTGGCCCGGATTTGCCTGAACTCAGTGATCCAAGCCTCGCTCCGATGAAACGGCTTAAAGGGCAGATGCGCGCCCTGCGCCAGTCCCGAAAGGATGCCTCATGAGACGTCTGCTGATCCTGTTGTTGCTGCCCTTGCTGGCGGCTTGTGCCAGTGTCGAACGTCTGGCCCTTCCCGCGCCCGAGCCGTTGACGAATAGCGCCCTGACCCGCACCGCCGAACCGCCCGGAGAGCGTGTGGATCACAGCGACTGGACCGCCTTTCTGAACCGCTATGTCGCGCCCGATGCGCAGGGGGTGAATCGCGTGGCTTACGGGCAGGTCTCGGCCGACGACCGGGCGCGTCTCGACGGGTATCTCGACGATTTGCAAGCCGTGGACCCTGCGGCGCTGACCCGAGATCAGCAATTGGCCTATTGGATTAACATGTATAACGCGGTGACGGTGGATGTGATCCTTGAGAACTACCCCGTCGCCTCGATCCGCGACATCAAGGACGGGCCGCTGTCGATCGGGCCGTGGAACCGGCCCATAGTGACGGTCGCTGGGCAGAGCTTAACCCTGAACGAGATCGAACACCGCATCATTCGCCCTGAATTCAACGAGCCGCGCATTCATTATGCCCTGAACTGTGCCGCTGTGGGCTGCCCCAACCTCATGGACCGCGCCTGGCAGGCCGACACGCTTGAGCGTGACTTTGCCGCCGCCGAACACGCCTATATCAACGACCCGCGCGGGGTGCGGTTTAATGACAATGGCGGGCTGATCCTGTCCAAGATCTTCATATGGTTCCGAGAGGATTTCGGACCGAACGAACAGGCGGTTCTAACCTATGTCCGAACGGTCGCCGACCCCGATTTGGAAGCGCGGCTGCAAGATGTGTCCCGTGTCAGTGCCTATAAGTATGACTGGGCCCTGAACGACGCGGCAGCGGGGTCGTAAAAAAGCTGCGCCAAGGTCATCTGGACGCCCTCGGCGCAACTCAGCGACTTACAGCAGCCCTTCGGCGCGCAGCAATTCCTGCATGTTCGCCTCGGGGCGGGGGCCGATATGGCTGATCACTTCGCGGGCGCAGACATTGCCGATTTTGGCGCAGGTCTCGTAGTCACGCCCCGTGGCCATGCCAAACAAGAACCCAGCGGCGAACTGATCGCCCGCGCCGGTCGCATCCACAGGCACCACTGTTTCGACCGGAATGTCGATGCGCTGACCGTCATGCAGAACCGTCACACCGTCACCTGAACGGGTACACACGACCAGAGGGCAAATCGCGGCGGTCTTGGTCAGGGCCTCATCCAGATCGTCGGTTTCGAACAGGGATTTGATCTCGGCCTCATTGCCGATCACGAAATCCAGCTCGTTCTCGATAAGCAGCAGGAAATCGACCCGGTGCCGTTCCACGCAGAACGGGTCGGAAATGGCGATCCCGGCCTTGCCGCCGCCCTTGTGACAGGTGCGCGCGGCCTCAAGAAACGCGGCCTTGCCCTTTTCCTTGTCGAACAGATAGCCCTCAAGGAACATGATCTGGCTGTTGCCCGACACGTCCTCGGATACGTCGGCAGACGACAATTCCGAGGAAATCCCCAGATAGGTGTTCATCGACCGCTCGCCATCTGGCGAGACAAAGATCATCGAGCGTGAGGTCGGCAATTCTCCACCCGCGACAGGCGGGTTGACGAAATCGACGCCATCCTCATTCATCGCATCGGCATAGAAGCGCCCCAGCGCGTCATCATGGACCCGGCCAATGAATGCCGCATCCAGCCCCAGCGCACCTGCACCCGCGATCGTGTTGGCGACCGAGCCGCCCGGCGTCTGCACCCGACCTTCCATCGAGGCATAGAGCACCTCACCGCGTTCCTGCTCGATCAGTTGCATGATGCCTTTTTCGATGCCCATCAGCTCCAGAAAGCTGTCATCGGCCTGAGAGATCACGTCCACAACGGCGTTGCCGATACCGGTGAGTTGATACGTTTTCATAGGGTCTTGTCCTCGAATTGGCAGAGATCGCGGATGATACAGGTTCCGCATTGGGGTTTGCGCGCCTTGCAGTGATAGCGACCATGCAGGATCAGCCAGTGATGCGCGTGCAGTTGGAAATCGGCGGGAATATTGTCTTCGATGGCGCGCTCGACCGCGTCCACGGTCTTGCCGGGGCAGATACCTGTACGGTTCCCGACGCGAAAGATATGGGTGTCGACCGCCTGCGCCGGTTGCCGCCACCACATATTTAACACCACATTGGCTGTCTTGCGCCCGACACCGGGCAGCGATTGCAGCGCGGCGCGGGAATTGGGCACTTCGCCACCATACTCATCGACCAGAATGCGGCTGAGTTTGATGACGTTCTTGGCCTTCTGGCGGAACAGACCAATGGTTTTGATATGTTCGATCAAACCTTCTTCGCCCAGATCCAGCATCTTTTGCGGGGTGTCGGCGATTTTGAACAGCTCACGCGTGGCTTTGTTAACGCCCGCATCGGTGGCCTGCGCCGATAGCGCCACGGCCACGACCAACGTATAGACGTTCACATGATCCAGCTCGCCCTTGGGTTCGGGGTCGGCGTCCTGAAAACGCGTAAAGATCTCGCGGATCGTGTGGTAATCGAGTTGCTTTGCCATCCGGGCCTTAATGCCGCCCAAGGGCCTGTGACACAAGCCCAAAGCCAATGCGCAGGTTTCGGGTCGCGGTGGCCGGGCGCGCGGGCTATGGTCCGGGGCAGCAGAAGAGGTGAGATATGAACGTCCAGACCCCCGAAAGCGGATACCATTACAACGTCATGCGCCGCGCGATCGAGCTGATTGATCAGGGCGGCGAATCCCTGTCGCTGGACGAACTGGCCCGCCAGATGGACATGAGTCCCGCGCATTTTCAGCGCCTGTTCTCGCGCTGGACCGGGGTATCGCCGAAACGCTATCAGCAATATCTGACGCTGGGCCACGCCAAGGCGCTGCTGCGCGAGCGGTTCACCACGCTGGAGACGGCGCATAATGTGGGGCTTTCCGGATCCGGTCGCCTGCATGATCTGTTCCTGAAATGGGAATCCATGAGCCCCGGTGAATACGCCCGCAAAGGCGATGGCCTGACGATATACTGGGGCTGGTTCGACTGCCCCTTTGGCCCGACATTGGTGATGGGCACCGACAAGGGCATCTGCGGCATGGCCTTTGGCGCGGAAACCGGCGAAGCGGCGGCGATGGAGGATATGACCGCGCGCTGGCCCAAAGCCCGCTATGTCGAGAATACCGAAAAACTGCGCCCATGGGTCGAGGCGTCGTTTGGTGCCGATCGGTCCGAGACCCCGCTGCACCTGATCGGCTCGCCCCTGCAGATCAAAGTGTGGGAAGCGCTGATGCACATCCCTTCGGGGCAGGTGACGACCTATTCCGAGATCGCGCAACGGGTGGGGTCACCGCAGGCGGTGCGGGCCGTGGGTACGGCGGTCGGGCGCAACCCGGTCAGCTGGCTGATCCCGTGTCACCGGGCGTTGCGCAAATCGGGCGGCTTGGGTGGCTATCACTGGGGCCTGCCCGTCAAACGCGCGATGCTGGCCTATGAGGCCGCTCAGGCGGATGCCTGAGATATAGAGCGAGGCACCGTTAGGTGCCTCACCACTGGATCACTAGGGATGTTTACTCGGCCGCCCAGCCGCCAACGGCTTTGACCTCAAGGAAATCCTCCAGCCCCCAGATGCCGCCTTCACGCCCGTTGCCTGATTGCTTCATCCCACCAAACGGAGACCCAGCGCTGCGCGACTGGCCGTTCATCTCAACCATGCCGGATCGCAGCGCGCGGGCCATGCGGTTGGCGCGGTCACCGTCCTGTGTCTGGACATAGTTGGTCAGGCCATAAGGCGTGTCATTGGCAATCTCGACAGCTTCTTCTTCGGTGTCGAAGGGGATCATGGTCAGGACCGGGCCAAAGATTTCCTCGCGCGCGATGGTCATCTGGTTGGTGGCGTCGGCAAAGACGGTGGGGCGCACGTAGTAGCCCTTGTTCAGACCCTCGGGCCGCCCGGTGCCACCGGCGACCAAACGCGCACCTTCGTCGATGCCCTTCTGGATCAGGTCTTGTATCTTAGTCCACTGCAGTTCGTTCACCACGGGGCCGATATGGCGACCTTCTTCCAGCGCGGGGCCGACAGCGACTTTGCCGGCCACCTCGGCTGCGGTTTCAACGGCTTGGTCATAGATCGGGCGCTGCACCAACATACGGCTTGGCGCATTACAGCTTTGGCCGGTGTTGTTCATCATGTGCAATACGCCACGTTTGACCGCTTTTTCATCGGCGTCCGCAAAGACAACGTTTGCGCCTTTGCCGCCCAGTTCCAGATGTACTTTCTTCAGTGTATCTGCCGCATTCTTGGAAATCGCAGTTCCCGCGCGGGTCGAACCTGTAAAGCTGATCATATCCACGTCCGGGTGCGCCGACAGCTGAGACCCCACACCCACACCATCGCCGTTCACCAAATTGAACACGCCTGCAGGAAAGCCTGCCGCGTCCATCATCTCGGCGAAGATCATCGCGTTCAGGGGGCTTTGCTCGGACGGTTTCAGCACCATCGTACAGCCTGCAATCGCCGCCGCGCCAACTTTCAGGGTAATCTGGTTCATCGGCCAGTTCCATGGCGTGATCAATGCGGCAACACCCACCGCCTCGTAGATGATCCGGTCATTGGGCGCATGATCGCCCAGCGGGCGTTCAAATTGGAATGCTTTTGCGGCGCGAATAAAGTTCTTAAGATGGTAAACCCCTGCGCCTGATTGCTGCGTACGGGCCATGTCGATTGGCGCGCCCATTTCCATAGACATCGCCTGCGCGAGGTCTTCAGCACGTGATGCGTAGATCTCGACCAGTTTCTCGACCAGAGCGATGCGGTCTTCTACCGGGGTTGCCATCCAGCCCGGCAGGGCCGCCTTTGCCGCCGCTACAGCAGCGTCCGTATCCGGTTGTGATCCAAGGGAAATGACCGCACAGGGCTCTTCGGTCGAGGGGTTGATGACTTCGAAATCACTGGTCGCCGCAGGAGATACCCATTCGCCATTGATGTAGAAGTTACGCTTTTCGATCATGCTGCAACCCTTTTGCAATTGGCCCGACCGGTTGGTCGGTTTTTCGCCGCAACCTTGTCACCATGGTAGACGCCGGGCAAGTGACAATTCCGTTCGGGCTTCAAATCGAAATGCGTGAATTTAAACTCGATCCGGAAACAGCAGTTTAACTTATGGGCAAATTGATTAAGTTCTCATCAGGCTTACCAGTATCAGAAGGAGAGGCCCCATGGGTTTGCGTATCAATGACACCGTCCCGAATTTCACTGCAGAAACGGATCAGGGCACCATTCAGTTTCATGACTGGATTGGCGATAGCTGGGCGATTCTGTTCTCGCACCCCAAGGATTTTACCCCTGTCTGCACCACCGAGTTTTCCGCCGTTGCGCAGTTGAATGACGAATGGGCGGCGCGAAACACCAAGGTTCTCGGCGTCTCGGTCGATGGCGTAGAAGACCACAAGAAATGGAAAAAGGACATCGAGGCTTACGGTAACGCCAATCCCGGTTTCCCGATCATCGCCGATGACGGCCTTGCGGTTTCAAAAGCCTTCGACATGCTGCCCGCCGAAGCGTATCTGCCCGACGGTCGTACCCCTGCAGACAGCGCCACGGTGCGCTCTGTCTTTATCATTGGCCCCGACAAGCAATTGAAGCTGTCGATGACCTATCCGATGACAGTGGGCCGAAACTTTGCGGAAATCCTGCGCGCGCTGGACGGTCTGCAAATGAGCAGCAAGGGCGTTGCAACCCCGGCCAACTGGGTACCGGGCGAAGATGTGATTATCCCGCCTGCAGTTTCCAACGAAGAAGCCAAAGAGAAATTCGGCGAGTTCGAAACGATCTTCCCCTATCTGCGCAAAACCAAAGCGCCAAGCTAATACAAAGCGCCAAGCGAATACACAGAGCGGGGCGTAACGCCCCGCTTTTTTAAACTGCGCGTGTCAGGCGCTAACCCGCTGAGGGTGTTGCATCAGTTTTGCCCTGTAAGCCGCGCGTTTGAACTCGCGTGTCAGCTTATCGCTGACCGGGGGTCGGAACTGAATAGTCGAGCCGCCAATCTCACCGGCGATTTCCTGATTGCCGCTGCCTTGTAACGAATGGATCGGCTGCCCTGTCAGCCAATGCATCTGTAGAAAGGTATCAACCGGGCGGTCGATTTGATGTGTCACCGCAAGCAAACGTTCCGCAGCCCGACGCCCGACCAGTTGGCAGACGCATTGCAAGCCAATGACTTTGGGCAAAATAAGCCTTAGATCGTTTCGTCTTGCCAGCACCTGCGTCGCAGTTTCCCGTTGTTTGACGGGGATACGTATATAATGGTCCGGAGTCGCAATCGGTTTGACCAGCTCTAGCGCCTGTTGCATGCGTTTTGGGTCGATGCGCAGGTCGTCCTCGGTCGTGATCGCCATGTCTATTTTTTCGTCCACCATCTTCTGCCAAATCCGTCGATGGCTTTGAAACACTCCGATTTCAGCAGGGCGCAGGCGAAACGGGTATTCGGGGCGGAACAGGTTGCCGGGGAACAGCTGGACATCGCTGATTTGTTGCGGATCGCGACCATCCACAGCCTCGATCAATTCAGCATTTGGAAGATCTTCACACAGCTTCTTGGCGTTGGCCTGCCGGGCGGTGCTGGAGGACATATGAATGACAAATGAACGCATGCTCCCGTGCATAGAGCACAGGAACATGCGGGGGAAGAGAAACCGGAGAGAAACTCTTCCCCTATGCTATCAAAACTGCTGACGGACGCCGAAATTTACGCTGAACGCATCGATATCGTCTTCGACTGTTCCGGTCAGGGCACCGTTTGGCGCGAAACGGTCGGACGAGACGTCGAAGGCGCGCGAATAGCGGGTATCCAGCGTCAGCGCAGTGTTCGCACTGACGTCATAAGATACACCTGCGATGATTTGGGCTGCAAAGGTCGTGTCGCTGTCGTCCAGCTCAACACCCGGACCATAGGCGAAATCCAGGTCGGTATAGGTCGCACCCAGGCCCAGGCCAACGTACGGGGTGAAGGCCCCGGCCTGCTTGAAGTCGACCAGAACGTTCGCAAACAAAGAAGTCTGGGTCACATCGCCCGAAACATTGCCTTCGGCGGCCGGGCCGTTGCCAGAGAAGTTCACGCCATCCACATCGTTGTCACGATAAGACAGTTCCAGTTCGATCCGGGTGCCGATGGTGTCGTTGCTCCATTGCGGGATCTCTTTGCCGACGGCCACACCCAGGCCGAAACCACCGTCGAAATCGGTGTCGACATTTTCTGGGCCGCCATTGACGGTGCCGCTGAAGTCGCTGTCCTGCAGTTGGCTGTAACCAGCGAAGCCCTGAATATACAGGCCGTCTGCCAGACTCTGTGCCGACAATGCCGATGCGCTGATCGTCAGTGCCGCCGAGGCGAGAAGAATACGCTTAACCATGTCCATGTCCTTTGTTCCAAATGGTTATGAGCGCACATGTGGGCGAACGCTTCGGCAATAGGAAGGCATGGAGGCTTCACTTCGATTCACAGGTATTTGGGGCTGTGTGAGCGAATAATCGCAACCCGTGTTGTCATACGTTTTGCGGGGCTGATAATTCCACCGGTTGCATTGCTGCTTTCTGAATTGCGCGTACAGGTTGAACGGGCCGCAGTCGGTCATAAACGATGTGAAATACATAGGTATAGACGGAGTATGTGATCGTCAGGCCGAGGTTGAAGGCCAGCGCGGTTTTTAACGAATGCCCTCCGACATACATCATCAACGGGCACGTGATGATCACCGCTGTTACCTCGTGCAGCACGGCGTGAATAATGCGCATCCGATGCGGCCGGGCGCAGGCCAAACGGCAGGTTTGGTTCCTTTCCAGCAGGTCGAACAAGGTGTTGAAGACCGGAGACCATATCAGAATGACGATGGACAGCAGCGTGATCAACGCAAATCCATGCGCCATAGAAGATCCCGCGATATAAGCGTAAACCGGTGAGACAAAGGCAATGCCTATAAGCTCAAAACTGCCGGTTTGAATGACGCGCTCTTTGAACGTCCTCAGTGTCATGACCCATCCCTTCACACACGTGATGACCTTGCTAATTCGGTCTTTTGTCCGAACCTGTCTTGTAGGTCGGCAGGAAATTGTTTCCCTAGGGTAAACTGTCATGCTGAGAGCTCTTTGACTGTGAACTTGGACACAGATCTTTGAGGCGTTCCAGATGATTAGCACCTTGGTTCGGAGTTCTGGGGCAAATGTGCTAGGATACCGGCGTCGGGGCAGATGAAGACAGGTATCGGGCTTTCATTTCAGGAGGGTCACGATGGCATTTACAGATTGGTACGTTGAGGGCGCGGCATTCGGAAACTGCAATTGCGGTTACGCCTGTCCCTGCCAGTTCGAAGAACTACCCACCCATGGGAATTGCCGAGGGTTCGAAGTGCTCGAGGTGTCCAAAGGGCATTTCGGCGAGATCGACCTGACGGGCACCAAGGCGGCACTGATCTATGCCTGGCCCGGCCCGATTTTCGAGGGAGGCGGGGAAATGCAGGTGATCATCGATCCGAGTGCGACAGATGCACAGCGGAATGCTCTGGAAAAGGTGTTCCACGGGGAAGAAACCGACGAAATGGCCACCCATTGGTTCGTGTTCCGTGCTATGTGCAAAACCGTGCATGATACCCTGTATCTGCCGATAGACTTTGATATCGACATCGAAGGGCGCAAGGCCAATGTCACAGTAGGCGACGTGTTGCGATCAACCGGGCGCCCGATTCAGGCCCCGCATGGTGGCGGAGAGCACCGGGTGCGCATTGATATTCCCGGTGGGATCGAATTCACCATCGCCGAGATCGGCAGCGCCTCGACCACGGCGAATGCTGCGATCACGCTGGACCTGAAAGATAGCTTTGGCCAGTGGCATGTGCTGAAACACGGGCCGTCCGGGGTCGCCCACTAGGACATTCCGACCGTTTCCGCCCCCTGTTTCACTGAGCCGTTAACGCGCTGCTTCAATGCGGTAAAAGCGTTTCGCCGTGTTGTGAAAGACATCGGTATGACTGGCGACCGGGACGATGGCCTCATGCCGGGATACGGTCTCGTGATATGTCGCGCTTAGGCTGTCGACCGGGAAATTCGACCCGAACATGCAGCGGTCAGATCCGAATTGGGACAGGCAGGTCTTTATGATGGGCGAAACGCTGTTGGCGCTCCAGCTGTGATCAAACATCCCCAAACCGGACAGCTTGCAATAAACCTGCGGCAAACAGGACAACGACGTCATGGCATCGGACCACTGGCGCAAGCCTTCATCCGTTCGATCATGCGGTGATCCGGCATGGCACAAGGCCACCTGCGTCTCGGGGGATTGGGCAAGAACTGCAGCGGTCTGTTGCATCAATTCGGGCAGAAGTTGCAGGTCAAAGGACAGGCCACGCGCCCCCAATTGTTGAAGGCCGGATAGGAATTTGGGGTCCTCAAGCAGCGCATTGGTGCCGGTGACTGCGTCCTCGCCGGGCGCGCGGCCTATGATCTGCCGAACACCACGCAGGGACGGCAAGGTTTGAAGACGATCGAGTTGTTCACTCAGATCATCAGCCGTCAGATCGCAGAAGGCCACCTGTACCAGAGGCCAGTCCGGAAACTGGTCGGCCACGGTTTGAACCCAACGCGCTTCGGCCCACGGGTCTGCTGCTCCTACCTGGATATGTACCGACGCGCCAAAGCCCTGTGCTTCGGCATCCGCGCGGAATTCTGGCAGCAGATAATCCCGTTGGATGGACGCGGGGTCACCGAAAAATCGAACAACGCCTTTTTCGGCCAGCCACGGATATGTCACAGCAGACAGGTCCCAAAGGTGGTGATGTGCATCTATCTTCATGGCGTTTCTATCCCTGTGCTGCGTTCCAGAATGTCGACGCCTTGCCCTTTCCAGAAATGCAGCAGGTCAATGAAAATCCAGTTCTCAGCCAACTTGTCACCATCACGGCGATAAATATCGATCACCCGAAATTCGCTGGTCTGGCCGGTGGCCGGCATCCCCATGAAACCGCCGGTTGGAATGGCCGTAAAGTTGGGCCAGCCAAAAAAGCCGCCGTAATGTCCCTCGGCCAGCCGGCAAATATGATTGGTCTTGGAGCGATTCGTGAAAGCGGCGCGGAACGGGCCGGAGTGCTGCTTGGCATAGCGTTCGATCGTATAGGTCGCACCGATACCTTCGGGGCCCCACCAGAGCATATCGTCGTGCCAGCTTTGGGCCAGTTCATCCTCAAGCGGCAGCCCGCTGTTCCATTGGCCCAGATCTGCAATCATCGCATTGATCACGGCCAGAGTTTTCCGCCCCTCTTCGATGGGCTGTTCAGTCATCAGCAGCCCGTCATGCGTTCTTGGACCTGGCTGCACCACATGCATGGCGGTCTGCGGTGGGAAGGGGTTCTGCCCGGCCTGCACCATCAGATGCGGAATGTCGAAATACATAGCTGTTTCGACAATCTGCCCCTCGGCGATCCGATAAAAGGCACAATATCGCAGGAAAGTCAGCTTGCCTGTCGGGCGGATGCCCAACCACGGGTGGTCAAACAACCCCATAAGATGCCCCATTGAGACGACCCAGATATCGGCCTCGTCCCGCAATGAGTTCTGTCCGGCAAACAGAATGTCCTCGCGTATTTGAAGATGGGCTAAACTGTGTTTGAGCGGCTGCCAGAATCGGTCCCCTACTTGCGCGGGACCGCTAAGCTGATTGAATGGATGAAAGCCACGCCACAGCAGATCTGGTGCGCAAAATTGGCCCAGAACCTGCGCAATTTGATCCTCACCTGCGCCTTCCAACTCCTTGTGAAAGGCAATGATTAATTTTTTTGCTGTCTGGAAGTGTTCGGAATTTACCATGTTTCTCAGCGTTTTATCAGGTTCATCCGCCAGGGATGAGTCGGGTTTCAGCTTCATTTTTGCATACGTATGCAAAAAAGTCTTGCCCGATTTGATACATGCGAATTACAGTTTTGCAAACGTATGCAAAGCGAATCCTTGTTGGGGGCACCATGGCGGAAATCAAATTGCGCAACGTCGGCAAACGCTGGGGTACCTTCGTGGGGGTCCACAATTTTGACCTGACGATCGCAGATCGCGAGTTTCTGGTGCTGTTAGGCCCGTCGGGCTGCGGCAAGACCACCACGATGCGCATGATCGCCGGGCTTGAGGATGTGACCGAGGGCGAGATTCTGATCGACGGCAAGGTCGTCAACGATCTGGAGCCCAAGGACCGTGATGTTGCGATGGTGTTCCAAAGCTATGCGCTTTATCCCAACATGAACGTCTATGAAAACATCCGCTTTCCGCTGAAGGTGCGCGGCATCGATCCCGATACGCATGATGACAAGGTACGCCGCGCCAGCGCGATGGTCGAACTGGACGATTTCCTGCATCGCAAACCCGCCGAATTGTCCGGCGGTCAGCGGCAGCGTGTGGCGCTGGCCCGCGCCATTGTGCGCGAGCCCAACGTGTTTCTGATGGACGAGCCGCTGTCGAACCTCGATGCCAAGCTGCGGGTTTCGACCCGAGCGCAGATCAAGAACCTCAGCCACGAACTGGCGGTGACGACGATCTATGTGACCCATGACCAGATCGAAGCGATGACACTGGCCGACCGCGTTGTGGTGATGAAACAGGGCGTGGTGCAGCAGGTCGGCAGCCCGACCGAGATTTACGACCGTCCGGCCAATACCTTTGTGGCCAGCTTTATCGGCTCACCGGCCATGAACCTGATGGACGGCGAGGTCGCGGGCGGGGTGTTCCGCGCGGAACATGTGGAGATACCGGTGGACGCGCCGGACGGCCCTATGACGCTGGGCTTCCGGGCCGAGGATGCCAGCCTTTCCGAAGGCTCGGGTCAGATTACCGCGCCGATCTACACGCTCGAATTGCTGGGCGACGCGACCATGATTTCGGTCCGGGTTGGCGGGGCTTTGGTGTCGGTCAAGGCCGATAAATCTTTCCGCGCCGAGATTGGGGACAACGTCTCATTCTCAGTGCCAACGGAAATCTGTCACCTCTTCGAAGCTGGAAGCGGTGCGCGGATCGGGGGCTAACCCCAAAAACAGCCCATACGGGCATAACAGCGGTCCGGACGTCGACGACGGACCCATCCTGACAGGGAGAAACGCATGAAACTCAAGACGATCCTAATGGCAGGCGCCATGGCCATCGCGGCAAGCGGTGCATCTGCGGCCTGTTCTTACGAAAACGAAGTACCGTTAAAATCGCTGACGGCAGGGTTTGAGGCCTGGAAAGCCGTCACCGATGCGATGGCCGAATGCGGCAATTTCAGCGCGTCGTTGGATCAGGAATTTCGCGAGAAGCAGCCCGAAGCTTTTGCGGCCAACCCGTCGCTGTATCAGATCGGCGGCGTGGCGAATGAAACCATGATCCCGCTGCTGAACGCGGGTTCCATCCGTCCGCTGGATGATCTGGTTGCAAAATACGGTCAGGACTTGCTGCCCAACCAGTTGATCAAGGTGGATGGCAAGGTGATGGCGATCGCCATGATGGTGAACGCGCAGCACCTTATGTACCGCAATGACGTTCTGGCCGATCTGGGCATCGAAGAGCCCGCCACCTATGACGACGTTCTCGCCGCCGCTGCCAAGATCAAAGAGGCCGGCGTGATGGAATACCCCATCGGTGGCACGTTCAAGACAGGTTGGAACCTCGCCCAGGAATTCGTCAACATGTATATGGGCGAAGGCGGCACGTTCATCGGCGAAGGCAACATGCCCTCGATCAACAATGAAAAGGGTGTCAAAGCGCTTGAGACGATGAAGGCCATGACCGAGTTCATGGATCCCGAATACCTCGTGTCCGATTCCACCTATGTTCAGCAGCAGTTCCAACAGGGCAAGATCGCCATGGCGAACCTGTGGGCCAGCCGTGCCGCTGCGATGAATGACGAGGCCGAGAGCCAAGTGGTGGGCAAGGTCACTATGGCGTCGGCCCCAATGGGGTCCGAGCGTCCCTCGACCACGATTTGGTGGGACGGCATCGTTCTGGCTTCGAACATGAGCGATGAGGAGGCCGATGCGGCCTTCCGTCTGGTCATGGAAGGCATCGACGGTGACATGGTCAGCGCCAACAATGACACCGCCGTGTGGCTGAATCCGGCCTACAAGCCCGGTGATCTGGCCGCAGGGGCCGCAGCCTCGGCGCAAAACGGTGCGGGGGCCTACCCGGCCAGCGCCGCAATGGGTGTTCTGCACAGCGCATTGGGCAATGGTCTGGCCGATTACCTGACCGGTGCCAAGGATGCGCAGACCGCGCTTGCCGATATCGAGGCGGATTACATCACCGCAGCGAAAGAGGCTGGTCTGATCAGCAACTGATCCTCCCCGGGGAGGGCCCTGTGCCCTCCCTAAATCCCAACTCGAGAACCATGAGAAAGGCAGAGCCATGAATTTCCGGACATTTGCCGCCTTTGTTGGCCCCTCTGTCTTTATGATGCTTCTCTTTATCGCTTTCCCGTTGGTCAGCGTGTTCAAGCAGAGCTTTTACATTACCCAACCGGTCTATGAGACGGTCGAGGTCGAAACCTGCACCCCCGGTTTCCTGACCCAGACCTGCGTGACCGAGCAGAAATCGCAGCCCAAGCTTGACGAGCATGGCGAGGTGATCATCCAGACCGAATATGTCGGCCTGCAAAGCTATCGCAATGTGCTGGAGCCGGAACGCGCGTGGCGCGCGATCACCGAGGGCAACTGGTCGGTCCTGTCCACCATCAACTTCTGGAAGGCGCTGCGGTTCACGCTGACGTTCACGCTGATCACGCTGCCGCTGGTCATCGGGTTCGGGCTGGGCATTGCGGTTCTGATCAACGGGGCGGCGCGGTCGATCCGCGGGCCGGTGATCTTTATCTCGCTCTTGCCGTTCATCATCACGCCGGTGATCGGGGCGCTGTCGATCAACTGGCTGTTCCGTGGGGACGGCATCCTGACGGCGCTGCTGGAATGGTGGCTGAATCGCGACATAGCTCTGTTTGCGCAGGCGTGGTCGATAGAAATCCTGATGATGTTCTACCGCGTCTGGCACGTGGCCCCGTTTGCGGCCGTGGTGTTCTATGCCGGGCTGCAGACCGTCAATCAGGACAGTCTGGAAAGCGCCGTGATCGACGGGGCAACCCGCTGGCAGCGCATGAAGTACATCGTCATTCCGCATCTGATGCCGCTGATTATCTTCGTGTCGATGATCCACCTGATGGACGCCTACCGCGTGTTCGAAGAGATCGTCGGTTTCTCAAGCCAAGCCTACGTCATCTCGCTGCAATGGCTGACCTTCGACTTCCTCGTGCCGGATCAGGCGGGCAACCGGTCGATCAGCCGGGCCTCGGCCAGCGCGATGCTGACCATGATCGGGATCGTCATCCTTCTGATCCTGCCGCTGCGCCGCACCTGGCGCGACCATAAAGGAGGCCACTGATATGTCCTCGCGCGCGCTTCGCCAACCTCTCAGCCTGCGGCTGACCTCGAACATTTTCCTGGCCTTCTGGTGCCTTGTCGCCGCTTTCCCGATCGTCTGGATCGCGATCATGAGCGTCAAATCCCCCGTTGACGCCTATGACAGCAATGCGCTGAACGTGATCTTTGGCCCCGCGACACTGGCCACCGGAAACGGGCTGTCGGTTCTGGATATCATCCTTGGCATCGCGGTGATCTGGGGCGCGGCCATGGTCGTGACCAAAGTGCTGCCCGCCAAGGTCAAGGAATACACCGCGCCGGGTCAGGCGTGGTTCGGCTGGGTGGTCGGCGTTCTGGCCACGCTGATTGCCTTTTTGCTGGTGTTCTTTGTGGTCCTGCCGGCGGTTCTGAATGTGCTGAACCCGCTGTTCGGCCCCTTGGGTCGCGACGTGCTGGGCGTGACAACCGAACATTACAAGACCGTTTGGGTCGATCGGGGCTTTTCCAACAACTTCAAGAACTCGCTGATCGTGACCGCCGGGGTGGTGACCGTCTCGCTGACCGTTGGCACGCTAGCGGGTTATGGGCTGGCGCGGTCGGGATCAACGCTGGCCTTCTGGATCCTGCTGATCGCGCTGATCTTCCGCGCGCTGCCGCATTCCGTTCTGGTGGCGGGCTATCTGCCGGTCTTCATCAACTCGGCCGAATGGCTGGCGCCCATTCTGGGTGAGAACGCGCCGACGCTTTATGGCAAGCCTTTCGCGGTGATTGCGGTTCTGGTGGCGATCAATCAGCCCTTCACCATCTGGATGCTGCGCTCGTTCTTTCAGAACATCCCCGCCGAACTGGACGAGGCCGCGCGGGTTGACGGCTGCAACCACTTTCAGGCCTTCCGCCGGGTGATCATGCCGGTGATGTGGCCGGGGGTGATCACGACCGGTCTGTTCAGCTTCCTTCTGGCCTATAACGACTTTCTGGTGACCTCGCTGCTGCTGGATGCACAGAATCAGACGATGGTCCCTGCCATTGCGGGCATGTTCAACCGCGAAACAACGACGACCGATCAGGTGGTCGCCGTGGCCGCTGCGGTGTCGATCATCGCCCCGCTGTTCTTCCTTGTGATGATCTTCCAACGCCAAATCGTCAGCGGCCTGACCGCCGGCGCAGTAAAAGGATAAAGAAATGAAGGGTTCCCGCCCGGAACAAGCCGTTCTGACCCGTGATACGGACATGTCCAAAACGGATGAAACGCGCCGTGTGATCGAGACGATGGTCGATGGTCTGAACGACCACCGCATCGACGATATCGGCGAGTTCTTTTCCCAAGGCTTCCGCTGGATGGGCAATCAGGGCTGCGGCACCAAAACCGGCCTGAAAGAGTTTCAGGACAACTGGCAGCGCCCGTTTCAGGCGGCGTTTTCCGACAAGACCTGCATTGATGAGGCGCGTCTTTACATGGGCGAATGGGCCGCCGCCTTTGGCCGGCAAGAGGCCACCCATTCCGGCGAATTCCTGGGCATCGCCCCCACCGGCAAGCGGGTTGAAATCCGCTACATGGATTTCTGGAAAGTGGTCGATGGCAAGATCGTCGACAACTGGGTGAATGTGGATTTCGCCCATGTGGCCGCGCAGCTGGGGGTCGATCTGTTCAACGGCGAGGGCTGGGAAGCCTACGACCGGGGTGAGAAAACCGCCCCGCGCCCCGACAAGTAAGGATCAGGATTATGGCAATCGAGTATCTCAAACGCGGCAAATCCGACGCTGACCGGGCCGAGGATGACGCCAAGACCCGCGCCGTGGTCGAGGCCACGCTGAAAGACATCGAAACCCGTGGTGACGCCGCCGTGCGTGACCTGAGCGAGAAGTTCGACAATTATTCGCCCGCCTCGTTCCGCCTGTCGCCAGATCAGATCGACGAGCTGATCGGCCAACTGACCGAGCGCGAGCTGGACGATATCAAATTCGCGCAGGAACAGGTGCGCAACTTTGCGCAGGCGCAGCGGGACTCGATGCTGGATATCGAGGTCGAGACCCTGCCCGGCGTCATTCTGGGCCACAAGAACATCCCGGTGCAATCGGTTGGCTGTTATGTGCCCGGCGGCAAGTTCCCGATGGTGGCCTCGGCCCATATGTCGGTGGCGACGGCCAGCGTGGCGGGCGTGCCGCGCATCATCGCCTGCACGCCTCCGTTTCAGGGCAAGCCCAACCCGGCGGTGATCGCCGCGATGCATCTGGGCGGGGCGCATGAGATTTACGTGATGGGCGGCATTCAGGCCATCGGCGCGATGGCGCTGGGGACGGAAACCATTGACCCGGTTCACATGCTGGTCGGCCCCGGCAACGCCTTTGTGGCCGAAGCCAAGCGTCAGCTGTTTGGCCGTGTCGGCATCGACCTCTTCGCCGGTCCGACCGAGACCATGGTGATCGCAGATGAGACCGCCGCAGATGCCGAGCTTTGCGCCACCGACCTGCTGGGTCAGGCCGAGCATGGCTATAACAGCCCCTGCGTGTTGCTGACCAATTCGCGCAAACTGGCCGAGGATACTCTGGCCGAGGTCGACCGCTTGCTGGGTATCCTGCCCACCGCCGACACCGCCAAAGTATCCTGGGAAGAATATGGCGAGGTGATCGTCTGTGACACCTATGATGAGATGCTGCAGGTCGCCGATGACATTGCCTCGGAACATGTGCAAGTGATGACCGACCGCGACGACTGGTTCCTTGAGAACATGACCTGCTATGGCGCGTTGTTCCTTGGACCGCGCACCAATGTGTCGAACGGCGACAAGGTGATTGGCACCAACCACACGCTGCCGACGAAAAAGGCGGGCCGCTATACCGGTGGGCTCTGGGTGGGTAAATACTTGAAAACCCACAGCTATCAGAAGGTTCTGACCGATGAGGCGGCGACGCTGATCGGTGAATACGGCTCGCGCCTGTGTATGCTCGAAGGCTTTGTGGGCCATGCCGAGCAATGCAACGTCCGCGTCCGCCGCTATGGCGGGATCAACGTTCCTTATGGCGAGGCGGCCCCCTATCGGGACGCCGCCGAATGAGCGACCCCCATACACAGCACAAGACCCTGATCGCGCCGATCAGGGCGGCTATGTATGATTTTACCGAAACGGGTGTGCGGCAGGCGCTGGCCAAGGTCAGCGCCCCGGATACCCTGTTCCGCCTGTGCCACCCGTTTGGCGACAGCACCGGCAGCGATGCATTTTACGAGACCGCCTATAAGGCCCTGCTGGACGCATGGCCTGACTTGGAGCGGCGCGATTATATCGTCATGGCCGGACCGGATGAACACGGCGCCGATTGGGTCGGTTGCGGCGGCTACTATACCGGCACGTTCACCGGGCCGTGGTTGGATATCCCGCCGACCGGTCATCAGGTGACGATGCGGTTCCATGAATTCTATCGCATCAGCGACGGCCAGATCGTCGAGATGCAGGCGCTGTGGGACATCCCAGAAGTGATGATGCAGGCCAACGCCTGGCCCATGGCCCCCAGTCTTGGCCGCGAATGGCATGTGCCGGGCCCCGCGACGCAGGATGGTCTGGTGCCGGGGCCCTATGATGCCGCCAAAGGCCAGCAAACCTGCCAGCACATCATCGACATGCTGGATCACCTCAAGAAACACCCATCAGAAGGTGGGCCAGAGGTGATGGAGATGGAGAAATTCTGGCACCCCCGCATGAACTGGTACGGGCCCTCGGGCATCGGCACCGGGCGCGGCATGGCCGGGTTTCGCAACTGGCACCAGATTCCGTTTTTGAATGGGATGCCGGATCGCGGGCAATATGTGGATGACATCACCTATCACTTCTTTGGAGATGGCGATTACGCCGCCGTCACCGGCTGGCCGAACATGATCCAGACGGTGACCCATGACGGCTGGATGGGGATTGCGCCCTCGGGCAAACGGATCACCATGCGCAGCCTTGATTTCTGGCGGGTCGAGAAGGGTAAGATCCGGGAAAACTGGGTTCTTGTCGATCTTCTGGACGCCTATCGCCAGCTGGGTGTTGACGTGTTCGCCCGTCTGCGGGAATTCAACAAGGCCCGGAACATGGGCCGCATTGCAATACCGGATGGAATGAATTGATGACTGACCTGCCCCGCACCCCCTCGTTTTCCCTGACCGGCAAAACCGCGCTGGTCACCGGTGCCTCGTCAGGCATTGGGCAGGGCTGCGCCGTGGCACTGGCCGAGGCCGGGGCGCATGTGGTCTGTGCCGCGCGCGGGGCGGATCGGCTGGCTGAGACAGTCGCGGCACTGCAGGCGCAGGGCTGGTCGGCCGAGGCTGCCGTGGTGGATCAGGGCGACTTGCAGGCGCTGAAACAGCTGTTCGAAGGCCGTGCTTTTGACGTGGTGGTCAATTCCGCCGGAACCGCCCGCCACAGCCCGGCTGTCGAGACCACGCCGGAAGATTTCGACGCAGTTACCAGCGTCAATCTGCGCTCGGCCTATTTTCTGTCGTCCTATGCGGCCAAGGCGCTGCTGGCGGCGAACAGGCCGGGGTCGATCATCCATATCTCAAGCCAGATGGGCCATGTGGGCGGCGTGGACCGGGCGCTCTATTGCGCCACCAAACACGGGCTTGAGGGCATGGTCAAAGCGATGGCGATCGAATGGGGCAAACAGCGTATCCGCATCAACACGGTCTGCCCAACCTTCATCCGCACGCCGCTGACACAATCCACCTTCGACAACCCCGAACGCGCCGCGTGGATTATGGACAAGATCAAGCTGGATCGCGTGGGCGAGGTCGAAGACATCATGGGTGCCGTAACCTATCTGGCCTCGGACGCTTCGGCGCTGGTGACGGGCACCTCGATGTTAATTGACGGGGGGTGGACGGCGGACTGATGCGCTATGACGACAAGGATATCAGCATTCAACGCCGTCTACGGGATGCGATCCTTGATGCTATCGTCGAAGAAGGCAAAACGATGATCTATCGACCCTCTGCCGGGATGGCGAATGAAGAACCGCATCACTTTTGGGGGCGTTTTGGCCCGATCTTGGACGAATACGGATTGAAACAGATCGACAAAGACTCTGTTCGGGATGATGCGCAGCAACGGATCGGTAAACTGAACGAACCCGATGCCGATACGGTGCATCAGCTATTTGTTCAGTTTCTGGGCGAGCGCCCCGGAAGCCAACTGCCGGACACCCGGGGTGACTTTCAAGTACCGGACAGTCTGCGTGGGGTCATGGATGCCTGTTGCGATTTGACCTTTGCGGTTCCTACGATCTCGCGCGGTTTTCGTTGGACCGAGCGGGTTGCCCCCGTCATGCGTGACGCAAAACGTTGGGACCATGAAGGTGTGTCCAAGCAGGACGAAAGCCAGGCTATGGTTTCCGAATTTCGTGCGCAACGTGAACAGCGCGGTCGTGAGTTTGAAAAAACGGCACCGATCCATGCCATAGACGGTCTGCGGGACATAGCAAAAGCCGAAGGCCCAATGGCAGCATTGCAATCCCTGAATCAATACCACGATGGCAATGCATGGCTGAGCATTCACGACCCGACCGTACCGCGTGGTGTGCCGACGATGGGGCTAGATGCTGGGATGATATTGCTGGCTGCATTGTTGAGAGAGAAACCTGATGGCTGAAAAGGTCACATCCCTGCAGGTTGCGCAACTGGCCGGTGTCAGCCAGTCAGCGGTCAGCCGGGTTTTCACACCCGGTGCATCCGTCAGCAAAAAGACCGAAGACAAGGTGCGCAAGGCAGCTGCTGAGCTGGGTTACAGGCCCAATGTTCTGGCCCGCGCCATGGTCTCGGGCAAAAGCCGCATCATCGGTCTGGTGGTGGGGTATCTCGAGAATTACTTCTACCCCGAGGCGCTTGAGAAGCTCTCCAACGCTTTGCAGGAACAGGGCTATCACGTGCTGATCTTTATGGCCTCACGCTCGGCCGGGAATATTGACGACGTGATGGAGGAAATTCTGGATTATCAGGTGGATGGGGTCGTTCTTGCCTCGGTTCCAATGTCGTCGGATATCGCTATGCGTTGTCAGCAGGCCGGCGTTCCGGTGGTGCTGTTCAACCGCACGCAGGATCTTGACGGGATCACCACGGTGGCCTCGGACAACTATGCGGGCGGGCGCAAAGTGGCCGAGTTTCTGCTGGCCGGAGGGCATAAGCGCATTGCTTATGTTGCGGGCTGGCAGGGCGCCTCGACCCAGCGCGACCGCGAGGCAGGGTTCCGCGCGGCCTTGACCGAAGGTGGGCAGGATGTTTTTGCCCATGAGGTCGGAGATTTCCATACGGAAAACGCCCGTGCCGCCGCCCGCCGGATGTTTGATGTTGCCCCCGAAAAACGACCCGACGCGGTATTTGTAGCCAATGATCACATGGCTTTGGCGGTGATGGACGTGATCCGCTTTGAACTGGGCCTGCGCGTGCCCGAGGATGTCTCGGTCATCGGTTACGACGACGTGCCGCCCGCCGGGTGGCCGGCCTATAACCTGACGACAATCCGCCAGCGCGCCAATCTTATGGTGGCTGAAACCGTCACCGCACTGCTTGACCATATCGATACCCCGGCCACGGCCAAACCGCGGAAAGTGGCCATTGACGGGCCGCTGATCGTGCGGACCTCGGCGCGGTTGCCGAAGGGGTGGGAACCACAAAGGACTGAGACATGAAGGGTTTTGATCCGAAATTCCGGGATTTCCCGGACTACATCATCGGCATCACCAAAGAGATCTGGGAGGATCGCGGCATCGCGACCCTGCACGAGTATTACGGCAAGGATATCGTGGTGCGGATGCCGGGCAGTGTCTCGACCGGCAATCAGGGTGTCATCGGCGCGACCATGGCGACACTGGCCGAATTCCCCGACCGTACCCTTCTGGGCGAGGATGTGATCTGGTCCGGCACGCCCGAGGATGGGATGCTGTCGAGCCACCGCATCATGTCCACCGCCACGCATCTGGGCGATGGCGCGTTCGGCAAGGCGACCGGGTCCAAGCTGCGCTATCGCATCCTGGCTGACTGCCACGCGCGCAACAATGCCATCGATGATGAGTGGCTGATCCGCGACAATGGCGCGATCGTCCGGCAAATGGGGTGGGAGCCCAAGGCGTTTGCCCGCGACCTGATCGCGCGCGAAGGCGGGGCGGAGGCATGCGTCAAACCCCTGTCCCCGGACAATGATCTGCCGGGCCCCTATTCGGGGCGCGGCAATAACAATGAATGGGGCCAGCGCCATGCTGACCTGCTGACCCGGATGATGGGCGCGGATATGGGGGCGGTTGAACGCGACTATGATCGTGCCGTGCAAAGTGAATATCCCGGCGGAGCCACCGGCCATGGGCGCGACGCGGTGGACCGGTTCTGGATGTCTCTGCGTGCCGCGCTGCCCAATGCGACGTTTACCATTCATCACCAGATCGGACGCGAGGATGCCAACATGCCGCCCCGCTCGGCCATCCGTTGGAGCTTGCATGGGAAACATGATGGCTGGGGGGCGTTTGGCTCTCCCACCGGGGCGGACCTTTATGTGATGGGCATCAGCCACGCCGAATGGGGCGAACTGATCGGCGGCGATATCCGCCTGCGCCGCGAATGGACCCTGTTCGATGAAACGGCGATCTGGAAGCAGCTTCTTCTGGCGACCGGAGACCTGTGATGCCAACCTGCCTCAAACCCAGCGAACAGGCGCGGCGGTATCACTGCCACCGCGCTGCGCTGCGGGCGCGCCGGCTGAACAATCACCCTCCTGGGGCGACGGGCTAAACCCCATCGCAACACACCCCCCACTAGGAGATCACCATGAGCACCATCCAAGACCGCATCGTCCGCTATGGCGAACTGCAGCCCTGCAAAACCGCCTTTATCGACGCCCATACGCCGGGTAGTGACCAGAAAGAGAACTTTACCATCATAGGCGGCGGCGTCTCTGAAAGCCCCGATCAGCATGTCCATATCACCGACAAGATCGGCTTTAATATCGGTGCGGCAGGCCAGCCTCCGAAATGCCGCAACTCACTGCACAGCCACACTACGGCGGAGGTGTTCTTTGTCGCCAAAGGCCGCTGGCGGTTCTTCTGGGGACGCTATGGCACGGCGGGAGAGTTCATCGCCGAGGAGGGCGACATCTTCAACATTCCCACCGGTATCTTTCGCGGATTCGAAAATGTGGGTCAGGATTACGGGATGATCATGTCCATCCTGGGCGGCGACGATGCCGGAGGCGGTGTCACTTGGGCCCCGCAAGTGATCGAGGATGCGCAGGCTCATGGTTTGATGCTGGGTGACAATGGCGTGCTGTACGACAGCAAGAAAGGGCAAGAGCTGCCCCACAACGTGCGCCCTATGCCTTTGCTGACCGAGGAAGAGCTGAAGGCCTATCCCGAGGTGCCGGTCGAAGATGTGGTCGGCAAATACGTTGCGCGGTATTGGGACTTGATGGCCCTGTCGGCCAACAAACCGGCAGTGGTGATAGGCGAGAACGGATGGATCAAGGACAAACCCGGTTTCGAAGTCGATTTTCTGGGCCGAGGATCGTGTGTGCCGGACGCGGTCACAAGCGACAAACCCGTGGTTCTGATGCCGGCCAGTGGGCATTGGCGGATTGCTGTAGATGACCATGAGACGACATTGTCCGTGGGCGACACCGCTCTGGTTCTGCCGGGCGAATCCTATAGTGTTGTGCCATCCATGACCGGGCAGGCTGGCCTGTACCGGATTACCGCAACCAATGATCCGGCCGGAGCAACCTGGACAGGATGACCGCAGACCCGCAGGATACCCATGCTGTCTACGAGCGGCAGGCGACAGAGTATGACAAACGTCGCTCCAAAGCTCTGTTCGAAGCGCGCTGGTTGGCGCGCTTCACGGCCAGTCTTAAACCGGGTGATCACGTGTTGGATCTGGGGTGCGGAACAGGTGACCCAATCGCCCGTTGGTTCATGGCCGAAGGGTTTGACGTCACGGGCGTCGACTTTTCCAAGGCCATGCTGGCCATCGCCCGCGACCGGTGGCCAGACGGAGACTGGCTGCATTCCGATATGCGGGATTTCGATCTGGGTCGTCAGTTCGATGGTATTATCGCATGGAACAGCTTTTTTCATCTGACGGCCGCAGAGCAAAAAGCCTGTATCGCCCGCATGGCGCGCCACTTGCGATCTGGTGGGATGCTGATGTTGACGGTCGGTCCGCGCGCGGGCGAGGCAAGCGGTACAGTTGGCGCAGAAATGGTCTACCACGCGTCTCTTTCGCCTGCCGGATATGCCGGGTGCCTTGAGGACAACGGGCTTCAGATGACCGGATTTCTGGCCGAGGACCCGGAAACGCAAAGCCACACAGTGTTGATGGCGCGTAAACTATAAGGAGGCCAAAGATGCCTGTAAAAACCACGCATGTCGGGTCTTTGCCACGTAAGCAAGAGGTCGTGGACTTTATCTTTGCCCGTGAAAATGGCGAACCCTACGACGCAGCAGCCTTTGATGCTTGCATGGCAGGCGCCGTCGACGAGACCGTCCGCCTACAAGCCGACGCTGGTATAGACGTTGTAAGCGACGGAGAGACGTCGAAGATTTCCTATGCGACTTATGTCAAAGATCGCTATACTGGGTTTTCCGGAGACAGTCCGCGCAATGCGCCGGCGGATCTCAAGATGTTCCCAAGCTTTCTGCAGCGGCTGGCCGATGATGGCGGTACCCCGAAATATGCGCGACCCATGTGCACGGGCGAGGTCCGCTCGAAGGGGCAAGGTGAATTGCAGAAAGACATCGCCAACCTCAAGGCGGCCATGGCGCGGCACGATGTTGGTCAGGGTTTCATGAATGCTGCGTCACCGGGTGTGATCTCGCTGTTTCTGCAAAATGATTTCTACCCAACGCGCGAGGCTTATCTGGCCGCATTGGCAGATTCCATGAAAGAGGAATACGAAACCATTGTCGCGGCGGGTTTGGACATTCAGCTGGATTGCCCCGACCTTGCCCTGTCGCGCCACATGTTGTTCACGGACCTGTCGGATGACGAATTTCTCAGGATCGCGGATATGCATGTCGAGGCCCTGAACCATGCGCTGCAAAACGTGCCGCAGGACCGGGTGCGGGTGCATATCTGCTGGGGTAACTACGAAGGCCCGCATTGTTGCGATATCGCGATGGACAAGGTGTTCAGCACCCTGATGGCAACAAAATCGCGCTATGTCCTATTCGAGACGTCGAACCCGCGCCATGCGCATGAGTGGACTGTGTTCCGTGATCGTAAAGCCGAGATCCCCGACGACAAGGTTCTGGTCCCCGGAGTGGTCGACACCACCACCAATTTCATTGAACACCCCGAGCTTGTGGCGCAACGGATTGAACGCTTTACCGGTATTGTCGGCGAGGATCGGGTTATCGCAGGCAGCGATTGCGGCTTTGGAACTTTTGCGGGATTCGGCGCGATTGATCCGCAGATCGCCTATGCCAAGCTAGAGGCGCTGGCCCAGGGGGCAGAGCTGGCCCGCGCATGACACCGTTGATTCTGTTACCGGGCATGATGTGCGATGCGCGGCTTTTCGGCCCGCAGATTGACGCGCTGTCCGGCAAGGTACCGATGATGACCTTTCCCCTGTGTCAGCACGACAGCGTGCAGGAACTGGCAGCGGATATCCTGCGCAACGCGCCACCCGTATTTGCATTGGCGGGTTTGTCGATGGGCGGGATTGTTGCCATGGAGGTTCTGCGTCAGGCCCCCGAGCGTATTGAACGCCTGGCCTTGCTGGACACGAACCCGATGGCCGAGCTTCCCGATGTCAAAGCCCGCCGTGCTCCGCAGATGGACGCGGTGCGCGAAGGGCGGCTGTGGCATGTGATGCGTGACGAAATGAAACCCAACTATCTAGCAGACGGGCCGCGTCAGGGGGCTGTTCTGGATTTGTGCATGGAGATGGCAACTGACCTGGGCCCTCAAGTCTTTCTGCGTCAATCTCAAGCCTTGATGGACCGTCCCGATCAACGTGCAACCTTGGCTGCCTATACCGGACCCGCTCTGGTTCTTTGCGGTCGAGAGGACGGGCTGTGCCCGGTCGAGCGCCACCAGTTGATGCACGATCTACTGCCAAACAGCGTACTGCACGTCATTGATGGGGCTGGTCACCTGCCCACATTGGAGAAACCAAACGAAACAACGGCGGCTTTGGCGCGCTGGTTGGAGGACATATGACACCATCTCTTTTGTCGCTGTTGCGCAAAGTGGATACACCCACTGTCTGCAACGCCATAGAAGTCGCTCAGGGCAAGCGAGGGTTTGACAGATTTACGCGCGGCACCATGATGTGTTCGGCCCCGAATGAACCTGCAATCGTGGGCTATGCGCGCACGGCCAAAATTGCAGCAGTTGCTCCCCCGACCGAGGAGCCCGACGTTATCCGTGCCAGACGCATGGACTATTACAAATACATGGCTGAAGGCCCCGCGCCCTCGGTCGCTGTGATAGAAGATGTGGATTACCCCAACTGCATCGGCGCCTATTGGGGCGAGATTAACACCACCATTCACAAAGGGTTTGGCATGTCAGGGGCGCTGACCAACGGCGTAATGCGCGATCTTGGTGATCTGCCAGACGGATTCCCGGTTGTTGCAGGCTCAGTTGGTCCAAGCCATGGTTTCGTCCATGTACGCGATCTGGACACGCCGGTCTCGGTATTTGGCATGACGGTAGATCCGGGTGATTTGATCCACGCGGATCGACACGGTGCGTTGGTCATTCCCGAGAATATCGTCGATCAGCTGGAAGGAGCGATCCAAAAGCTGCTGACGACAGAGCGTATCATTCTGGACGCCGCCACCCAGCCGGGTTTTGATTTCGACGCGTTCGAAGCCGCATGGACGGCCTTCGAAAAAGCAAGGGTCTGAACCCGGACTGCCGTGTTCTAAAGCTGCGAACCGATCGGTAAAATGGCCAGAACGCCCGAGACTATGTGATCCCATGCCGAACCTGTCGGCTCGGCGTCAAATCGCAGGACAGTGCCGTCCTGTTGCCGGGTTGTCCAAACCAGTTTGCCTGCCTCTTCAAGCGTCACGTTGTACGTGTACGCGGGCAGCGCCTCGTCCAGCGCGCCCATTGTCCGAACCGCCAAGTCGGGCGAATCGATCAGGATGCCCATCTCGGTGTTGATGTTGACGGATCTGGGATCCCAATTGAACGACCCGACGAACACATAGCGATCATCGATAGTGAACGCCTTGGAATGCAGACCCGAACGGGATTGTGCCCAGTTAACGCCTCGTTGTTGAACCTCATAGGCATCCGGGCGCAGCTCGTACAGCTCGACGCCGGCGCGCAACAGGGCGCGGCGCTTTTTGGCGTAATGGGCATAGACCGGCGCCACGTCGTTCGACGCCAGCGAATTGGTGACGACCTTGATGTCGACGCCGCGATTTTCCAGCTCGGACATCCATGCAACCCCTTTGTTTCGAGGTACAAAATACGCCGAGATGATGTTGACCTCGTTTTGAGCGGTCTCAAAATAGGGCAGCAATTGCGAAGCAAGAACCTGTTCGGGATCATCCGCGCCGGCTGCTTTGGATGGAGGGTCGGCGTATAGCCGGGCCTGAACCCAATCAACAGACAATGCGTTGTCGGCAAAGGTCTCTTGCGCTGACCTGCGCAGGGCGTTGCCATAAGGCGTATCGCGCGCCTCGTCGACAAGGTCATTCAGCCGGTCGCGTGCCTCGTCCAGTGAAACGCCCTTGGGTTCATCAATCACCACAGCGGCTGGAACGGCGAATTCACTGTTCCAGTAGGTATCGAAACTGTCCGAGACCTGACGGACCACTGGGCCAGTGGCCAGCACATCCAGATCCGCATAGTTCATTTCCTCGCGGGCCAGAAAATACTCGGCACCGATATTGCGCCCACCTACAATGGTGAATGTATTGTCTGCGGTCATCGACTTGTTATGCATCCGTCGGTTGATGCGTTTAAAGTCGGTCAGACCGGCGATCAGCAGGCTTTGATCTCGCCAGAACGGGTTGAACAGCCTGATCTCGATATTCTCATGCAGATCAAGGGCGGCAGTCATCGCATCGTATCCGGACGTGTCCATATCGTCCAACAACAGGCGCACGCGGACACCCCTGTCCGCAGCCCGCAACAGGCTTGCAGCAAACAGATGCCCGGTCGGATCGTCGTGTAGAAGATAGTATTGCGCATCAATCGTTTGCTCTGCCGCCGCCGCCATCAGCAGCCGAATGACCAGCGCCTGTTCCCCATCGCTGACAAGTCGTACGCCCGATCGCCCGTCGCCGGGATCGCCCAACCTGCTGGCCGCGCGGTAAAGCTGGCTTGTCGGTTCGGCGGCGACGGATCGCGTCACCGTCTTTTCATAGGTCCGGGACGTGGGCGCGCATGCAGCAAGGGCCAGCATGCAGCAGACATGAACCGTGACGATCCATGACTTCATGAGTTTTTTCCGATCTTCATACTGATAGTGACACTCTAAACGGGCCGGTTTTCAAGGTTGTTGTTTTGAATCCCTGCAAATTGCCTGCGGCTGCGGTTCGATTGCAGATGCCGTTAGGTCCGTTCCTCAGGGATCTTTGTCATATTTGTGATTGTTGAACTCATCGGGTTCTGATCATCTGCGATCTGAAAAAACCTATGCTCAGCCGATGGAAAGACGCGGATATGAAATTGGAATTCCACCATATCAACTTTGTCTCGCAAGATGTGGATCGCCTCCACGATTTTTACACGGGCGTTCTTGGGTTGGATGACATCCCGATCCAGAATTTCCCACGATCCGAGGATACGAAGGACCGTGGCTATAGCGGCAAGATCCGCTTTGCGACCGATGGGCAGATGCAGATGCACCTGGCCGAGAAAGACCTCGGTGTCGCCTTTAAGCATGGCGAAACGATAAACCCGGTCGAACGCGGCCACATCGCTTTTAGAACCGATGATATTGCGGCCTTCATGCAGCTGCTGGACGACAACGGCATTCCCTATTCGGATTATGGAACTGCCTTTGCCAAAGAATGGCATCAGGTGTTCTTTCACGACCCCGAAGGCAACGTCATCGAAGTCCATCAGGCGGTCTGAGTTTGGGTCTTAGGATGTGGCCTCCTCGAACCGGTGCCGAGTGGCGTCGAGATGGGATTGCATCGCTGCGCGGGCTTTACGGTGGTCGCGCTCCAGAACCGCCTGAATGATCTGCAGGTGATCTGAGGTCGCGGTCAGGTGGTGGTGCATCTGATCTTCCAGCGGCCAAAGGTAGTGGTGGTTGAAGATCATCGAGATCGCGTCCTGAAACCCCACGATCAGCCTGTTGTCGGCATGCGCGTTCAGAAACCGATGAAACTTGGTGTCCAGGGCGGGGAAATCCAAGTCAGCGAAATCGGAATGCGCCGAAATCTCGAGATGATCCTGTTTCAACCTGATGAGCCCGCCCCAGAACGGGTCATTCTCGGGGATCTGGCAGAGCTTCTCGACTGCTCTGCTTTCGAACATCACGCGGACCTCATGCAGCTCTAGCGCGTATTTTCTGGTGACGCCTTCCAAAACCCATCGGCGGTGGTGGTCCTTGCGGACGAACCCGAACCGGCTGAGCCCGATCAGAAATTCGCGCATGGTCTGGACCGAAACGTTGAGCTGTCGCGCCAGAAGCCTCTCGTTCAGCAGTGCGCCCGGACCGATATCCTCGCTTCGGATCATCTGCATGAACGTGGCCTCCAAGGCATCGCGCATGTCCATGGTTTCGCTGGCGGCGAAATAATCCCGCCGCTGAGGGACCCGAAGCAGTTGCCGGTCTGGCCCGGCCTGCGTCAATATCCCGACTTTTTCCAACCTGTTCAGTATTGCGCGTGCGGTTGTTCTGCTGACATCCAATTGTCGCGCGATCGCCGAGATGTTCTGGATGCTGGGATTGGCGACCAAAGCGTCCAGCATGGCATTATAGGCGGCTTTGAAAACGCGATCCGGGCGTGCCATGGCCATGTTCCTGATGTTTAATAAGATGTTTTTAATAGGGTTAAAGACATTTGAGCGCAAGTTGCCGACGGAATATGATCCGGGCAACCTGCGCTGAACATCAGCCACGCATTTGGTGCGGTGGCGAGCGCGGGGCGCAATGACATCACTGATTCAGGACACCCGAAAATGACGTCGAACACTTATGTGCCCAGCGCGACACGCTATGCGGAGATGACCTATAATTATTGCGGCAACAGCGGTCTGAAACTGCCCGCGATCTCGCTGGGGCTGTGGCATAATTTTGGTGCTGACCGGCCTCATCAGTTGAAACAACAACTTTGTCGAACGGCATTTGATCTGGGGATCACGCATTTTGATCTGGCCAACAATTATGGCCCGCCTGCGGGCAGCGCTGAAGAGGCGTTTGGTAAAATCCTGAAAAATGATTTTGCCGGTTACAGGGATGAATTGGTGATCTCGTCCAAAGCCGGATATGACATGTGGCCAGGCCCTTACGGCGAATGGGGTAGCCGGAAATACCTGATTGCGTCCTGTGACCAAAGTCTTCGGCGGATGGGTCTTGATTATGTGGATATCTTCTATTCACATCGGTTTGATCCGAATACGCCGCTCGAGGAAACCATGGGCGCGCTGGATCAGATCGTGCGCTCTGGCAAGGCGCTTTATGTGGGGATTTCGTCCTATAATTCCCAACGCACGCGCGAGGCTGCGGCGATCCTGAAGGACCTTGGCACGCCCTGCATCATTCATCAGCCCAGCTACAACATGATCAACCGGTGGGTTGAGACGGACGGGCTGAAGGCCACGCTGCAAGAGCTGGGGATCGGGTCGATCGCATTCACCCCTCTGGCGCAGGGGATGTTGACCGGCAAGTATCTGAGCGGCGTGCCCGAAGGCAGCCGAGCAACCGAAGACAAATCACTGAACCCCGATCTGCTGACCGAAAGCACGATCGAGAACCTGCGCAATCTGGATGCGATTGCCAAAAGGCGCGGTCAGACGTTGGCGCAGATGGCAATTGCCTGGGTGTTGCGCGATGGCGGGATCACCACGGCGTTGATCGGTGCATCCCGCAGTGAACAGATCGTCGACTGTGTCGGGGCGCTGAAAAATATCGACTTCACGGCCGATGAACTGGCTGAAATCGACCGCTATTCGCAGAATGGCGAGGTCAACCTTTGGGCTCAATCCTCGGACAGCTAAGTCCAAACGCCGGATCAGAAAAGGACTGAACATGGACAAACCCGTTATCGGATTCATTGGCGTTGGGCTGATGGGTCATGGCATGGCCAAAAACATCGTGGAAAAAGGATACCCCCTTGTGGTGATGGGGCATCGCAACCGACAACCCGTCGAGGATCTTGTGCAGCGTGGTGCGACCGAAGTCGCCTCGGCGCGTGAAATGGCCGAGGCCTGCGACATCATCCATTTGTGCGTCTCGGGCAGCCCGCAGGTCGAACAGCTGATCCGCGGCGAAAACGGTATCCTGGCCTCGGGCAAACAAGGGTTGGTGGTTGTTGATTGTTCGACATCGGATCCCGTGTCGACCTTGCAACTTGTGCAAGAGCTGCGGGCTGGGGGCATGGATCTTGCAGACGCACCTTTGGGTCGAACTCCGAAAGAGGCCGAGGCCGGAACGCTGGATACAATGGTCGGCGCATCGCCCGAAACCTTGGCGCGCATCAAACCGGTACTGGAATGCTGGGCCGGTCTGGTTGTGCATATGGGTGAGGTCGGGATGGGTCACAAGATGAAGCTGGTCAACAACTTCGTCGCTATGGGCTATGCTGTTCTGTATTCCGAGGCGCTGGCCGTTGCCCGTAAGGCCGGGCTGACCGTAGAACAGGTGGATTCTGTTCTGCGTCCAAGCCGCCTGTCCAACGGGTTCTACGATACATTCATGAAATGGACGCTCGAGGGGGATGAAAACGCCCATCGCTTTGCCATCACGAACGCGCATAAAGACATGCGATATGTCGCGAACCTGGCCAATAGTATCGGCGCGGTCACGCCGGTACAGGCAACTTTGCGTAACGCGTTTGCGGCGATGGAGGCTGCAGGTCGCGGTGACGACTATGTACCCATGCTGGCTGATTTTATTGCGGAAACCAATGGTCTGACCACGGACAAGTCCAAAGCTTAGGACTGCACGCGCGGTTGTGGCGCATTCCACCTGTCAGGCAACGCCCTTATCCCGGTTCTCAACGGGATAGGGGACAAATATGGACAGCAACCCCCAACAGGAAGATGGATCACTGAAGCGGCCTCTGGCTGTTGCATTTGTGATTGGCATCGCTTTGGCGATCATTCTGTCTGTTTTTCTGTATATGTCCCGCGAAACCGGGAACCGGATAGGTGACATGCGAATGGCATGGCAGGACTATTCGGTCGAGACCACACCGCGTGGCTACTGGATATCGGACATTCGCGAAGACTTTGGCTATGGCGGATTGATCCACAACTTCAAGAACTATGTGCTGCGCAATGACCCCGATTTGGGTCCACGCCTGCGACGGCAGTCCCAAAGCCTGCTGGATACCATCGCGGCCTATCGCGCCTCGGACCCATCCCCCACTGAATTGGAAGCGTTAGCGCAGATCGAAGCCGTGGCCCTGGAATACACTGGCAATATCCCTTTGATCGAGGAGGGTATCGCCGCAGGCCTGAGCGCAGAGCAGATCGATGCGTTGGTGCGTGTGGATGACCGTGACGCCCTGGCGGCATTGGCGACCCTCGAAACCTTGTGGGTGCAAGAACGCGACCGCAGTCTGTCCAGTATGGTGCGCGCGTTCTCGGACGGAGAACGTCTGGTCCGAAACTTCTCGTTTCTGCTGGTGGGGTTGATCGTTTTGGTTGGCGTGATCGCGATCCTGACCACTTTGCTGATCGCCAATATCTTGCGCACCAACCGTCGCCTGAAGGCCGAACTTGCCTTGCGTGAACAAGTGGAACTGGCCGAGCGCAAACTGGCGCGGGCGGTTGAACAAAGCCCGGCCTCGATCATCATCACCGACACCGACCTGAGGATTGAATACGCCAACCGCAAGTTCTTTGACCTCAGTGGCTATGGCCCGGACGAGGTCTATGGTCATTCGCCCAAAATGCTGCAATCGGGGCATTCAGGGCAGGGGGTCTATAGCGACCTGAAGGCCAAGCTGAAAAACGGCCAAAGCTGGTACGGTGTGTTTCGCAACTTGCGCAAAGACGGGACGCATTACTGGGTTTCGACCGCGATTTTCCCGCTGGTCGATCAGAATGGTAGCATCACCCATTATATTGGTATCGGCGAGGACATGACCGAATCCCGCCGTACGCGCGAGCAATTCGCGCAGGTCCAGAAGATGGAGGCTGTGGGCATTCTCGCCGGTTCGGTCGCGCACGACTTCAACAACGTGCTGATGAGCGTGATCGGAAATGCCGATCTGATCGAGTTGGACGCCGAGGATAACAAGGACATTCAGACCTCGGTCAACCATATTCGTATCGCGGCACGTCGCGCCCAGGCGCTGGTGCGCAAGATGCTGACCTTTGCCCGCCAGCGGCCTCGAAATCCGCAACGCGGTGACATGGTCAAAGCCACGCAAGAGGCGCTGGACCTGATCAAGGTCGCCGCGCCTCCCAGCGTCAAGACCCGCTTTGACATCGACATTGAACAGGCTTTTGCTGAATTTGACGGCACCTTGTTTTTTCAGACCCTGCTGAACTTGTGCCACAACGCGTTCGAAGCAATCGGCGATCACCCGGGCGAGGTTGTGTTGCGCATCAGTCAGGCCGAGGATGAATCCCTTGACGATCTGCCGGACGATGCGATTGGGGTGATCCGACTGGATGTGACCGATGACGGGCCGGGGATGACGCCCGAGGTGCAAGAGAAGATATTCGAACCCTTCTTTTCTACCAAACCGGTCGGGAAAGGCACCGGTCTGGGTATGGCGATCGTCCGCAACAGCGTCGAGGAATGCCGCGGGCGGGTCGAACTTTCCTCGACGCCGGGCAAGGGGACCCTGTTCAGCCTGTTCTATCCCATGATGCCGATTCTGAGTGCGCAACAGCAGCAAGAGGCCCGCGCCGTCACCGGGGACGAACACATCCTGCTGGTCGATGACGACGAGAATATTCTCTATGTCACGCGCCGGTTGCTCACGCGCTATGGCTACCGGGTCGAGGCCTATTCCGAGCCGATGCGCGCGCTGGATGCCTTTAGGGCGGCCCCGGGCAGCTATGACGTGATCGTGTCGGATTTGATGATGCCGGGGTTGATGGGAACGGATCTTATCGCCTCTGCTCGTGCTGTCCGGCCGAATGTTCCGACGATTCTGGTCAGCAGTTATTTCGATGACGCAGAAAGCCCGGCCGAAGGCGATACAACGGTCCGGGTGCAGAAACCCTTTGATGTTCAAAGTCTTGCGCGGATTATCCGATCTCTTGTCCCCTGACGCCTGTTACATTTCTTAACATCTTTTCACGTCTTTTTACTGCGTTCAAATCAGCACGACACAACTGCCCCCTAAGGTTCGCCGTGCCGGTCCTCGGCCAAACCGAGTGATCGGAATAGCGATAAAGGGGCTTTTAGATGATGACCAAAGCCAGAACATGGTTCTCGGCGCTGTCGACAGTTTCGCTGCTGACGATGAGCGCTGCGTTCCCGGTTCACCAGGCCCAGGCGGATGAGCCGGGCCCGGTAGAAGCCATAGAGTTCGACCCAGCCAAGGCGGCCCTTGGCAAACGACTTTTCTTTGATCCGCGACTGTCCGGCGACGCTGCGCTGTCCTGTTCCAGTTGCCACCAGCCGGAAAACGGGTTCACCGACGGGCAGGCCCTGTCGGACGCCTATACGGGCAACCTGCATTTCCGCAACGTGCCCACGCTGATCAACAGCGCCAAGCGCGAGGCATGGTTCCATGACGGGCGCATAGGCACCAACCTGAATGACGTGACCCGCGAAAGCATCACCGAGACCTATTCCATGAACATGGACATGCGTCTGATGCAGGAACGCATCAAGCAGGACCCGGTCTATGTCGAGATGTTCGAAGCCGCCGGATTTGGTGAGCCTTCGAACGGTGGCGTTCGCAACGCGATCCCGGAATATCTGAAAACGCTGATCTCGCGCGGCGCGCCATTTGACACCGGAGAGATGTCGGACGAAGCCAAGGCGGGCTATGAGCTGTTCAACGCCAGCGGCTGTAATTCGTGCCACTCGGGCGAACGGTTCACCGATGACCTGCCGCACAATATCGGTGTTGGCGACAACCCCGACATTTGGGCGGATCCGACCCGACACATCACCTTCGTGACGATGATGAAATTCCTCGGCGTCGAGAACTACATGAACCTGCGCGCCGATCCCGGTGCCTATATCCGCACCCACACTGCCAACACGTTCGGCACCTTCATGACCCCCACACTGCGCGAGCTGACCTATACCGCGCCGTATATGCACAACGGCACGATGGAAACGCTCGAAGATGTGGTGGCCTTCTACAATGCCGGTGGCGGTGACGATGAAAACAAGGATCCGCGCATCAAACCGCTGAACCTTTCCGAGACCGAGCAAGCACAGCTGGTGGCCTTCCTCAAGGCGCTGTCCGGTGAGCCTCTGACCGGCCCCGACTTCGTCGCCGAGGAAATCGATACGGACTATGCGCCGATCGAAAACTGGCGTGAAACGACAAACTGAGGAGTGGACCCATGAAAGACCTTAAGTCTTACCTTTCAGGCACAATCGCCACCGCTGCCTTGTTTGCCGCCATCGGTTCGCAAGCGTTCGCTGCGGACAGTATCGCGATTGAGGCCGGTATCGGCGGCGCAGACCCCGACCCGGACGCGCCGCTGGTGGCGCTGGGCGAGCCGCCCATCCCGCTGGATAACCCACAGACCGAGGCCAAGATCGAACTGGGCAAAATGCTGTTCTTCGATCCGCGTCTGGGCGGGAACGAGACAACGCCCTGTTCGGCCTGTCACCTGCCCGATGTGGGCTGGGACGTCGAAGCGCCGATCTCGTTCGGTTATCCCGGCACGACTCACTGGCGCAACAGCCAGACCATCGTGAACTCGGCTTACTACGGCAAACTGTTCTGGGCGGGATCAAGTAAAAGCCTTGAAAGCCAGGCCAAATCCGCTGCAGGCGGTGCAGTCGCCGGCAACGGCGAAGCCGACATGATGGAAGCGCGTCTGGCCTTTGTGCCCGAATATGTCGAACGCTTTAACGACGTCTTCGGCGATCAGTGGCCGCGTATCAGCAACGCATGGCGCGCCATCGCCGCGTTTGAACGCACCATCGTTCAGACCGACACACCCTTCGACAATTATCTGCGCGGGGATGATGCGGCGCTAACCGACGAACAGAAACGCGGGCTGGAGCTGTTCACTGGCAAGGCGCAGTGTTCCGAATGCCACAACGGCGCGCTGCTGTCGGACGAGAAATACTACAACACCGGCGTTCCGCCCTATAGCGGCTGGGAAGATGACGGTCTGGCGCAAGTGACCTTCCGGTATGAGCTCTATTCCAAAGGCTCGACCGAGGATTTCTATCGCCACACCAAAGACGACCCCGGCTTCTATTTCCGCACCAAGGAAAAGGCCGATCTGGGCAAGTTCCGCACGCCGAGCCTGCGCTACACTCTCTACACCGAACCCTACATGCATAACGGCATGTTGGAGACGCTTGAGGACGTAGTTGAATTCTACAACCAGGGCGGCGGCGAGAATGAATTCGCAGCAACCAAATCCGATCTGATCCAGCCGCTTGGCCTGAACGATCAGGAAAAGGCGGATCTGGTGGCCTTCCTGAAATCCCTGTCCGGTGACGAGATCTTGGTCGAAGAACCTGATCTGCCGGATTACCAGCCGCTTTCTGCGGTTGCAGCAGAGGAGTAAGCGTCATGAAAGATCATAACGCAACCGGATGCAGCTGTTCGGGCGAGGCCAAAAAGGCCTGCACCGTGAACCGCCGCCAGTTCCTGTTCGCCTCGGGTGCCACAACCTTTGCCGTGATGGTGGCCATGCCCACCCGCCACGGTCAGGCAGAACAGGTGCCCGCATTGGTATCCACCTATCCGCGTAAGCTG
Source organism: Ruegeria sp. R8_1 (assembly GCF_017743815.1). NCBI lineage: Bacteria > Pseudomonadati > Pseudomonadota > Alphaproteobacteria > Rhodobacterales > Roseobacteraceae > Ruegeria > Ruegeria sp. R8_1. The sequence goes on along the minus strand of NZ_JAGHRL010000004.1, from coordinate 23,009 downwards.
ATCGGCAAGCTCTCTGAGTTAGAGCAGGATGTCCCGGTCGAGTTCTACTACCCGGATGAGGGCGACTATTCGGACTCGATTCTGGTCAAGACCGGCGTGGAAAGCGGCGGCGGCATTGGTCCGCAAAAGGATGTTGTGGCCTTCAACCTCACCTGCACCCATCAGGGCGGGTCGATGTATGACAGCTACAAGCCGGAACATAAGGTGCTGGGCCCATGTCCGCTGCACCTGTCCACCTATGACGTGACACGGCACGGCATCCTCGTCTCGGGGCAAGCCTATCAGTCGCTGCCGCAGGTTCTTTTGGAACTGGACGGCGATGACATCTACGCCGTTGGCATGTTCGGCCTGATCTACGGCCGCTACGACAACCTCATTGCATAAGGGAAACGGAATCATGGCAACCCCGTATTACGTACCCGAAACCAACGTCCCGCTGCCGCCCAAAGGCGCAGAGGTCATCTCGACCGCCTGCGACTACTGCATCGTGGCCTGTGGTTACAAAGTCTACCGCTGGCCCGTGACGGCCAAACCCGGTGGCCCCACCGCAGACGAAAACGCATTTGGCGAGGATTTCCCTGTTGCACCCTTGGGTGCCTGGGTCGCGCCGAACCAGCACAATATCGTTCTGCACAAAGGTCAGCCGCACCACGTGGTGATCATTCCTGACAAGGACACGCAATACGTCAACACCGACGGCGACAGCTCCTTGCGGGGCGGATGTATTGCGCAGAAATGCTATAACCCGCAGACACCGACACGCGACCGTCTGAAGACACCGCTGATGCGGATCTATGGCACGCTGATGCCGGTTCCGTGGGATCTGGCGCTGGATGTGGCGGCTGAAGTGGGTAACCACGTCATCGCCAAGCACGGCACCAATGCCTATGGCGTGAAAACCTTCAGCTATCAGTATATCGAGAACACCTATGCGATCTCGAAATACGCGCTGCGCCATATCAACACCGCCAATTTCACCTTCCACGACACGCCGTCCGACGTGACCTCGACCCCCGGTTTCCGGGATGCGGGTTTCGACAATTTCGGCCCGTCGTATGAGGATTGGCGCGATGCGGAAACCCTTCTGGTCTGCGGCACCGACCCGTATGAGACTAAGACCATCCTCTATACCCAGTGGATGATGAAGGGGATGCAGAACGGTCAGAAGGAAATCTATCTGATCCCGCGCCGGTCTGCCGGTGTGGCCCATGCTGAGAAAATGGGTGGCCTGCATATCGACGTTCTGCCCGGTACCGACCTGCTGGTTGTCAACGCCATCGCCCGCGTCATCGTGGAAAATGGCTGGGAAGACAGCGACTGGATCAAGAAATGGGTCAACAACAAGTGGGAAAGCTCGTCCGGCTTCGGTCAGGGTACTCGGAACACGCCATGGCAGTGGCGCACGACCTGGGGCAAGTTCCAGACCAAAGGCTTTGAAGACTGGAAAGAGTGGCTGCTGTCGCAAGACGAGTTCTCGCCCGAGAACGCGGCCGCAATGGCCGAAATCGACGTGCAGAAAATCTATACTGCCGCCGAATGGCTGGCCAAACCCAAGGCGGATGGCACCCGGCCCAAAACCTCGGTCATGATCGAGAAAGGGTTTTACTGGTCCAACAACACCGGCAACACACAGGCGATTTCCGCGCTGGGCATCATCTGTGGCTGTGGCGGTCGTCCGGGTCAGGTCATTGGCCGGGCCGGTGGTCACCAGCGGGGCGGCGTGAAGGGCGGGAAATATCCGCGCAACAAATCGCCCGAGAAGCTGCCCGGTCGCCGTCGCCGCGCCATGGATACCGACCGGTATCTGATCGCAGGTCATACCCGTATGGCCCACGTGATCGGCACCACATGGATCCAGTCCATGTGCGGCAGCCAGCAACTGGCCGACAAGTTCGAGGAACTGACCGTCCGCAACCCGCACCAGATTGCCTCTTTCGACAAGCAAGAGATGATCGATACGCTGAAGGCCCGCGCCGACAGCGGCGGTATGGTGGTGATCAACCAGGACATCTATCTGCAAGACCCGATCGGCAACCGCTACGCCGACATCGTGTTCCCCGCAGCGACCTGGGGTGAAGAGGACTTCCTGCGCGCCAACGGCGAACGCCGTCTGCGTCTGTATCAGAAGTTCTATGATGCGCCGGGCGCGGCCAAGCCCGACTGGTGGATCATCGCGCAGCTGGCACAGCGGATGGGCTTTGACGGGTTCGACTGGCAGAACTCGAACGAGGTCGCGGAAGAGGCCGTGCGCTTTACCCGCGGGTCGCGCAAGGACTTCCACGCGGTGCATCGTCTGGCCAAAGCTGAGGGCAAAACCCTTCACCAGAAGGTCCGTGAGTTTGGCACTGATGGCGTTCAATGCCCGGTCATGCTGGATGCCGATGGGGTCACGCTGATTGAAACCAAGCGTCTGCACGACACAACCCGCGAACTGCCCGATACCGGTGCAGCTGGTGCGGATGTGTTCAACAAGAAGCTGACGCATTTCAACAGCCAGACCGGCAAGTGCAACATCCAGAAGTCTCCGTGGGGTCTGTTCTCGGACTATTGGGAATGGCTCAGCCCGAACAAGGAAGAAGGCGAGTTGTGGGCGACCTCCGGTCGGATCAACGAACGCTGGCAGTCTGGCTTTGACGACCGTCGCCGCCCGTATATCGTGCAGCGCTGGCCGGAAAACTGGGTTGAGATTCACCCCGACGATGCAGCCGAGCGTGGCATCGAAAGCGGCGACTATGTGATGGTCTATTCGGAACGTGTTCCGGGCAACAAGACCACGCTGCTGGGTGTGGAAGGCGACGACTTCCAGTTCTCGAAACTGATGGAGAACGGGCATATCGAACTGACCAAAGCGGCGATCACCGCCGTGGCCATGGTCACGCCCGCCATCAAGAAAAGCGTGGTTTACATGGACTTCCTGCACATGCAGCAGCCTGCGAACGCGCTTGAGGGCCGGATCGTCGACTGGATCAGTGGCAACTACAACTACAAGATGGGCGTTGCCAAGCTGCGGAAACTGGGGCCGAGCCCCTACAAGACCTCGTTCCGTACGATGTCCTTCGCGCCGCGCGACATCGCCTGACGGCTTTCCGAGGGGCGGTCGCCATGCCGCCCCTCGGGTCTGGTCCCACTGCAGAAGGGACCATGGGCCGGGCGTCCCCGGCCCAACTGGAAGGCAGGCTTCGGTTGGGAAACCTGCCTTCCACTTTCACCCAACCCCGCCCAACCGCAAAACATGGCAGACCCGATATGAACATGCATTCCGATACCGCCCTGCGTGATGAGGCCACCAGCCTGTTCTCTGACTACGCAAAATCCGAATATGACGTGATCCGCCTGCGCGCCATTCAGGCCCTGAGTGCCATTGGCGCCGCCAATAGCCCGGCCTTGGTCGAAGCGCTGTTGGATGACGACGAAGACGTCCGGCAGGACGCCGCCCAAGCGCTGGGCGCGCTGGGCGTTCAGGACGCAGCACCGCAACTGCTGGAAAACCTGATCCACGATCCGTGTGGCGAGGTCAAACTGGCCTGCGTCACGGCTCTGGCCGAGTTGAAATCCGAAGACGCTGCCCCCTATCTGCGCACCCTCGTCACCGGGCGCGGCGAGGACATCACATGGGACGAGGACGAGCTGCACCAGGACGAATGGGACGATTGGCTGGACACCCAGATCGCCTCGATCAAAGCGCTGGGCCGGATGGGCGATGTGGCGGCGATTGAACCCATCGTCATGGCCCTGATGGACGAAGACGGGCAGGAGCTGGGCGATGTGGCTTGCGAGGCGCTGGGCCGGATTGGTGAGGCTTCGGTGCCGACGCTGGGCGTTTTCACCCAATCCTCGAACCGCCGCTTGCGCCACCGCGCGTTACGTACCTTGGCTTCAATTGGTGGAGCGGAGGCCGAAGCCATCCTGCGCAAAGCCACCACCGACAAGGACGGGGCCGTGCGCTTGATTGCATATGAAGCACTGATGCCGGGTGATGCTGCGCTGGTCGAGCAGGCGCTGACGGACGCGGTCGAAGACATCCGCATCGCGGCGCTGAACCAGGCCGGGTTCTCGGAACCCGAACTGCTGGATCGTATGATGCGCGATCCCGGTGCCAAAGTGCAACTGGCGCTGTTGGATCGCCTGGATCGCACCACGCCGATTGCCGATCAGGACGATCTGCGCTGGCAAGTGCTGGATTTCCTCGCCACCGGTCAACAGCCCGAAGTGTCCGCGCAGGCGCTGGGCCTGCTGGCGGCGCTGGCTCCGGAATTGGTGGCGGATCGGCTCAATGCGCTTTTCTCGGTCGATGCCGATGATCTGAAGGCCGAGCGCCTGCAATGGGCAATCGTCGATGCACTGGCGACCTCGCCCCTGCGTGAGGCGGCAGAATGGCTGCAACGCGCCTGCCGCGCGCCGTTCCGGTCAGTGCGGTTGAAGGCCGTTGCGTCGCTGGCGATGATCGTCACGGATGCCGACCGTCCGCATGTGAACCAGCAACAAGGGCGCGAGTTGCTGTTGTCCTTTGCTCTGGCCCCGATGCCTGTGGCCGCAGACGAGGAACCTGAAGAGACCCCGCAAACCGACATCGCCGCGCTGGAAGAGGCCGGGTTGGACGTCTCCGAGGGCGGCGAGAATGGCCCCACCTCAAGCCTCGGAGCAATTCTTGGCCATGACGCCATTGCCGCCGAGATGACACAGGAAGCGCAAGAGGATGAGGTCCAACCCCTCACCCCCCGCGAACAGGCGCTGCTGGCCAAGGCAACCCGTCATCCTAAGCGCCGCCGCGTCGCACTGGACGACGATGCCGATGCGCTGCAGCGTGAAACCCGCATGTCCGCCATCCGCCTGTTGGGCGAGGTCAAGGGAATGCAGGTCATGCTGGCGCAGATTGCGCAAGACCCGGAAACCGAAATCGCGCAGCAGGCGTTTGCCGCGCTGGGTGTGGCCGTCGCGCGCCATGGTGCGGAGTTGGATCAAGAGCAGCTGGTCGATTTGATCACCAAGGGGTTGTCGCACACGGACTCCGCGCTTTCTCTGCAAGCATTGAAGCTGCTGCAACAGGCGGATCTGCCACCGCAGGACGCGCTGCGGGGTAAGCTGCGTGCGATGGTGAAAACCGGCGATACGCCGTTCCGCATCGACGCCATGCATATCCTGACCCGATGGGACGGCACGCCTGACGTGGCGCGCAGCCTGTTGGATGATGTCTCGGCCCCTGTCCGTCAGGCAGCCATGCGGCTGCTGTCGGAAACCGCGCCGGATCAGGCAGGGGCGGCCATCGTACCCTTCCTGCTGGCCAACCCCGAACAGCGGATAGTGACCTATGTCAAGGACAGCGCCCCCGCGATCGTGTCCATTGGCCGCGAACTGCTGGCCGAACTGCGCGACGAAGACCGCCGCGCGCAATGGCCGGTGATGATAAACGCATTGGCTGACCTGTTGGGGGAACCTGCACGGGCAGCCTGACTGCCCGGAGGGACAGATGAGCATTTCGCTGAAACTGGCTGCAGCGATACTGGCGGGCGCAATGACTATTGCTCCCGCCCTTTATGCCGATGACCTTCCCGAGGTTGCCGTCGTTCACCAGATCATTGACCTGAATGCAGACACCCCGGCTCATGCGTTTCGATTCGAACCCAAGTTCCTGCAAGTGCCCGCTGGTTCCACGGTGCGGTTCAAGGGCTCGACCGGGCGGCACACGGTGACATCCATCCGTCCGATGACCCCCGAGGACGCACGCAGTTTCGAAATTCGCGGCAAGCCCGAGCTGGATCTGACCTTCGAGCATGAGGGTGTCTATGGCATTCGCTGCCGCGTTCATGGCCGGCACGGCATGGTTATGCTGCTGGTGGTGGGCGACCCCAACGCAAATCTCGAAGACGCCCGCGCCCACCTGCCCAATCTGGGTGAGGCGGAACGCGCGGAGTTTGAGGAACTCTTTACATATCTGGAGGCTCAAAATGGCTGATGGCTGCGCCTGCGATCGGCAGGCTCATATGTTTCTGACGGTTTCCCAGGCCCTGACCAAGGGCCTGTCGGTGGCCGACCCGATCACCGAAACGGAAACCCTGCCGCTGATTGACGCTATTGGGCGGGTGCTGGCCGAGGATTGCACCAGCAAGGTGGATATGCCCGCTTTTGATAACTCGGCCATGGATGGCTATGCTGTGCGCACTGCCGATTTGGGCGATGGTCCGCTGTTTGAACTGCCCGTCGCGGGACGGATCGCTGCCGGGGATAGCGGCGCGCATGACGCCCCTGCGGGCAGTGCGCTGCGGATATTCACCGGCGCGCCGGTCCCGCCGGATTTCGACGCCATTTTGATGCAGGAAGATTGTGATGCCACCGCCCAAGGCATTCGGTTCTCGCGCCGCCCCAAGCCAGGCCAGCACATCCGCCGTGTGGGCGAAGACCTGAAGGCTGGCGCCCCGATCCTGCGCCGTGGTTGTGAGATCACCGCGCGCGAGGCCGCCGCGCTGGCATCGTCCGGCTATGGCGAGGTCACGGTTTATCGCAAGCTGAAAGTCACGATCTTTTCCACCGGTAGCGAGCTGCAACAACCCGGCGAGGCGTTGGGACCGGGACAGATCTACAACTCGAACCGCTATATGCTGCGGGCGCTGCTGGACAAGCCGTGGATCGCCCTGACCGACAAAGGCCCGGTCGAGGACAACCCCGCCAAGCTGGAACAGGTGCTGCGAGAGGCTTGCGACAGCTCTGATCTGATCATTACCACGGGCGGCGTATCGGTCGGAGATGAAGACCACATGCCGCGTCTGTTCGAGGCCATCGGCGGCAAGCCGGATGTGATGAAAGTGGCGATGAAACCGGGCAAGCCGATAATGTTCGGGCGGCGTGGGGATGCGCTTTATGTTGGGCTGCCGGGCAATCCGGTTTCGGCCTATGTCACATGGCAGATTGTCGGATCGCACATGATGGCGCGGCGCGCCGGTTTGCATCACGCGGCTCAGACCCCGGAACAGGCGGTTCTGGCCGAGCCACTGAGCCGCCGGGCCGGTCGTCAGGAATACCGCCCCGTTGTGATCGAGGGGGCAGAGCCTGACGGAACACCGCGTCTGCGCCTGATGGCGGCGTCCTACAGCGGACGTGTTGCGCTGTTGGCCCAGTCGGATGGGCTGGCGGTGATCCCTGCGGAAACCGAAGCCTTGCCGCAGGGCCATAGCTTGTCTTTCCTGCGGTTCTGATGTCGGGGCAGAGCTCGTTCTTGCAAGTGTCGGGGGGCTGCGGCTACAACAGTTCCGCGCCAGCCCACTACGCCCGCCCGGACTCGAATATGGTTCAAGAACATATCCTTGTGGTCGACGACGACCCGCAGATCACGTCTTTTCTGCAGCGCTACCTTGAAAAGCAGGGCTGCGCAGTCACGTGCGTGGCCGATGGCGATGCGATGGATGCTGTTCTGGCGCGGGCCGAAGTTGATCTGATCCTGCTGGATATCGGGTTGCCCGGCCGCAGCGGGTTCGACATCACGCGCGAGTTGCGGATGAACTCGAACATTCCAATTATTGTGGTCTCCGGCCGGGATGAGATTTTCGACCGGGTCGTCGGGCTGGAATTTGGGGCGGATGACTATATCACCAAACCGTTCGAGGCGCGCGAGGTTCTGGCCCGCATCCGTACCGTGCTGCGTCGGTCAAAACCCGACGACAAACCCACCAGCGGGGCCGAGTCCCAAACGATCACCTTCGGGGACTGGGTGCTGAACGTGAACGAGCGGACCCTGACCGCGTCCGGCGCGCCCGAGGTCACACCACTGACCACTACCGAATTCGAGGTGCTGTTGGCCTTTGTCACCAATCCTCATGTGGTGTTCTCGCGCGATCAGTTGCTGGACAAGGCGCGCGGGCGCGACATCGTCGTCGGAGACCGGACCATCGACGTCCATATCATGCGTCTGCGAAAGAAAATCGAAGCTGATCCCGCCGCGCCGGCCTTTATCAAGACCGTTCACGGGATCGGCTATTGCTTTGCCGCAAATGTCCGGAAAACCAGCGCCTAGTGCAGGTTTTTATACATGAACGTTGTGGGTTCCAGCCGGTCATCGAACGGGTTGCGGCAATAGTTCGGAATCTCGCCGGCGATCTGGAAGCCAAGGCTTTGATACAGTCGCAGCGACGGGTCTGAACTGCGCGTGTCCAGAACCAACACATTGCGCCCGAGTTGAGCAGCGCGCTCTTCCAAGGCGGCCATCAAAGCGCGCCCTAGTCCTTGGCGGCGGGCATTCGGATGCACCAGCAGTTTAGCGACATCGGCCCGGTGCGGTTGGTTCGGCATTTTGGCCGGGATCAGTTGAACCGTCCCCAAGACATGCTGGGCGTTGCGGACCGCAAATAGATCCAGCTCGTTCCCGGCAACACCGGACCATACATGGTTTAGCCAATAGGCGCGTGCTTGTTCAGGCGGAAAGGGCAGGATGAATCCTACGCTGGCACCGTCATGCACACAGGCGTGCAGTATACCCGTCAAATCGTCCAATGCACCGTCCAGATCCGATGAGGTCAAACGTTCGATCATATCAGCACCAACAAGTAACGCGCACCGCGCTTGGATGAGGTTTCAAACCGGGTCGAACCGGAAAGGTGATAGCGCAGGCAATCCCCGGCCGTCAGGTCGTGCGCCGCGCCGTCCACTGTCAGCGTCAAAGCGCCGTCCAGCATGATCAGATGGTGTTCCTGTCCTGGCTTCGGGGGTGCGTCATAGGTGATAACTGTCGAAGTCGGCAGGTGCCCCTCCATGACCTCACCGCTCAAACCGGTGGCCGGGGGCGAAACCGACCGGCGCGTGAACCCGGTTTCAGGGTCGCGCCATTCAGGTTGACGTTCCAAGGGAACCCGTGGTGCAAAGCTGTCTTCCACCATCATCAACAGGCGCGACATGGGCAAGCCGTAGGCGGCACACAACCGGCCGAGCGTTTCAGCGGTCGGGCTCACGCCCCCTTTTTCGAGCCGGGATAAAGTGGCGCGGCTGACAGAGCTGCGTTCTGCCAATTGGTCCAAGGACCAACCGCGCATCAGGCGCAGCTCGTTTAATCGGTTAGCAAGGCGGTTCGAGAGATCATCCAGCATTTATCAAATATGAGAATCATTTCCTTTTATGAGATTATTTATGAATTTTATTATAATACAACAAAAAAGAGCGCGGAAAACCGCGCCCTTTCCGTTGTCTGGTCTAGAGGATTATTGCCAGCCAACTTCGTTGAAGATTTTTTGCGCTTCGGGGATGTTCTTGGCAACTTCGGACAGGTTCACCGTATCCGCTTTGAACTCACCCAGCGAAGCGACGTTGTCGGCCAGTGCGACACCTTCGACCGCGGGAAATTCATCATTGCCGTTCGAGAAGTAAACCTGTGCCTGCTCGCCTGCGAGGTATTCAAGGAACTTCACTGCGTTCTCTTTGTTCGGCGCATTGGCTGCGATACCGGCACCTGACAGGTTCATATGGGCGCCTTCCGCGTCTTGTGCGGGAAACTGAATGCCAATCATGTCGATATCCGCGCTCAGGCCCTTCACGTCTTTACGCAGTGCGCGGGCGAAGTAGTAAGAGTTGGAAACGGCGATCTCGCATTCACCCGAGACAATCCCGCGCAGCTGATCGGTGTCACCGCCCTGGGGGTCGCGTGCCATGTTGGCGACAACGCCTTCGGCCCAGGTTTTCGCCGCTTCGGCACCATGGTTGGTGATGATCGCAGCAAGCAGCGTTTGGTTATAGGTGTTGCTGGACGACCGGATGCAGACCAGACCTTTGTATTCCGGCTTGGCCAGATCCAGATAGTTTGCCGGCGGGTTCGCGACGTCGGCTTTGTCAAAGAAGATGATCCGCGCGCGTTGTGAGAAACCGTACCACTGGTTGTCTTCGTCCTGCAGGTTGGCAGGGATACGCTCTTCCAGAACGGCGCTGTCGATCGCTTGCAGGATGCCTGCGTTCTTGGCGCGGGCAAGGCGAGAAGTGTCGACGGTCAATAGAATGTCGGCAGGTGAGTTCGCGCCTTCGGCTTCCATTCGGGCGATCAGCTCATCAGCCTTGCCTTCGATCCGGTTGATGGTGATGCCAGTGGCCTCTTCAAAATCCGAATAAAGGCGTTCGTCGGTGTCATAATGGCGCGAGGAATAGAGGTTCAGCTCGCCCTCAGCCGCGGCAGAGGTCGCAATAAGGGCCGTCAGAGCGGCAGCAATACAAGTGGAGGATTTCAGCATCATGTGTCCCAACTTTGAATGTCGTGGCGGGCAATAACCCGACTGATTTGGTCAATTAAACGATTCTGGCGGGGATGCAAGAAAAACTGACAAAATTAGTTGGTCAAAATGGCCGCTGCTGGAAAGGTGCAACGCACTGACCTTGACGTGGGGAACATCCGGAAGGCGTTAAGGGTGTCTACGTTGCAAAACAGCGGCCAGAATAATAGCCCATCCGAGTATACCCTGCCCATGTGCGCTGAGGTTTTGCTGGTGCGAAAAAAGCAACATTTCAAAGGGGATAACGGCGTTTTTTGGTGGCCAGATGACCCATTGCAGCGGCAAATCCGGAATGATCATGCGATAATACATGTAGTAAACCTGCGGCGAGGCCCACACGAACACCCAGAAAAGGATCAGCGCCCCCAGAAACCTTGCCCATATCGGCAAACTTCTCAGGCAGCGCCGTGCCAAAAGCACCATCATCAGAAACAGAGTGAGGCTGATGAAGACAAGCCCGACCTGTCCCCAAGCGGACAGATCGAAAAAGGAATCCTGACTGTACATGTTCGCCCTCCGCAAAGCCGGGCAAAAAAGAAACCCGCCCACGCATGCAGGCGGATTTCAAACAGCGCAAGGCGAGAATTAGCTGAGTGGCGCGACGGCCAGAATCACGGTGAATTTCTCACAATAGATATACAGCTCGTTGTACTTGGAGACATCGATGCCCGAAGGGATCTTGAATGAGGCTTCGCCCTTTTTCACGGTCAGCTTGTCGTGAATCTTGGAGCCCTTCGCGTATTTCTCGCCGTTGCCAAAGCCGATTTTGATGTCCGGCGGGTTCTTGCTGGGGTCGAAGACATAATCGCTTTTGAGCGTGACGGTGTCGCCGGAAACGGAAACCGTTCCTTTCACCTTATAGCCGCTGCGGCCGGAAAGGCTGCCGGTGCGTTCCTTGCCTGCGGCAAATACAGAAGGTGTTCCCAGTGTCAGAGCGGCTGCCGAAGCAAGCCCAAGCTGTACGAATTGGCGGCGTTTGATTGTCATAGCGAATTCCCTATCTCATTCTGCGACTGCAGGATGCTGCGCAGACAAAGGGGGCGCTGCCAACTCACATCGCGTCGAGGGAATGTGAGTATCTGAAACATGCAAGCGACCAGCTAAGCGGGAAATCAACGCAACATGCGATTTGAAAACAAAAAAACCGCACCCAAACGGCGCGGTTTCCCTGAATTCGATTTGTGCAGTTCTTAGCCCTGGCGAGCTTTGAACTTGCGCTGCGTCTTGTTGATCACGTAGACGCGGCCTTTGCGACGCACAATGCGGCAATCACGGTGCCGGTTCTTGAGCGAGCGGAGCGAGTTCTTGACCTTCATGGGTCTGTCTCCAATCTGCGGCGCCTTCATCAAAGACGTGGCCAGCGCCTGGGTTAATCGGGTGTCCCGGAGCCCCGGGACAGTGAAATCATGGTGGGCGGTACAAGGATCGAACTTGTGACCCCTTCGATGTCAACGAAGTGCTCTACCGCTGAGCTAACCGCCCACTTTACCTTTGCGTGCCCTGCCCCATAACGAAATGGGGCGCGGAACCCCGCGCCGGTAGCGGGGTCTATAAAAGGAGTCGCAAAGGGGTTCAAGGGGTTTGGTATAACTATTTTCCGGTCTATGTTCAGACCGAACCAAGGAGCCACCATGCCGAACGCCGCCTATGTATTGGATATGCCTGCCAAGCGCACGTCTTGTGTGGTCTTTGCTTCCCCGCATAGCGGCCGGAACTACCCCAAGGAGCTGATGGAGCGGACCATTCTTAGCCGCGACGTGATTCGATCCTCTGAGGATGCGTTCGTGGATCAGTTGTTCGCACCCGCTTCGGATTTTGGAGCGCCGCTGATTTCTGCGACAAAGCCAAGGGCTTATCTGGATCTTAACCGCAGTGCCGAGGAGTTGGATCCGGCGCTTGTGGAAGGCGCGCGTCGGCAGGGGCACAATCCGCGCGTGTCCTCGGGGCTGGGCGTAATTCCCCGGGTGGTTGCGAATGGTCGCGCGATTTATCGCGGTAAGCTGACAATGGACGAGGCGCGGCTGCGCATCGACACCTGCTGGCGACCATATCACACGCGTCTCAAGGCATTGTTGGCCGAATCGCACAAGGCGTTCGGGCAGGCGATCCTTGTGGATTGCCATTCGATGCCGCACGAAGCTGTGGCCATGGCCGGCACCGCAAATTCACGCCCTCAGATTGTGTTAGGGGACAGGTTTGGCGCCGCAGCCTCTGGCGAAGTCGTGGACCGTATCGAAGCCGCGTTTGTGGCCGCTGGTCTGACAGTGGCGCGAAACGCACCCTTTGCTGGGGCGTATGTGACGCAGACCTATGGTCGACCCGCGCGCGATCAGCACGCGGTGCAGATCGAAATAGACCGTTCGCTTTACATGGATGAAACTCGGATTGAGCCAAACGGGAATTTCACCGCCTTTCGCGAGCTGTTGCGGCAGGTCATTGGCGAAATTGCGTTGATCGGTGAAGAGCCTCTGCGCCTTGCGGCCGAATAAAATCAGCGCAAAGAACGCCCCTTCAAGATAGCATCATGTCCGAATCTGCGACGGATTTCATCTGTGGCGCGTTCGGCCTGCGACCGCTGCGCTGCGCCGGGGTCCAGCAAGTCGCCCGTGATATCGGCCTGATCCTCGGGGCACAAATCCGACAGACCACATCCAAGCAAGCGATAGGGCCCCTGATCTCCGACCTGATCGAACAAACTGCGGGCCGTGCGGTAAATGCGATCGGCAATCTGCGTCGCGTCACGTAACGAGATACGGCGGGTGATAATCTTGTGATTGGCTTTCTTCAGCTTGAGGGTCACGACCCTGCCAGCCAGACTTTTGGCCTTGGCACGATCCGCCACCTTTTCGGACATGCGCCACAGATGACCATCAAGTATGTCCAGGCTGGCCGTGTCTTCGAAAAAGGTGGTCTCATTACTGATGGACTTCATCGGTTCATGGGTAGAAACGCGGCGCTTGTCCTGTCCTCGGGCCAGATGCCACAATCGATACCCCATCGCGCCGAATCTGGCTGTCAGGGCCTCCTGATCCCAGCGCAACAGGTCCGAGAATGTACGAATCCCTGCGCGCTCGAGCGATTCTTGTGCAGCTGGTCCGATTCCCCAGATCAGCCGGACGGGCTTGTCGTGCAGAAACGAAGCTGTCTCGGCCTCGCCGATTACGGAAAAGCCACGTGGTTTGTCGAGGTCGGATGCGACCTTGGCAAGGAACTTGTTATGTGAAAGCCCGATTGAACCAGTCACGCCCAGCTCATCTTTCATCCGTTTCACAAGGCGCGCCAGCATCACGGCGGGTGGTGCACTATGCAGTCGCTGGGTGCCGGACAGGTCCATGAACGCCTCGTCCAATGACAAAGGTTCGACGACTGGGGTCAACTCGTCCATCATTGCCCGAATCTGACGCGAGACTTCTGCATAAACCGACATGCGGGGTTTGATGACCACAGCATCGGGGCACAGTTGCAGGGCTTTGAACATGGGCATCGCTGAACGCACTCCGCGAATACGCGCCACATAGCAGGCCGTCGACACGACGCCGCGTTTCCCGCCGCCAATAATGACGGGTTTGTCGGCAAGTTCAGGGTTGTCGCGTTTCTCGACCGAAGCGTAGAACGCATCGCAGTCCATATGCGCGATGGTCAGATCAAACAGTTCAGGATGCGTCTTGATACGCGGACTACCGCAGGCAGAGCAGCGGCGGTCGTCCGTCACAGTGGTCAGGCAGTCTCGGCACAGACCGGGCATGCGGTTTTCCCGTCTCTCATTCGATCAATTTGCGGGGTTTGAATATACCACCCAATTGGTCAAGAAAAACCCCGCCGCGTGGTTGTTTGATGGAAAAGAAGACCCCCCGCGCGTTGCGGGGGGAGGTGACGGACCTCAGGAAGAGACGGTCCGCGGGGAGTATCACGGGACCAGATTCGCTGAAAATCAGTGGTTTCGATAGGATCGAGTTCACACAAGGAAAACAGGCAGTTTTCATGTGTGTTTTCGGGCACAGGGACGATTTGGCGCGGTTTTCATTAAAAGTTACGCTAGGTCAACTATTTGGCTGACAAAAACCGGGTTTTTCAGCGGTTTCTGACGTCCGCGATTAGTGCCGTGTCAAGGAATTTAACTCGGCAAGAACCGCCTCGGCGGCGGCTTTCGGGTCGTCAGATTGATAGATTGGGCGGCCGACCACGATGTGATCCGCACCGTCACCGATCGCGGTCGCTGGGGTGGCGACGCGTTTTTGATCGCCAAGCGCAGCACCTGCCGGACGCACACCTGGGGTCACAATCAGGCGACCTTTGGCCTGTGGCAAGGCCCGGATCAGCGCGGCCTCTTGCGGGCTGGCGATGACGCCATCTGCCCCGGCCTCAAACGCCTTTGCCGCGCGTTCGACGACCAGTTCCTGCACGTCGCCATCCTTCAACAGGCTGGCATCCAGATCATCGCGGTTCAGAGAGGTCAGAATGGTCACGGCGAGGATTTTCAGATCCTTGCCCGAGGCGCCCTCTTTCGCGGCGCGCACCACGTGGGGATCGCCATGAACAGTCAGGAAATCCAGATCGAACTGCGCCAGCCCACGTACCGCGTTTTCGACGGTATTGCCGATGTCGAACAGTTTCATATCCAGAAAGATGCGCTTGCCGTGATCCTGTTTCAGCTCATTGGCCAGTGCCAGCCCGCCGCCCGTAAGCATGCCCAAACCAATCTTGTAGAAAGAGACGCTGTCGCCCAGCCTTTCGGCCATGGCCAAACCCTGCAGGGCGTTGGGGACATCTAGGGCTACGATAAGGCGGTCGTCGGACATGGGGCGCTCCGTTTTTGGCAAACGTCTGCGTCCTAGCGGGTTTGCAAGGTTCTGTCCATGTGGGACGAGTAGGTGATTCAGGTCACGGCAGAATTTACCAGATGTGGTATAATGTGCGCGGATTGAAGGAATGGAATTCAAAGTGAAACAGTTTGCACCCGCCGTAATCATCGTATTGCTGACAGGATGTCAGGATATGCCATTGGAAACCGAGGCCGCTGACACTGTCGTAAGGACTCCCACTAACGACAACCTGCGGCTTTTGCGGGGCTATCGTTCGACCGATGATGATTGTCAAATCACAGGTGAGACTGCGTTTACAATTGATTTTCTGGATGATGCCGCTGATCTGGTATCCTGTCCAACAGGTGGTGAAGCGGCGCAATCTCTGGTCCAGATGTATGGCGCGCGAGAAGTGGCTGAAACCGGGGGATACACTGTCTATTCGGTTCCGCGCAGGTAGGGCGGAAATAGCGTTTCGACCTCTTGAACCGGGACAGATATTTCCCAGATTGAATGTGAGGCCCAGATCAGAAGCGTGCCGCCAAGCGGGCGCATCGACACAGGGCGCTTGGAAAAGGAGAAGACTATGGACTTGAACAAGTTCACCGAGCGGGCACGGGGTTTCGTGCAGGCGGCGCAGACTATTGCGATGCGGGAAGAGCATCAGCGTCTGACGCCCGAACATTTGCTGAAAGCATTGATGGATGACGATCAGGGACTGGCCAGCAACCTGATCACGCGGGCCGGTGGTGCGCCCAGCCGAGTCGTGAATGCGCTTGATGCCTCGATGGCGCGTATTCCAAAGGTCAAAGGCGACACAGGACAGGTCTATCTGGACGGCCAGACTGCCAAAGTCTTAGATGAGGCAGAGAAAATCGCGACCAAGGCAGGCGACAGCTTTGTCCCGGTCGAGCGCATTCTTATGGCGCTGTGCATGGTGAAATCGAAAGCCAAGGTGGCGTTGGAAGACGGTGCCGTCACCGCGCAGAAACTGAACGAGGCGATCAACGATATCCGCAAAGGCCGCACTGCCGACACCGCGTCGGCGGAAGAAGGCTATGACGCGCTCAAGAAATACGCGCGTGACCTGACCGAGGCGGCGGCTGAGGGCAAGATCGACCCGATCATTGGGCGGGATGAGGAAATCCGCCGCTCGATGCAGGTTCTGTCGCGACGGACCAAGAACAACCCGGTTCTGATCGGTGAGCCCGGCGTGGGTAAAACCGCGATTGCCGAGGGCATGGCCCTGCGCATCGTCAATGGCGACGTGCCGGAATCGCTGAAGGACAAAAAACTGCTTGCGCTCGACATGGGCGCGCTGATTGCCGGCGCGAAATACCGTGGTGAGTTCGAAGAACGCCTTAAGGCTGTGCTGACCGAAGTGACCGAGGCCGCTGGTGAGATCATCCTGTTCATTGATGAAATGCACACACTGGTCGGCGCTGGTAAATCCGACGGCGCAATGGATGCGGCCAACCTGATCAAGCCTGCGCTTGCCCGGGGTGAGCTGCATTGTATCGGCGCGACCACGTTGGATGAGTATCGTAAATACGTCGAAAAAGACGCGGCCCTCGCGCGTCGCTTCCAGCCCGTGATGGTGCAAGAGCCGACGGTCGAGGACACGATCAGCATCCTGCGCGGCATCAAGGAAAAGTATGAGCTGCACCATGGTGTGCGCATTTCCGACTCGGCGCTGGTGTCGGCCGCGACCTTGTCGCATCGCTATATCACCGACCGGTTCCTGCCCGACAAAGCCATCGACCTTGTCGATGAGGCCGCATCGCGATTGCGGATGGAGGTGGATTCGAAGCCCGAAGAACTCGACCAGTTGGATCGCCAGATCCTGCAGATGCAGATCGAGGAAGAGGCGCTGAAGCTGGAAGATGACGCGGCGTCGAAGGACCGTCTGGAAACCTTGCAAAAGGATCTGGCCGATCTGCAGGAGAAATCCGCCGAGATGACCGCCCAATGGCAGGCGGAACGCGATAAACTCGCAGGCGCACGTGATCTGAAAGAACTGCTTGAAAAGGCTCGTGCCGATCTTGAGATCGCCAAGCGCGAAGGTAATCTGGCAAAAGCCGGTGAGCTGTCTTATGGCGTGATCCCAGAACTTGAGAAAAAGCTGACCGACGCTGAGAATGCCGAAAGCAATGCGATGATGGCCGAAGAAACCGTGCGGCCCGCGCAGATCGCATCCGTTGTCGAACGCTGGACCGGAATCCCCACCGCCAAGATGCTGGAAGGTGAGCGCGAAAAGCTGCTGCGGATGGAAGACGATCTGCATTCCCGCGTGATCGGGCAGGATGCAGCCGTCACCGCCGTCGCCAACGCCGTGCGCCGTGCGCGGGCTGGTCTGAATGACGAGAACCGCCCCTTGGGTTCGTTCCTGTTCCTCGGGCCGACCGGTGTGGGTAAGACCGAGCTGACCAAGGCCGTGGCGAATTTCCTGTTCGATGATGACAACGCGATGGTGCGCATCGATATGTCCGAGTTCATGGAGAAACACGCGGTGGCCCGTCTGATCGGTGCCCCTCCGGGCTATGTGGGCTATGATGAAGGCGGTGTGCTGACCGAGGCCGTGCGGCGCAGGCCCTATCAGGTCGTGCTGTTTGACGAGGTCGAAAAAGCGCATCCGGATGTGTTCAACGTGCTGTTGCAGGTTCTGGACGATGGCGTTTTGACCGATGGTCAGGGCCGCACCGTCGACTTCAAGCAGACGCTGATCATCCTGACGTCGAACCTTGGATCTCAGGCGCTGAGTCAGTTGCCTGAAGGAGCCGACAGCGCGCAGGCGCGGCGCGATGTGATGGATGCGGTCCGGGCCCATTTCCGGCCCGAATTCCTCAACCGTCTGGACGAGACGATCATCTTTGACCGGCTCAAGCGGG
The DNA here is from genome assembly GCF_017743815.1 of Ruegeria sp. R8_1. NCBI lineage: Bacteria > Pseudomonadati > Pseudomonadota > Alphaproteobacteria > Rhodobacterales > Roseobacteraceae > Ruegeria > Ruegeria sp. R8_1. The sequence goes on along the minus strand of NZ_JAGHRL010000004.1, from coordinate 5,081 downwards.
CTGACATGGATGGCATCGTCGACATCCAGATGGCACGTCTGCAAAAACGGCTGGCTGCCCGCAAGATCGAGCTGGCGCTGGACGATGGTGCCAAGCAATGGCTGGCCGATGAAGGCTATGACCCGGTCTTTGGTGCCCGTCCGCTGAAACGTGTGATCCAACGCGCGCTTCAGAATCCGCTGGCCGAAGCATTGCTGGCTGGTGAGATCAAGGATGGTGAGACCGTCCCGGTTACTGCGGGCTCAGACGGCCTTATTATTGGAGACCGGTTGGGAACATCGGATCGTCCAAGGCCGGATGATGCGGTCGTGCACTGAGCTTTAAGCCTTAAAAGACCTACCCATTCGGTAGGTCTTTTTCGTTTGCGAAAGTATGTGTTTTGTTGCCCAGATAAACGATCGTGTTCTTTCGCGCCCGAGCGCCAAAGCTGCCCACGCAATAAACCTACGGATCTTTTCGGACAATCAGCCGTTTCGCACCACCTTGCGCCGCATCCACAAGTAAAGAAACCTGACCCAAGGTTTCCAGAAACGCAGAACCTTCGCGGAGTTTGCGGGTTCTCACGTCGAGAATGACGGCACCGTCGTCTTCGACCACGTCGCGAAAAAAACCTGCGTAGGTCTGCGCGGGATAGTGAAAGCCGCACGAGATAAAGCTCATCGCCAGATCAACTGTGCCGATTGATGAGAGTTCGTCTGAGCCGGGATTCAGGCAGGTGATGTCGCCGGCGCGGACGCCGTTCTCCATCAGGAACGATCGCGCCACAGACAAATTGGAATAGGCCGCACCGGTTTCCGCGTATCCGAAATGCCGTTCTGTAGTAGTTTCTAAATCAATCAGGTTCAGGTGACACTTGTGGTCCTGCCACAAAAACAGATCGAACATAGCATAACCACAGCCGATATCTGCAATCGATGACGGGGCGAGGCTTTGTATCGTATCCCGAAGTTCCAGATACTCTAAATAGATAATTGCGGCAGCGCGGCGCGCCAGATCGGTTCCGTGATCCCGCACAAGCGATAGGGCGGGTTCGGGATTTCCGGCGGCCCAGGCGCGGTTAATCCTGCCGGAGCGGGGTTGGTCATGAATGATCTCTGACCTTTGCATGATCAGATTGACCAAATCGTTTTGGGAAAACGCGTCGAAGGATAGTCCGGACACTTCAGGCAGGGCAGTTGCCTTCATCATCCGCTCGGTCGTGATCATATCGTGGTTTCTACATGTCTGGGATTGGAGTTGCAGTCGGCACATTGTGGCAGGTTTATTCGATGTTCAAGACCCGCTTATTGGCGGTGCCGAAAAGGATCGGGAATTCGATCCTTTTCGACCGTTATCATTCAAACCATCGCGAAAATGCGCGCGGGTCCGCCTGTGCCGCCTTTGTGCTTCGGCGCTCCGATGACCAGCGTTGCGCCCGAAGCGGGGACGCGGTCCAATCCAGCGATGTTTTCGATCCCGAAACGGCCCGTCGGCAGCCAGGCGTAGTGGGTGGCAAAGTCAGCCGACATTCCGTGATCCAGCGATAGTGTGTCTGAAGCCAACGACCGCGCGCCCGTTTCCTCGATCAGCATCTGAGCGGCTTCGACATGAAAGCCGGGGTAGTGCTGTGCCTGCCCGTCAAATCCGCGGTAGGCGTCACTGTCGACTTTGGCGGCCCAGCCAGAGTATAGGGCAACGCAGGCGCCGTCTGGAATATCTCCGTGGGTTGCCATCCACGCCTTCAGATCGTCCGGGGTCAGTAGAGTATCGGCATCTTCGGCCGCCCGCGCAGCGATATCGACAACACAAAGCGGTGCCACGAGATCTGTAACCGGGATTTCGTCCACCGCTGCCCCATCCGCCGAGAAATGCAATGGCGCATCAATATGAGTTCCGGTGTGCTCGTTCACAGTCATGCGTTGCAGGTTGAAGCCGTGGTCGCCAAAATTGAACAGTTGTTCGGACGCGTAGCCGGGCTCACCAAAATAGGTGGGAAAGTCAGGGCTGATCGTGTGGGTCATATCTTCGACCGTGCCGTGTCCGGCAGCCATCGCCATTGGCGCAGTTGCGCTGGTTGCTGCCACTGCAACGCCCGAGGCCGCGGCGGCTTTGAAGAAACTCCGCCTTGAAAGCATCCGGTCCTTGACCGCGTTCATCACACAGATGTCACACATTTGTCTTCTCCCTTTCGGCTGTCCCGGTTGTCGGGTTTCGAAGGATCCATACAAGACCCCTTCCGATCAGACTGCATTTTGCGAGAAGCAGTTGTAAAGATAGCGGTCGGAGAGGGTGCAGTGTTTCGGGGTACGATGCTTCAACTCACCGTGATCGGTTCTGTGCGTTTTGGTTAGCGGTGCATCTAACGAACAACTGATTTCAATGACGGCAAACGACAAGAGCCCGCCGAATGGCGGGCTCTTGAATACGTGCATGACCCAGAGGGGCCAAAGGATCGGAAATCTTAGGTGCCGCTCGGCAACGCATTCAGGTCTTGTGCGTTGTTCTCATCGAGATTGGTATCCTCACCAATTTCCTCGCAGGTCACGGGGAATGTCTCATTCGAGTCGCACCCAGAGATTGGGTAGGTCTCTTTTTCGGCGCATGCCGCGATGAACAGGGCCAGCGACAGGCCAGCTACCAGCTTCATTTTCATGTCTCGTCCTTTCCGATCATATCGTCGTCTTTTTTGTGGCGCTATCTGCGTGATCAGCCTTGGGGTGATCTCAACTCCGTCCCTTCACGCCTTGGGAAAACTTAAGCGGCTGGGCTGCGGGTTGGCTAGCGCCAATATCAAGGGTGACGCTAGGTTCTGTTGGGTTAAATGTACATTTCGTATGAAAAAGCGGCTACTTTTAGCCGAAGTCTATGAGTGATTAGACGTTTAGTATTGTATTGAGCCTTAGTTACGCCGCCTGATGGTTCGTTACAGCCTCGTCTCCCAATCGTGACGCATGTTGCCTTGGTCCTGTGCTAAGAGCGCACTAACTGACAATTAACAAAGAACGATCACGGAGACAGAGATGGCGCGTCGCTGGACCAATACACTGACACATGCGGATGTCACCCCAAGGGCGATGTTCATGAACCGGCGGCAGGTCATGGCCGGGCTCGCGGGTGTCGGCCTGGCGGGGATAGCGCAGAAAGGTACGGCCGAAGAGACGGCCGAGGGTCTGGTGCCCAACACCTGGGAAGAGATCACGTCCTACAACAATTACTACGAGTTCGGCACCCGCAAGGATGATCCTGCGAAATACGCCCACACGCTGGTCACCGAACCCTGGAGCGTTCAGATTGATGGTCTGGTGGACCGCCCCGGTGAATACGACTTCAAAGACATAATGTCCGAGATGACAGTCGAGGAGCGGATCTATCGGTTCCGGTGTGTCGAAGCCTGGTCGATGGTTGTTCCCTGGAACGGGTTCGAACTGGCTGATCTGCTGAATATGGCCGGTGTGCAGGAAGGTGCCAAATATGTGGCGTTTGAGACTGCCTATCGCCCGGATGAGATGCCCGGCGTTCAATTCCCGGTCCTGGACTGGCCCTACCGTGAAGGTTTGCGACTGGACGAGGCCATGCATCCGCTGACGATCATGGCGACGGGAATCTATGATCGTCCGATCCCGAACCAGAACGGCGCCCCATTGCGTTTGGTTGTTCCATGGAAGTACGGGTTCAAGTCGATCAAGTCGATCGTCCGGATCACCCTTACGGATGTGGAACCTCCGACAAGCTGGAACATGGCCAACCCGCGTGAATATGGCTTCTATAGCAATGTGAACCCGAATGTGGATCACCCGCGTTGGTCTCAGGCGTCCGAGCGTACCATCGGCGGCGGGCTGTTCTCGAAACGTATCCCGACGCTGATGTTCAACGGCTACGAGGACGATGTCGCCGGCCTTTACGAAGGCATGGATCTGTCGGAATACTACTAAGCGCATGCAGACCGTGAACCAGATACTCCGCCGGGTGCCTGTATGGGCCGTCTATCTGCTGGGCCTGATCCCGGCACCATGGCTGTTCTATCAGGGTCTGACCGGAGGGCTGGGTATTGATCCGATTGAGGCGCTGGAACATCGCTACGGCGAGCTGGCGTTGCAGTTGTTGATTGCTGTGCTTGCGGTATCTCCGTTGCGGCGGTTTGCGGGGCTGAACTTGATCAAGTTCCGGCGGGCTTTGGGGGTGCTGACCTTTGTCTATGTCAGTCTGCATCTGCTGGTATGGTTGGTCTTGGATGTGCAACTGCCCAGCCAAATCTGGGCCGACATCCTCAAACGTCCCTACATCACAGTGGGCATGGCCGGGTTCCTCCTGCTGCTGCCCTTGGCTGTGACTTCAAACAATCTGTCGGTGCGCCGTTTGGGTCCACGCTGGCGCGTCTTGCAACGTCTGGTCTATCCAGCCGCGATTTTGGGTGGACTGCATTACGTAATGCTGGCGAAGGGCTTCCAGATCGAGCCATTGATCTATCTGAGCGTGATTCTGGGCCTTCTGGCCCTGCGTCTGCCACTGTCGAACCCGTTCAGCCGATTCCGACAGGTCGATTCCGCCTGAGTCTGTGGGTAAGCCTGTGCAAAAACTGGGTTGCACGGTGAAACGCTGGTGTCGGGTTCTCGTTTTGGAGCGGGTTTTAGCGGTAAGTGGCTGAAAATAAGTTAAAAGTTTTAAATTCTGAGTTTTTTCGCATTTTTCAAATTTTCTGCTTGCGGCTTTGTTGGGTAAACCTTAGAACCCCCTTCACCGGCGCTGCTGAGGCGGTGCTGGGACGCGGCGGTAGCGGCGGAGACGCTCGGGAGAGACCGGGGGCATCTGAGGTTGTTGATTAGGCGGGCGCGCTGATTTGATTGGCGCAACGGTCTGATTTTTGGCTCTGGGTGTTATGTTCTTTGACATTGATGGATAACTGAAGAGATATGTGGGCGGTTTGGTTCGTTTCGACGGATTGGATGTCTGTATATCGCGCTCTTAGGTTCGATGTCTGCGCTCAAGTAGCGTAAGCGGTAGCGCCGATTATAGAGTGTCAGCTTCACTGTTTGAGTGGTTCACTGATTTCTTAGGAAATCTGTGTACATCAAACAGATGACTTTTGGTGCGTTCCTTGACCT